>NZ_CAFI01000105.1 GCF_000239775.1 Bradyrhizobium sp. ORS 375
TCCGCCCCGGCCACCGGCTGCGCATCCAGGGGCCGTATGGCCATGCCTTCCTGCGTCCGGGCGGCGCCGGGCGGCTCGTCCTCGCCGGCAGCGGCACCGGCTTCGCGCCAATCTGGGCGATCGCGGCGATGGCGCTACGCGAGAACCGCAGCCGTCCGATGGTGATCATCGCCGGCGCGAAGAAACTGCCGCAGCTCTACATGACGCCGATCCTGGCGCAGCTGGCGCGGCTGCCGAACGTCACGATTGTTCCGACCGTGGAGGAAGGCCCGATCAATCATCCGTCGATCCGCACCGGCCGTATCGAGCCGCACATGCCGACGCTGACGTCCACTGATGTCGTCTATGCCTGCGGCTCGCCGCGCATGGTGACGGCGCTCGCCGGCATGGTCGAGAAGGCCGGCGCGACGTTCTACGCCGATCCGTTCGACTCCGCGCCGCCGGAGGCGCCGTCCGGCCTGATCGGCCGCATCAAGACGCTGGTGGCGCGGCGGCCGCCCGAGCCGGAGCCGAGGCAAGAGAGCGGCAAGAGCCGCGACGGCTCGCTCGATCCGTTCGAGCGCGCGCTGTCGCTGGTGCCGAAGGATCCGATCGAGGACGATCTCGCCCCGCGCCGCCCCGAGCCCCGCCGCAGCGCCGCCGCCGAACGCGACCACGCGCTGTCGCTGGTCCGCGACCGCGCGCTGGGCGACACCGCGCAAGTGCAGGAGCGCCCGCGGCGCGCCGCCGGGCAGATGGCCTCGGGGCATGTGTGAAGCGCCCCTGCCGTCGAGGACCGCCGCGTGGCATGGATTTGGGTTCAGAAGGCTCCAAGACCACCGCGGTCATCCCCGCGAAAGCGGGGATCCAGTACGCCGCGGCCTCTCGGTGGACCCATTCAGGCCGCGGCGTACTGGATCGCCCGGTCAAGCCGGGCGATGACGACTGAGTGCTATGAGACGTCCTAGGCTATTTCTCACGCGCGCTGCGGCGTATGGATTCTGGGCTCGCGCTTTCGCGCGCCCCGGAATGACACCGAGTTTGTGGAAGCCGTCGCACCTCAGATCAGCTTGCGCCGTGCGAGGCTGCGCATCAGCGCGCCCACCCCGAAAGTCCATGGCTCGCATTCGTCGCTGTTGCGCATGCGGTTGACGAGGCGGCCGAGCTGGGGCGCGGAGATGGTGACGATGTCGTCACGCTTGTGCGTAAAACCCTGGCCCGGCGCGTCGCGGTCCTTGACGGGGGCGAACATGGTGCCGAGGAACAGCGCGAAGCCGTCGGGGTATTGATGCACGGCGCCGATGGTCTGGGCGACGAGATCGGTCGGGTCTCGGCTGATCTTCGAGATCGAGGAATGGCCGTCGAGCACGAAGCCGTCGCTGCCGGTGACGTTGAGCGCGACATCCATCTTCCTGACGTCGTCGAGCGAAAAGCTCTTGTCGAACAGGCGCAGCAAGGGGCCGATCGCGCAGGAGGCGTTGTTGTCCTTGGCCTTGGACAAGAGCAGCGCCGAGCGGCCCTCGAAATCGCGCAGATTGACGTCGTTGCCGAGCGTCGCGCCGACGATGGCGCCGCGGCTCGACACGATCAGCACGACCTCCGGCTCCGGATTGTTCCAGGTCGATTTCGGATGCAGCCCGGCATCCATGCCGGTGCCGACCGATGACAAGGTCGGTGCCTTGGTGAAGACCTCGGCGTCGGGGCCGATGCCGACCTCCAGATACTGGCTCCAGGCGTTCTGCTCGATCAGCACCTGCTTGAGGTGCATCGCCTGGTCGGAGCCCGGCTTGAGCTTGGAGAAATCGTCGCCGACCAGACGCACCACCTCTGTCCGGATCGCCTCGGCCGAGGCCGGATTGCCGCGCGCGCGCTCCTCGATGACGCGCTCCAGCATCGAGATCGCGAAGGTGACGCCGGCGGCCTTGAGCACCTGCAGATCGACCGGGGCCAGCAGCCACGGTTTTGCCGGATCGCGGCGGTCCGGCGCCGTGTTGGCGAGGATGGCGGCGAGATCGCCGATGCGCTCGCCCTTCATCGCGCCCAGGGTGGCCGCCGGATCGTCGTGCTCGCACAGCGCGGTGACGGTGGGAAAAGCGGAGGTGACGTCGAACACGCCGTCATCGCGCACGGCGACCACGGCCGGGCCGTCGACATCGGGCCGCCAGACACGGCCGACCAGCGTGCCGCTGGTGCCGTCGTCGGGCAATACGGTCTCGGGCGTCAGATCGATCATGGCGGCGTGCTCCCCATTGTTCTTGTTGCTCGGGGAGCAGAGGTAGCATCGGCCGGAGCCAACTCCAAGCCACACGCTCCGTCATTCCGGGGCAAGGCCATAGGCCTTGAACCCGGAATCCCGAGATGAGGCGCGGGAGCAAGACAAGCGCGAGATTCCGGGTTCGAGGCCTTCGGCCTCGCCCCGGAATGACGGCGAGGTCCCTTCACGGATTCGGCGAGCTCTCGCCGGCGACCTGCAGCAGCTGCGAGCGGCGGACGCGCTCGCGGTGGGCGGTGTAGAGGCCGCTGGACACGATGAAGGCGGCGCCGACGATGGTCCAGACATCCGGCAGTTCGCCGAACACCAGGAAGCCGAGGATGCTGACCCATAGCAGCTGGGTGTAGGAGAACGGCGCCAGCACCGAGGCGTCGGCATAGCGGAAGGCGAGCACGACGATCCACTGCCCCATGGTCGAGGCGATTCCGACCAGCACGCCGAAGCCGATGTCCTGCCAGGACGGCGTGACCCACACGAACGGCACCATCATCGACAGCATGCAGACGCCGGCGATCGACGAATAGGTCATGATGGTGATGGCGTGCTCGCGGCCGCTCATCATGCGCGTCATGATCAGGGTGCAGGCCCAGGCGAAGGCCGAGGCGATCGGAAACAGCGCAGCGAGATGGAAGGCGCCGGTGCCGGGACGGAGAATGATCAGCACGCCGAACAGGCCGACCGCGGTTGCGATCCAGCGGCGCAGGCCGACCTTCTCGCTGAGGAAGACGATCGACAGCGCGGTGACGAACAGCGGCGCGACGAAGCCGGTGGCGGAGGCTTCCGCGATCGGCAGATAGCGTAAACCGGTGATGAACATCAGCGACGAGCCGAGCAGCGCGACGCCGCGCAGCAGATGGAACTTCAGCCGCTCGGTGCGCATCGCAAACAGCGGCGAGCCCGGGATCATCGCCGGCACCATGATCATCGCGAACACCACGAAGCGGATCCAGGTGATCTCGATCGAGGGCAGCGTCTTGGAGAGATATTTCGCGGTGACGTCCGAGGTGCCGAGGAACACGGTCGACAGCAGGATCAGCGCGATGCCGCGGAACGGCCGGTCGGCGCGCGCGGGGGCGCGCTTGTGCGCATCCTTCGGCTTCTCCTGCAGGGAGGTCGGCATGTCGTCGAGCCGCGCGGCGGCTGCCGCACTCGGGGGCGGGGTCACGGTCGAACTCGAAAGGTTGAAGCAGAACGATTCGGTGAGAGGCGACAAAACGCCAATCACGCCGCCGCGACAACCCGTTGAAAGCGGGCAGCATCTATGCGCTGGCCACGCGCCGGAGTAGCAAACATCCGTAATTGTCCGTGATGCTGCACTACAGCATCGGCAGGCCCCGCGGCTTCGGCCCGCGCGGGAAGGCGCGGTCGATCGCGGCGATGTCGGCGGCGGTCAGCTCGATGTCGCCGGCGGCGGCGTTCTCCTCCGCATGCTCCGGCCGGGAAGCCTTGGGAATCGCGAGCAGCGACGCGGCGCGCGTCAGGAAGGCGAGCGCGATCTGGCGTGGCGTGGCGTTATGCTGCTCTGCAATGCGCCGTAATACCTCGCCGCCGGGACTGCGCGGCTCGGGGAAATCATCGTGACCGAACGGCGAATACGCGACCACGGCGACGCCATGCTGGCCGCACCACGGGATGACTGCGTGCTCGATGGCGCGCTCCTGCAGATGGTAGAGCACCTGGTTGCAGGCGATCTTGCCGGGGCCTGCGACATCCAGCAGCTCGTCGAGATCGTCGACGTCGAAATTGCTGACACCCCAAGAGGCGATCTTGCCGGCGGCTTTCAGCTCCTCGAATGCGGCGGCGGTGTCCTCGAGCGGATAGGAGCCGGGCCAATGCAGCAAATAGCAATCGAGGCGATCCGTCTTCAGCCGCTTCAGCGAGCGCTCGCAGGCGGTGATGGTGCCCTTGCGGGAAGCGTTGCTCGGCAGCACTTTTGAGACCAGGAACACCTCATCGCGCCGGCCCGCGATCGCCTCGGCAATGACGAGCTCGGCGTCGCCATACATCTCCGCGGTGTCGATATGCGTCATGCCACGGTCGAGCCCGTGCTGCAACGTGGTGATGGCGCGCCTGCGGTCGGCGTGGTCGAGATACCAGGTGCCCTGCCCGATCACCGAGACGCCGGCACCGCCGGTTCCGAATGTCTTGTGCTTCATGGCGGCGAGCATAGAGGACGGCGGGGATGGCGTCGATTGCCCAGGCCCCGTCACTCTTGCGCTGCGCGCGCCCTCCTCACGCCCGTCATTCCGGGGCGAGGCCGCAGGCCTCGAACCCGGAATCTCGATGCGGTGGACATGAATCAGTGCAAACCAATCTCGAGATTCCGGGTTCGACGCTGGCGCGTCGCCCCGGAATGACGGTCGTGGTGGCACTAGCTCGCCACTTTCACTGCATCAGCCGCCTGCGCCGGCACCTGCGCGATCAGCCGCTTCATCTCGGGGATGCAGGAGCCGCAATTGGTGCCGGCCTTGATCCGCGCGCCGATGGCGGCGGGCGTGCGGGCGCCGGCGGCGATGGCCTCGCAGATGGTGTCGCGGCCGACGCCGAAGCAGGCGCAGACGATCGGGCCGCCACTGGCGCCCTCCGGCGCGCGGCCTGACAGCAGCATGCGGCGCTGCTCGTCATCGAGGCGGTCGGCCGCGAACATCGTCTTCACGACGTTCCAATCGCCGGCGTCATGGCCGGGGCCGACGAACAGACAGGTCTCGATGCGGTCGCCGTCGAAGGATGCCGCGCGATAGACGCCGCCGCCGACATCCATGTAGTCGGCGACATCATCGGTGGCGCGCGCCTTCAGCCAGGCCGGCCACCGCATGAGGTCGCCATTGTCGGCGAACAGATAACCGAAGCCGCCTTGCACCGTCGCACGCACCCACCACAGGTTGGACGGCAGCGACAGCTCGGTGCGCGACAGGATGAAGCCGCGGAAGACGTACTCGTAAGGTGAGATCGCGGCCGGCGTCGCCTTGGCCTCGGGCTGGCCGGAGAACGGGTCGGTATGCGCGGCGACCAGCGCGCCGACGCGGCCGTGCGAGGAGTTGCTCGCGTTCCAGTGGATCGGCGCGAACAGCATGCTGCGCTGCTGGCGCTCGCTGACGACCACTTTCAGAATGCACTGGCCGTGCTCGGTCGTCACCTTGGCGAAACCGTCCGGCATCAGGCCGTAACGCAGCGCGTCGTCCGGATGCACCTCGACGAACGGCTCCGGCAGATGCGATCCGAGACGCGGGCTGAGGCCGGTGCGGGTCATCGTGTGCCACTGGTCGCGGATGCGCCCGGTGTTCAGCCGCAAGGGCCGCGCAGCCGTGGTCTCGCTCCGCAGCGCCGGCACCTCCGGCGCGACGAAGCGCGCCTTGCGGTCGTGGGCGTAGAAGGCGCCGTCGGCGAAGAAGCGCGGCGACGGCGGCTTGCCGGCGCGCACCGGCCATTGCACCGGCGCCATCGACTCGTATTCCTCATCCGACAGCGTCGCCAGACCACCGATGTCGAAATCGCGGCTGTCGTCGTTCTCGAACGCCGACAGCGCGGCGTGCTCGCGGAACACATCCGCGGCGGAGGTGTAGCTGAACGCGGCGGCGTGACCGAGCCGCTTGCCGACCTCGCTCAGCATCCACCAGTCCGGCTTGGCTTCGCCGGCCGGCGGCAGGAAGGCGCGCTGTCGTGAGATGCGCCGCTCGGAATTGGTGACGGTGCCCGACTTCTCGCCCCAGGCCTGCGCCGGCAACAGCACATGCGCGCCAACGTCGACGGTGTCGTTGGAGCGAACGTTCTCGGAGACGACGAACAGCTCGAGCTTCTTCAGCGCCGCACGCACCAGATCGGCGTCGGGCAGCGACACCGCGGGGTTGGTGCCGATCACCCACAAGGCCTTGATCTGGCCGCGCGCGATCGCCTCGAACATCTGCACCGCCTTGAGCCCCTCGTGAGTGGCGATGTCGGAGGCCTTCCAGAAGCGGCGGACGCGGTCGATATCCGGCGGCGTGAAGTTCATGTGAGCCGCAAGCTGGTTGGCGAGCCCGCCGACCTCGCGGCCGCCCATCGCATTGGGCTGGCCGGTCAGCGAGAACGGCCCCGTGCCCGGCTTGCCGATGCGCGCCGTGGCGAGATGACAGTTGAGGATCGCGTTGACCTTGTCGGTGCCCTGCGCCGACTGGTTGACACCTTGGGAATACAGCGTGACCACCTTGGGCGTGTCGCGGAACAGCTTGAAGAAGGCGGCGACATCGGCTTCCGACAGGCCGGTGGCGAGCGCGGTCGCAGCGGCGCTGCCGGCGAGATTGCGGGCGCGCGCGAGCGTGTCGTCGAAGCCCAGGGTGTGGCGCGCAATGTAGTCGCGATCGAGCGCGCCGGCGTCGGCGAGATGCACCAGCAGGCCGGAGAATAGCGCGGCATCAGTGCCGGGCTTCAGGCCGAGAAACAGGTCCGCCTCGCTCGACGTGTCGGTGCGGCGGGGATCGATGACCACGAACTTCGCGCCGCGGGCCTGCTTGTTCGCCAGCATGCGCTGGTACAGCACCGGGTGGCACCAGGCGGCATTGCTGCCGACGAACACCAGCAGATCGGCCTGGTCGAGATCCTCATAGGTGCCCGGCACGGTGTCGGCGCCGAAGGCGCGGCGATGGCCGGCGACCGAGGACGCCATGCACAGCCGCGAATTGGTGTCGACATTGGCCGAGCCGAGAAAACCCTTCATCAGCTTGTTGGCGACGTAATAATCCTCGGTCAGCATCTGGCCGGAGAGATAGAACGCGACCGCGTCCTCGCCGTCGCGGGCGACAATGTGCTTCAGCCGGCTTGCGACGTGATCCAGTGCATCGCTCCAGGCCACCCGCTCCATGCCATGCTTGCAGCGGATCATCGGATACAGCAGCCGATTGTCGAGCCCGAGCGTCTCGCCGAGCGCCGAGCCCTTCGAGCAGAGCCGGCCGAGATTGGCGGGGTGCACGGGATCGCCCGAGATGGCCGCGCCGCCGCTGCCGTCAGGCGTGGCGAGCACGCCGCAGCCGACGCCACAGTAAGGACAGGCGGTTCGCACCGTACGCAATTTCGGATCAACACTCGTCATCGTGCGAGGCCCCCTCTCACGCCGCCCGCGTCCCCACGCGGCCGAACATCATCTCGGTCCGGATCGATACGATCGGTTCATTCCTGCGGATCAGGTCGCGATACCAGAGCGCATCCTGGGTGTCGCCGATCAGCACGGCGCCGGTGAGACGGCCAGCAGCGATCACCAGCTTCTTGTAGATGCCACGTCTGGCATCGTTGAGGACGATCGCCTCGCTGCCTTCCGCACCGATGAAGTCACCGGCGGAAAACACCGCGACGCCGGAGACCTTCAGATTGGTCGAGACGACACTTCCGCCATAACTGGACTTGCGGCCGGCCAGATGCCGCGCCAGCACCTTCGCCTGCTCATAGGCGGGCTCCACCAGCCCGTAGCAGGTGCCGCGATGCTCGGCGCATTCACCGAGCGCGAAGATGCCGGGCGCCGAGGTCTGCATCGCGTCGTCGACGACGATGCCGCGATTGACGGCAAGCCCCGCCTGCTTCGCGAGCGCGACATTGGGCTTGATGCCGGCGGCAAAGATCACGGCGTCGGCGGCGATGCGCCGTCCATCGGCGAGCTCGACGCTTTCGACACGCGCCTCGCCATGGATCGCCGCCGTACTGGCCTGAAGAAGTACCTCGATGCCCTTGCGCTCGACCAACACCTTCAAGAGCGCGGCCGCCGGCGCATCGAGCTGACGCTCCATCAAGCGATCCATCAGGTGCAGCAGCGTCACGGTGGCTCCGGCGCGCGCGAGACCATAGGCGGCCTCCAGCCCGAGCAGTCCGCCACCAACGACCACCACGCGCGCCTTCTTCGCGGCGAGGCTCAGCAGCACGTCGGTATCACGGCTATCGCGGAAGGTGTGGACGCCCGGGAGATCGGCGCCGGGCACCGGCAGGCGCAGCGGCAGTGAGCCGGTGGCGAGCACCAGACGCGAGAACGCCACGTTCTCATCGTTCTCGATCTGCAGCTCGCGGCGGCCGACATCGATGCCGGTAACGCGCGCGCCGTACTTCAAGGTCACGCCGCGCTCGCGCCACCAGGCGGCGGGCTTCAGCTCGATCTCGTGCGAGGCCGCCTCGCCGGCCAGCACCGACGACAGCAGCACGCGGTTATAGGCGAGTCGCGGCTCCTCGCCGATCACGGCAATCGCGTAGCGGCCGAGCGCCGTGTGCGACAGCTCCTCGACCAGCTTCGCGGCGGCCATGCCGTTGCCGACGATGACGAGCGGCTCACTCAAATGACCTACTCCGCTGCCTGTGCATTGCCATAGGCTTCCGCGATCATGAAGCTCGATAGCGTGCCATAGGCCGCCGTCCAGGCGTCAGCGACCTCGGGCGTCCAGGCTTCACCCAGCCCCTTCTCGAGAGTCCACAGCAGCGCCGCGCCGACCACGGGATAGTGCTCGGGTTTGGCGTTGTAATTCACGTGACGCTTGGCCAGCGCGCTCGCCGCCGGCAGGATCGCAGGCAGGTTCGAAAGTCCGTTCACGACGACAGCCAGGGTAGCCATCAGCTTCTTGCGCTGTTCGGTGAGATCGTCGGGAAACATCGCGCGCACCTGCGGCGCAATTTCGAACAGGCGGCCGTAGAAGATCGTCGCGGCGTGATCGGAGATCGGCGCGACCTTGGCAAAACTCTCCTGAACCAATGCGATCTGAGACGGCGTCATGGGAAATCCTTATGATGAAACGAGAACCCGTTAGTCGCCGGGGGCGGAGAGCGGTTCGATCCGCCCTCCGCCTTCGATCGTCACGCCGCCTCGACGAAGCGATGCCGCTCGTAAAGGAATTCGAGCACGCGCTGACGGCACTTCACGTAGGTCGGATTGGTCGCGAGCTCGAGCCGCTTGCGCGGACGCGGCAGCGCCACCTCCAGCACCTCGCCGATATGCGCGCTCGGGCCGTTGGTCATCATCACGATGCGATCCGACAGCAGCACGGCCTCGTCGACGTCGTGAGTGATCATCAGGATCGTGTTGCCGAGCTTCTGATGCAGTGCCATCACCGAGTCCTGCAGATGCGCCCGCGTCAGCGCGTCGAGCGCGCCGAACGGCTCGTCGAGCAAGAGCACCTTCGGCTCCATGGCGAGCGCGCGCGCAATGCCGACGCGCTGCTTCATGCCGCCGGAGATCTCGTTCGGACGCTTGTCCTTGGCGTGGGCCATCTGCACGAGGTTGAGATTGTGCATGGTCCAGGCGTCGCGCTCGGCGCGGGTCTTGGTCTTGGCGAAGACTTTGTCGACGCCGAGCCGCACGTTCTCATAGACCGTGAGCCAGGGCAGCAGGCTGTGGTTCTGGAACACGACGGCGCGGTCCGGTCCCGGCGAGTTCACCTCGCGCTCCTCCAGCAGCACGCCGCCGGTGGTCGCGGTGGTGAGGCCGGCGACGATATTGAGCATCGTCGACTTGCCACAGCCGGAATGGCCAATGATCGAGACGTATTCGCCCTTCTCGATCGTCAGGTTGATGTCCTTCAGGACCTCGGTCGTCGCTGCGCCGCGGGTGAAGACCTTGTCGACGTGGTCGAGCTTCAGATAGGCCATGGTGCTGTCCCTCTCAGTTCGTCGCGGTGCCGCGGGTGACGACCTTGCCGACGACCGCGATCAGGCGGTCGAGCACGAAGCCGATGATGCCGACATAGAACAGCGCCAGGATGATCTCGCTGATATGCGAGGAATTCCACGCATCCCAGATGAAGAAGCCGATGCCGACGCCGCCGATCAGCATCTCCGCCGCGACGATGGCGAGCCAGGACAGGCCGATGCCGATGCGCAGGCCGGTGAAGATGTAGGGCGCCGCCGCCGGGATCATGATCTTGGCGAAGAACTCCAGCGGATTGAGCTGCACCACCGCGGCAACGTTGCGGTAGTCCTGTGGGATGTTGCGGATGCCGACCGCGGTGTTGATGATGATCGGCCACACCGAGGTGATGAAGATGACGAAGATCGCCGAGGGCTGGCCGTCGCGGAACGCGGCGAGCGACAGCGGCAGCCAGGCGAGCGGCGGGATCGTGCGCAGCACCTGGAAGATCGGATCGAGCCCGCGCATCGCCCAGACCGACTGGCCGATCAGGGTGCCCAAGGCGACGCCGACGACGGCGGCGATCGCATAACCGATCGCGACGCGGCGGAGACTCGCCTCGAGGTGCCAGAACAGGCCCTTGTCGATGCCGCCATGATCGAAGAACGGATCGAAGATCAGCTCACGCGTGTCCGAAAACACGCGCGACGGCGGCGGCAGCGCCGAGCCGGCGCGGCGGCACAACAGCTCCCAGACGATCAGGAACAGCGCCAGCACGATCAGCGGCGGCACCACGCGCACCGCGGCCTCGCGGGCCATCTTCACATAACGCTCGGCCTTCGGCGGCTGCTTCGGGGTCATCGTCACCACCGACGCCGTGGCGGATGCTGATGCAGTCGGGACAACCTTGGGCACGCTGTCATTGGTCAACGCTGGCATGGACATCGGAAGTCTTTCTCCGTGCAATGAGAGGAGCCGCGCGCGTTTGCCGCGCGCGGGCTAAGGTCCTGATCAGGCGTCGATGCGCTTAATCGACAGCGACTTCAGATAGGCGGCGGGATCTTCGGGGTCGAACACCTTGCCGTCGAAGAACGTCTCCTTGCCGCGCGACTTGGAGGTCGGGATCTCCGCGGCCGGAACGTTCAGCTCCTTGGCCGCCTCGCGCCAGATATCCTCGCGGTTGACCTTGGCGATCAGCGACTTGGCGTCGAAGCCGGCCTCGTACTTGCCCCACCGGATGTCCTCGGTGATGAACCAGAGGTCGTGGCTCTGGAACGGATAGGAGGCGAAATCGCGCCAGTACTTCATGATGTGCGGCGAGTTCTCGACCACCTTGCCGGTGCCGTAGTCGAACTTGCCGGCGGTGCGTCCGGCGACGTCGTCGACCGGGCAGTTCATCCACTGCCGTTTGGCCATGATGGTCGCAAGCTCCTGCTTGTTCTCCATCTTGTCGCACCACTGCTGCGCCTCCATCACCGCCATGGTGAGCGCCTTCGCGGCCTTGGGATATTTGTCGACGAAGGCGGCGCGCATCGCGAAGGACTTTTCGGGATGCTTGTTCCAGATCTCACCAGTGGTCACGGCGGTGTAGCCGATGCCCTGGTTGACGAGCTGCGCATTCCAGGGCTCGCCGACGCAGAAGCAGTCCATGGTGCCGACCTTCATGTTCGCCACCATCTGCGGCGGCGGCACCACGATGGTCTCGATGTCCTTGTCCGGATCGATGCCGCCGGCGGCGAGCCAGTAGCGGATCCACAGATCGTGGGTGCCACCGGGGAAGGTCATCGCGGCCTTCACGGCCTTGCCCGAGGCCTTCTTCTTCTCGAGCGCGGCCTTGAACGGCGCAGTGTCGAGGCCGAGCTTGAGGTCGGCATATTCCTTGGCGACCGAGATGCACTGCGCATCGAGATTGAGCCGCGCCAGGATGTACATCGGCGTCGGCTGGTTGTTCTGCGTCACCTTGCCGGAGGAGATCAGATACGGCATCGGCGTCAGGATATGCGCGCCGTCAATGCCGTTGCCCTCGGAGCCCAGCACGAGGTTGTCGCGCGTGGTGCCCCACGAGGCCTGCTTCTGCACGTCGACGTCGGGCATGCCATATTTGGCGAAGATGCCCTTGTCCTTGGCGACGAACAGCGGGCCGGCATCGCTGAGCGCGATGAAGCCGAGCTTGGCGCTGGTGACTTCCGGCCCGGCGCCTTGCGCGAAGGCGCCGCCCGGCAGGTTCAGCTTCGCGGCCGCGAGCAGCGCCGCGGTCCCGGCACCGGCCTTCAGGATCTGACGGCGGCTGAGGCCGGAGGAGCGAGCAGGATGGGCGGTCTTCGTCATGAGTGCAGTCGTCCTTGTCTGAAAAGCGCTCGGTGGATAAGGGCCCGTCCGCAAGACACCGCGCCGTCGCGCACAGGGGCGCGTGCCGAGGAGGTGCCTCGGAGGGGCAGCGTCAGAGGTCGGATGGGGGTTTGCGCAGACGGCATCGATGGCGTCGAAGCTCATTATTCAAGCTTCGTGCCAAGCGCCGGACAGCAAGAAAGCGTATAGCAATCAATAGGCTGGCGAAATCGGCCGCGACATTCGCAGGCCTGCGGCCGCACGCAAAATTTGCGATTCGCCCACTTCCTGTGCGTTGCACAAGAAGTGGGCGGACCGATCTGTACCTACTCCGCTGCTTCCTCGGCCGTCTTGGCGAGCATCGGCTTGGGCGCGACGCCGGCCCCCGGCTTCATGCGGAATTCATAGGTCATCAGATGCCAGGGCGCGGCAGCGAGCTTGCCATCCGGCATCACCGGACCGGTGCGCTGTTCGACCTTGGCGATCAGCTCGTCCTTGACGCCAAATACCACGTCGCTGTCGAGATAGGCGTCGCCGCCGATGAATACATGCGTGATCAGCGGCTCATGGCCTTTGGCATCGACCAGGAAGTGCACATGGGCCGGCCGCATCGGATGCCGCCTGGTGCTGACGATCATCTGCCCCACCGGGCCGTCAGTGGGAATCGGATAGCTGCAGGGCAGGATGGTGCGAAAGAAGAAGCGTCCGTCCGCGTCGGCGATGAAGCGCGCCCGCGACGATGGGCCGTCCGAGGCGTAATCGGGTCTCTGGGAGTCATAGAAGCCTTCATCATCCGCATGCCAGACGTCGACCGCCGCGCCCGCCAGCGGCGCGCCGGAGAGATCGGTCACGCGGGCCTGGACGAACATCTTCTCGCCCTTCAGGTCCGCGGAGATGTCGGTGCCGTGGGGCGTCACCCTGTGCTCGCCGACATAGAACGGGCCGAGCACGGTGGTCTCCGTCGCCCCTGCCCTGTCGCGATGGTTGATGGCATCGACCAGCATCGACACGCCGAGCACGTCGGACAACAGGATGAATTCCTGCCGGCTCGCGGTGCAGGTCTGGCCGGTGCGGGTGAGGAAGTCGATGGCGGCGGCCCACTCATCGAAAGTCACATTCGTCCGGCGCACATAGTCGTGCAGCGATTTGACCAGCTCCTGCAGCAGGAGCTTGGTGCGCGCGTCCGGCGTGCCGTCGAAGCTGGCGACGACGGCGTCCGTGAGCTCGGCTTCGTTGAATTGTGTCATGGCCAGTCCTCCCGGTCCGAAGCGTATACGACGCATCCCTGGCCTGCCATTGGAAGTGGGACGTTTTTCGGCTATCACCCGCACAAATGGCCGTGCGCATGATCCTTGCGCACGCCCGCAGAAACAAGATCACAGCGGAGACGTCCCGATGCTCGCCCCGACCCCTGCCTCGCCCGAAACCGTCGGCATGTCGAAAGCCGCGCTCGATCGCATCGATGCGCATCTGCAGCAGCGCTATATCGACGCCGGCCGCTTCCCCGGCACCCAGCTGATGGTCTATCGCCGCGGCAAGATCGTGCATCAGAGCTCGCTCGGCTATGCCGATGTCGAGCGCAGGGTGCCGGTCACGGACCAGACGATCTACCGCATCTATTCGATGACCAAGCCGATCACCTCGGTCGCCTTCATGATGCTGGTGGAGGAAGGCAAGGTCGCGCTCGACGAGCCGGTCGCGAAATACATTCCGGAGTGGAAGAACCTGGGCGTGTTCGTCGCCGGCACGGCGCCGGCCTTCATCAGCCGGCCGCCGACGCGGCCGATGCTGATCGTCGATCTGCTGCGCCACACGTCAGGGCTGACCTACGGCTTCCAGCAGCGCTCCAACGTCGATGCCGCCTATCGTGACGCCAAGATCGGCGCGGTCGAGAAGGCCGGCACGCTGCAGTCGATGATCGATGATCTCGCGAAGATTCCGCTGGAGTTCTCGCCCGGCGAGGCCTGGAACTACTCGGTCTCGACCGACGTGGTCGGCTATCTCGTCGGCAAGATCGCCGACAAGCCGTTCGAGCAATTCCTGAAGGAGCGCATCTTCGATCCGTTGGGCATGGCCGATACCGACTTCCACGTCCCTGCATCCAAGGCGCATCGGCTGGCGGCGTGCTACTCGGCCGATCCGGCGGGCATGATGTCGTTCCATGCCGCCGACCGCAAGGGCGGCCTGACCTTGCAGGACGATCCCGCCGCCAGCACGTTCCTGAGCCCGCCCGACTTCATCTCCGGCGGCGGCGGCCTGTGCGCAACGACGGCCGACTATCTCACCTTCTGCCGCGCGCTGATCAATGGCGGCGAGCTCGGCGGCGTCCGGCTGCTCGGGCCGAAGACGTTGAAGCTGATGACCTCGAACCATCTCCCGGGCGGCGTCGACCTGCCGGCGCTGTCGCGCTCGATGTTTGCGGAGGCGGCCTATAACGGCATCGGCTTCGGTTTGGGGTTCTCGGTGACGATGGATCCGGCCAAGACGCTGATCGCCGGCAGTCCCGGAGAATATGCCTGGGGCGGCGCCGCCTCGACCGCGTTCTGGATCGATCCCGCCGAGGAGCTGATCACGATCTTCATGACCCAGGTGCTGCCGTCGAGCGCCTACCCGATCCGGCGCGAGCTGCGCTCGATGGTCTATGCCGCGATCACCGAGAGCAATTTGTAAGGTCCTGGCGCGGACGAAATCGCGCCGGGAACCGGGGATCAGCGCTCCGCCGCGCTTGGCGGAGGCACGCCGCTCTCCTATGCTGACACCGATGTGAACGGCGGCTGCCGCGGGGCCATTGCGGACGCTGCCGGTCCAGCCTGATATCCTTCCGCTGCAAACAATGGCCGCAACCGCCGCGCCCGGTGGCGGCATCCTGCCAAGCGACCGAGATTCGCACCCCAAGGGGCATCAGTGCCAAAGCTCACCCTGCCGGTCCGGCTTGCTCTGTTGGTCGCAGGGACGACGCTGCCGCTGATCCTGTTCGCAGGCGGAATCGTCTTTCACAACTACACGCAGGATCGCAGCGAGGCGCGGCAGCGCGTGCTCGAGACGGTGCGCAGCATCCGCCTGACGCTCGATGCGGAGATGCAGCGCATGACCGGCGGCGTCCAGGTGCTCGCGCTCACCGACGCCTTGACCAGCGGCGACTTCGAGCGCTTCCGCCCGATCGCCATGGGCTTTCTCGAGCAATACGGCAGGGACGGCACCATCCTCGTTGCGGACCGCGCGGGTCATCAGCTGTTCTCGTCGGCGACCACCGATACGGCCCACCTGCCCCTGCGCAGCAACCGCGGGATCACCGAACGCGTGTTCGAGACCCGGAAGCCGCAATATTCGGACCTGTTCTACGGCGTCGTGAAGAAGAGCCTGATCATCACCGTCGAGGTCCCGGTGCTGCGCGACGGCCAGGTCATCTACGACATCTCGTTCAGCCCGCCGATCGAGATGTTCCAGAGCATCCTGGAAAAGCAGCGGCCGAATGCCGACTGGACGCTGTCGCTGCTCGACCGCAAGGCAACGGTGTTCGCGCGGGTCCCCAACGCGGCCGAGACCTTCGGCAAGCAGGCCTCGCCCACCGTCTATGATCGCATGATGAGCGAGCACGAGACGACCCTGTCGAGCCTGTCGCTCGAAGGACAGCCGCTGCTGTCGAGCTTCACGCATTCAAACCTGACCGGCTGGATCATCGGCGCCGGCATCAGCGAGACCTCGCTGGTCGCGCCGTTGTGGCGCAACCTCGCCATCACCAGCCTGATCGGCGGCATCATGCTGGCGATCGGGCTGGCCTTCGCGGTGCGGATGGCCACGACGATCGCGCGCGCCGAGATGCTGCACGATCTCCTGATCGAGGAGCTCAACCATCGCGTCAAGAACACGCTGGCCATCCTGCAGGCGATCGCGGTGCAGACCTTCCGCAGCGCCAGCCGGTCCGAGCGCGAGAAGTTCGAGGGCCGGCTGGGCGCGCTCGCCGAGGCGCACAATCTGCTCAGCAAGGAGAAGTGGCAGGGCTCGGAGTTGGAGGACGTGATCGGCCGCGTGCTCAAGCCCTACCGGCTGAACAACCCCGAGCGCATCCGGATCGCCGGCCCGAAGGTCCCGCTGTCGCCGCGGCTCGCGGTGGTGCTGTCGATGATCGTGCATGAGATCGCGACCAACGCGGCCAAGTATGGCGCGCTGTCCAACGACACCGGCACGGTCGACCTGTCCTGGGAGTACACGCCGGCGGATGCGGTCAAGAAGCTGCCGGCGCGGCTGCGGCTGGTCTGGCAGGAGACCGGCGGACCGGTGGTGTCGGCCCCGATCCAGCGCGGCTTCGGCTCGCGCCTGATCGAGCGGTCAGCGCGCGACCAGCTCGGCGGCGAGGCCACGGTCGACTTCCTGCCGCCCGGCGTCGTCTACACCATCACCTGCAAGCTCGAGGACTGATCGCTCTGCTCAGCCGAACTTCTGCAGCGCCGGGAAGGTCTCGAGCAGCCAGATGCTGAAGGTCGAGACGGCGCCGGTGAGGAAGCCGATGCCGGTCACGATCATCAGCACGCCCATCGCCCGCTCGACATTGACGAGGTGGCCGCGCATCCGCATGAAGAGCGCCGAGAACTGCTCGATCATGAAGGCCGCGACCAGGAACGGGATGCCGAGCCCGGCGGAGTAGATCGCCAGCAGCCCGGCTCCCTTCGCGACCGTGGATTCGGCAGCGGCGATCGACAGGATCGCCGCCAGGATCGGGCCGATGCACGGCGTCCAGCCGAAGGCGAAGGCAAGGCCCATGACATAGGCGCCCCACAGCCCGACCGGCTTCGGAATCGGCAGCCGCCCCTCGCGCATCAGGAACGCAATCCGAGTCAGGCCGAGGAAGTGCAGGCCCATCACGATGATGACGATGCCGGCGAGGATCGACAGCTGCTCCGACCAGGCGCGGATGAGGCCGCCGATCAGCGAGGCGCTGGCGCCGAGCATCACGAACACGGTGGAGAAGCCGAGCACGAACAAGGCCGCGGAGATCATCACCGCGCGTCGCGAGGCCGCCGGCGGCTCCTCGCTCTCGATGTGCTCGATCGTGGCGCCGGTGAGATAGACCAGATAGGGCGGAACCAGCGGCAGGACGCATGGCGACAGGAAGCTCACCAGGCCGGCGATGAACGCCGCCGGAATCGATACGTTCTGAATCATGCGAGTCCCGCGCTACGTCCTCATGACGTCCCCCTGGGCGCATCCTGACGCCCGGGCATGCTGCTTCATGCCGCCGATGGGAGGATTACGCAACAGAAGCGCCGAAGTTACGGCGGCATGGCGCGGGTTGATGTGTCACGAAGCGGAGCTTCGGTGCCATCTGCCAGGGATCGCGGGATCCGGCAACGAGGACGCCAGACGGCGCCCGCTCTGCGCCCGCGGCCGCCGATTTGGAGGTCGGGGCCTCTGACGTTGCTCCCCGTCTCACATTGCTGTCACGGCATATCACGAATGCGCTAAATGCACCTTTGTGCACATAACGAACTATGCTACTTAACGACTCGCAGGAGCGGCTGACGACGCTGGCCCGGCTGCAGTTTCGGATCTCGCAGCTTGTCCGGATTGTCAGACTGAACCATCTCATCGCAGAGCGACTTCAGATCGTCCTCGCTCAAACGGTTCAGCTTCATGCGCAGGTCGAGGATGGCGACCGAGATCAAATGCGCGGATTCGCGATTGCCCGTCGCGACCAAGGCCGCGCGGCATTGCTCAAGCGATGCGAGCACTGCAAACATCTGTTCGTCCGAGTTGGCCACGGGCGTCGTTCCGTTCTAGCGTGCGACGAGATGGAGCCGAGCAGATCCCGGCTCACGGATGGCTTTCCAATACGTCATCTGTTGCTCCCCTGCGCCCGTCCCCGCCAGCTCGGTATCGCCCCCCGCGTCCAGAGCTGTGGTCGGCTCGCCAACGTCTCGCACGTAATCGCGCGACGACGCTTGATCGAAATCTAGGATTCGATGAGTCAGCGCCACCATCCGTTCATCAAGATAGCATGACGGCTGGCCATCTTCGAATACCATTTCAGTGCGGTTCCGACAAAAACCGTCGATGTTCGACTCGATTCGCGCTAAGCGTGTCTCTGGCATACATTGTGTGTACCCCTGCGCGACCGCAGGCGGTAAGGCCATGCTGCAGAGGATCGAAGCCGAAAGACTCATCTCGAGCGTCAATGTCTCAACCAACCCATTCGAACCGATTCATCGAGCCGCCTCGTCGAAGCAACATGTCGAAGCGACTTTTCGAAGCGACTTGTCGAAGTGACCCATGGCACGAACTGCGCCATGTCCTGTAGTTTCCGTAGTTTATCGGTAGCACTCTAGCAGGCGGAGAGAGCTTGTATGCGCGTTGCGGCGGAACGGGGCGTTCCTCAGAAGGAACGCCAGGAGGTGGCAGCCTCCGATGCGACTCTGGCTCCGGCCGTCCAAGACGACGCGCCTGCCGGCGCGGCGATCCGCAATGCAGGCGATGACGGCGCAGCGGCTTCCGGCGCGGCGCCGGTGAAGCCCTCCCAGCGCCCGGCCCCGAATCGTCCGGTCCCCCCGAAGCCAGCCGCCAGCAAATCGGCGCTGGCCAATCTCACCGACTGGGATGCAGCGCGCATCTTCCTCGAAGTCGTCAGAGCCGGCAGCTTCCGCTCGGCCGCCGAGCGGCTCACGCTGTCGATCAATGCGGTGAGGCGGCGCATCGACGATTTCGAACGGCAGATCGGCGCGACCCTGTTCACGCGTGACGTTCACGGCGCCCGCCTCACCGACGAGGGCGCGCTGGTGGTCTCGGCAGTCGAGCGCATGGAGGCCGCGTCATTCGAGCTGCTGCGCGCCGGCGACGGTCTTGCCAGCGCCGCATCCGGCGAGGTCCGCGTCGCGGTGACCGAGGGACTCGGCACCTTCTGGCTCGCGCCACGGCTGGTCGAGTTTCAGCAGAGCTTTCCGAACGTGAATGTCGACCTGTACTGCGCGATGCGCTCGGCCGACGTGTCGCGTCACGAGGCCGACGTCGCCATCCATTTGTCGCGGCCGGCGGCGCTCGACGTCAAGCTGGTCCGGCTCGGCCGCATGCATCTGATGTGCTTCGCCAGCGAGAAATATCTCGAAGCGTATGGCATCCCAAAGACGATTGACGAGCTGGTCAAACATCGCTTGGTTTTGCAAGTAGCGGATGAAGCGGCAGCGAATACAGCTTTCGCGACCATCTTCCCCGGCTATGAGCAGCGGGACCTGATCGCGATGACCACCAATGTCTCCAGCGCCAATTACTGGGCCGTCGCCCACGGTGCCGGCATCGGGGTGTTCCCAACCTATGCGAGTGCGCTGGGCGGGAAGATCATACCCCTCGAAGTTGATCTGAAGTGGTCGTACGACATCTGGCTGTCATACCATGCCACCACAGGACGCATCCCTAGGGTGCGTCACATGATCGACTGGCTGGTGGAGGCTTTTAACCCTGGCAAATACCCGTGGTTTAAAGACGAATTCATTCATCCACAGCAACTTAAAACAGTATATATGGGTGAACCCCTGACCCATTTATTCGGGGGATTTCCGATGGAAGGACGGTAAAATCAGTATGAACAAGTCAGCGGCTAAGAAAATGAAGCAGCGCAGTGCCGGCAAGCCCGATATCGAGCTTGGCAAGCGCATTCGCCTCCGGCGTGTAGAGCAGAAGATCTCGCAGGCTGAGCTCGGCGAGAAGCTCGGCGTGAGCTTCCAGCAGGTCCAGAAGTACGAGAAGGGTGTCAACCGTGTCGGCGCTGCGCGTCTGCAGCAGATCGCCACCGCGCTCGACGTGCCCGTCACGTTCTTCTACGACGGCGACAACAAGGCCCGCGAAGTCGAGAGCCTGCTGTTCCTGGACTCGGCGTTCAGCCTGCGGTTGCTGCGTGCCTACAGCAAGATCAAGGACCAGACGGTGCAACGTCAGCTGGTGTCCCTGATGGAGTCGATCGCCGCGAACGAAGAATGAGCGGGGCCATCTGACAGGTCTCCGCTTGATGGGTATGGGCCATCATCGCTCGAGGGCGCAACTTGGGGGCGCCAAGGCGTTCTGCCAGCTCGGGCGAGTTCACGGCTTTGGCAAACGCGCCGATCGACCGACACGGCCGGTCTTCGGCCTTTCTGGTCCGCCCAGCGTTGGCTGCGCGGTCTGAGGCTCCGTGACCCTCCTCTGCCTTCTCTGCCGTCATAGGAAGTGGCGGCATGCCGGCGTTTCGCCGGGCGCGTCTCTCAACCATGATCTGACGTTGACGCCGCATCGGCCGCGGTGAACGATGGCGCTGTCCCCGCGCTTCCCTGGATACGCATGCCAACCATCTCGAAGTCGCCCGTGGCCTTCGCCGAGGGCAAGATCCTCCTGACCGTCGACGACGGGGTCGGGATCGTCACGTTCAACAATCCCGAGAAGCGCAACGCCATGTCGCTGCAGATGTGGGAGGGCCTCGGCCAGGCCCTGGTCGCGCTGCGTGACGACGCCGCCGTCCGAGTCGTGGTGCTGACCGGAGCCGGCGACAAGGCGTTCGTGTCGGGCGCGGACATCAGCCAGTTCGAGCAGAGCCGCCACAATGCCGAGGCCTCGGAAGCCTATGCTCAGCGGAGCGCCGCCCAGCGGGCGCTGCTCGCCGACTTCCCCAAGCCGACCATCGCCTGCATCCGCGGCTTCTGCCTCGGCGGCGGGCTGCAGATTGCAATGCTGGCCGACATGCGCTTCGCGGCGAGCGACAGCCAGTTCGGCATTCCCGCCGCCAGGCTCGGCATCGCCTATGGCTATGACGGCTTGCGCAACCTGGTGTCACTGGTCGGCCCCTCGCAGGCGCGGCTGCTGCTCTATACCGGCCAGCGGATCGACGCCACCGAGGCGCTGCGGATCGGCCTCATCGACCGGATGATGGGCATTGACGGGCTGATGCCGGCGACGCTCGACATCGCCCGCACCATCGCCGGCAACGCCCCACTCGCCGTCCAGGCCGCCAAGATCACGATCGCGGAAGTGCTGAAGGACGAAAGCCGCCGCGACATGGCCGCGATCAAGCGCATCGGCGACGCCTGCATGGATTCAGAGGATTTTCGCGAAGGCCGCCGCGCCTTCATGGAGAAGCGCAAGCCGGCGTTCAAGGGACGGTAGCCGCCGATCGCGGAAGCGCCCCCTTCCCGCCTAGCTGATATCGGCGCGCGGCGCGATCCACTCGAACATGCGGCGGCCGAACAGGCCGCCGAGGCCCAAGAACATGGCCGCCGCTCCGAAGTTGAACATGATGATCATCGCCGTCGCATCGCCTGCATGAAACAGCGAGAGCGCCGTTGCAGTGATCGCTGCGACCGACAGGCTGCCCATCAGGGTGACCGCTGTCGGGCGCAGCGGCGCCGCGTAGCGCAGCATCACCAGCATCGCGAGGGACAGCGGCAGACTCGTCAGCACCAGCGTCGCCAGGCAACGAGTCGCTTCGCCAACACTGACCCCGTCTGGTCCCATCGAGATCCACGGCATGAGGCACTGGTAGCCGATGTTGGACAGCCAGATCACCGCGGCCGGCGCAGGAAGCAGCAGCCACGATCGCGAACGGTCCGGCAGGCTGACGAGAAAGGCCGCGACCGCCGCCAGCACGCCGGTCATGACCGCCCCGGCCATGCCCACGGCAAATGCCGGATCGCACAGCCGCGGCATGAGGTCCGAACGCATCCCTTGGCTGACCGCAAGCAGCGCGACGACCAAGGCCGCGAGCAGCAGCCAGCAGGCCGCGCGCACCAGCGGCGGGCGCAGGCGCCGTACCGGCTTCATGTTCGCGGCGAGGGAGTCGATGAGATCTGGTGTCGCAATCATGTCTCGCTCCGGTCGCCCAACATTCTGCGCAGATTCTTCACTGCGCGATGCACGTTGACCTTCAGAGAGGCGATCGACATGCCGCTCGCCTGCGAAGCTTCCTTCAACGACATCTCCCTGAGCCTGAGAAGGTGGACTGCCTGGCGTTGCATCGGTGGGAGTTCGTCGATCGCCTTTTTCAGTTCGCGCCTGTCCGATCCCTCGTCAAATCTCACTTGGAGGGCGGCCACAGCCTCGTGCTCAGCCGCCAGCGGCAACTCCCGACGACGTCGACGCCCCTGGCTTCGCAGCCGGTCGATGAACCGCCGCTTCGCGATCGTCACGAGCCACGGGCCGAACGGCCTGGTCGGATCGAAGGTATGCCGAATGGCATGGACCGTCAGCAGCACGTCCTGCACCGCGTCCTCGATATCGCCGGGATCGCGGTGGCGGCGTGCCGCCAACGAACGCAGATAGGGTGTGATCTCCCGAAGCAGACGCTGATACGCCGCCCTGTCGCCGTCCTGGGCATGGGCCATCAGGATCGCCCATTCGGTATCGGGGATTGTGGCCCGGGACGCCTCGGGTGCAGCCTCACAACCGCTGCCGACGAGCCTGAGCTGCGGAGAGCGGCTGCTCGGATCAGCCATCGGCGACATCCGACGGAGCTCGAAACGGTCGAATCCCGCGCGCTGCGAACGGAATCACGGGCACGCCAAGGCGCGGCGCACATCCAGGGATCAGCAAGGCCGGTAACATGATCTCCGCCAGGTTCGGGGCGACTTGCCGATGGCTTCATGGCAAACCGGTCGGGGCAGTAGCCCGATCATTCAGATGTTCGTCGCAGGGCGCGGAAAGGTTACGCGTGGCCTTCCCCGCCGCTCTCCAATCGGGCGTCGAGCCATGCGATCTGAGCTTCGAGCGAAATATCCAGCGAGGAGGTTACTTCCAGGCGCCGGTCCTCGTAGGCATCGCAGTCCGGATGCGTCGCACGCCAGCGATCGACCGCAGCGTCACGTTGATGGAGGAGCAACTCGATCTGCGGTCTGAACAGAACCAGCATGGCGGTGATCCAGCGGTCGACGGGCCGTTCGCCACCGATCACGAAACGGTCGAGCATCGCGATCGCATCAGGAGCGCGATACCACGTCTCCGCAGTCACCCAGCGGTTGGTGGTGAACAGCCGCTCGGGCAGGCCTGTCGCCGTCATCGAGATCGCGACGAGATGCGTGATCGCGGCGCCATTGTCCGGAGCCCTCGCGAGCTTCGGCGGTAGCACGCCCGGTATCTCGTCCGTCCCCATGAACGTGTGGAAATGAGCATAGTCATGACGGTCCCGCTCGTCGGGAGCATGCGCGTGGAGAAAGAATTGCGCATGGGAGCAAGGGTCGCGCACATCGTCGGGCGGATAATGCTCCCACTCGACGAACCCGTCGCTTCCGCGCAGCACCTCCATCACGAGGTTGCTCCCGCTTTCATGAAGCTCGCGCATGCAGTCGACGACCGTCTCTGCCGCCGTCGCCATGCGCGACAGCAGCTCCGGCGAAAGCCATGATGCATCGTCACCGGACACCAGCGTAAGCCTTCGATCCGTCATGTCGTGCGTGCCTCTGAGCGAGAAAGGCCGGAGACGGCATCATGCGACACGCACCGTCTCCCTCATGGCAATCCGCTGGACGAGATACGTCGACCCGCGTGGTGGTTACTTCTTCGCGGCGCAAGGATTCGCCTTGGCCGCACAGGGGTTCGCCTTGCACGGATTGGCCCCCCGCTTGGCCGATTTGTGCTTGGGCGCACACGGATTCGAACCGGCGGCCGCCGGGGCCGGTGCCGCCGCGACCATGCCGGTGACAGCAGCGATCGCACCCAACGTTTGCAGGCTCTTCTTCAGTGTAGACATCTCAGTCTCTCCTTGCGTTAGGACAATCGACCGCGTCTCAGACGCGTCGTCACGTTCGCCAGCCATGTCCGGCGCGTCACCGTTCGTGCCGGGATCGGAAAAGGTTACGCCGCTTGGAAAAAAGCCGGCGCGATCCGGAGGACCCTGACCGCTGTGCCGAAAGGCGTCTGCGGGACTGGCCGGGATTGAGGGTTACGCCTGCCCCGGACTCCTACCCGGCGCGAGCCGTGGGCCCTCGCTCGGCTCGTGCGCGTGTCAGCCGCCGCTGGCGCGACCATGGGGCCACACCTGCGCTGACGCCGAGCTTCAGGTGATCTCCTCGACCGAGAGCGCCGGCGACGACCGTGCGACGGCCGGCCGGAATCCGATGAAGAAGAACAGGGGATTCGGCAGCCAGTACAGCCATCCAACCGAAGGTTCACGCATTCCGTCCGGTAGATGCAGGTCGAGCCAGACGTAAAAGAACTTGTAGACGCAGAACCCGGGATGCCAGCTCGCTGTCAGCCGGGCCGTCCTGAGGCAACTCCGCGCGATATAGTAGTTGCCTTCGAACGGCATGATCCCGAACACGCCGATCGGCCCCTCGGCGATGACTTCGCCGCTGGCGCGATGCCTGATCCGGACGCGTCGCGACATGCTTCGACCTCCTTGCAGCCCGTGCTGCTCGTTCGTCGCATGTCGAGAAAGGTTACGTTCGCGCGGCGGCCGGAGGCGCCGTTGCCGGCCTAGAGCGCCTCCAGCACCGCCTTGGTGACGTCGATCGTGCCGGCGTGGCCGCCGAACTCGAACGGCTTGAGACCGCCTCCATACACCCTGTCGACCGCCTGCTCGATCCGCTGTGCCGCCTCGGCGGCGCCTTCGATGCCGTGGGTGTCGGCCAGCCAGTCGAGCATCATCGCCGCCGAGAGGATCATCGCCGTCGGATTGGCCTTGCCTTGCCCCATGATGTCAGGCGCGGTGCCGTGGCAGGGTTGGAACACGGCGTGGCGATCACCGATGTCGGCCGAGGGCGCCATGCCCATGCCGCCGACGAGGCCGGCAGCGAGATCGGACAGGATGTCGCCGAACATGTTCTCGGTGACCAGCACGTCGAAATCCCACGGACGCTTCACCAGCATCAGCGCGCAGGCATCGATGTAGAGGCGGTCCGTCTTCACGTCCGGATGAAGGTGAGCGACCTCGTCGAAAATCTTGCGGAAGTACGCGAAGGCTTTGAACACATTGGCTTTGTCGACGCAGCCTAATGTGCCGGGACGGCCCCGCGCCTTGCGCCGCTCGGCGAGCTTGAAGGAGAAGTTGAAGAGACGCTCGGAGGTCTTGCGGGTGATGACGAGGGTCTCGCGCGCCTCCTCATGTGTCACCACACCTTTGCCCATTGAGGCGAACAGCCCCTCGGTCGACTCGCGGATGACGACGAAATCGATGCCGCGCTCGGCGGCGCCGACGATCGGGCTCGGCACGCCCGGGATCAGCCGGGCCGGCCGGACGCCGGCATAGAGATCGAAATGGAAGCGCAGCTCGATCTGCGGCGCGATCTCGGTGTTATCGGGATAGCGGACCGACGGCAGGCCGCAGGCGCCGAGCAGGATGGCATCCGCCTCCTCGCACAGCCGAATCGTGGACTCGGCGATCGAGGCGCCGGTCGCAAGATAGTTGTTTGCCCCGGCCTGCGCCTCGGTGAAGCGGAACGACAGGCCGGCCTTGGCCTCGACCTTGCGCAACACTTCAAGCGCCGGCGCCATGACCTCCGGCCCGATGCCGTCACCGGGGAGGACTGCGATGTGAAGGGCGTTGGTGGAGGACATGAGCAAGGCTTTCGAGGGGCAGGATACAACTCCGTCATGCCCGGGCTTGACCCGGGCATCCATCTTCAAGCGATGCGGTGCCTGAGGCGTGGATGGCCGGGTCAAGCCCGGCCATGACGAGAAGAGAGAGCGGAGGTTACGGCGTCAGCACCGCGCGGCCGACCAGCTGGCCCTTCTGCAACTCGTGCAGGGCATCGTTGGCCTTGGCGAGCGGCATCGGGGTGACCGGGATCGGCGCGATGTTCTTGGCGCGGACGAGATCGAGCAGCTCCTTGGTCTCGCGGAGATTGCCGACATAGCTGCCCTGGATCGTCACCGCCTTGATCGGAATGAGCGGCAAGGCCCACGGCGCGCCGCCGCCGAACAGGCCGACGATGACGAGCTTGCCGCCCTTGGTCAGGCAGTCGAAGCCGAGCTGCGCGGTGGCGGCATTGCCGACCAGGTCGATCACGGCCCGGATCGGCTCGCCCGCCGCCTTGTTGAGCTGCTCCAGCGCATCCGGCGCCTTGCCGTCGACCGCGGCCAGCGCGCCTGCGGCCATCGCGGCCTCTCGCTTGCGCGCATCGATGTCGACGACGATCGCGCCCCTGCCGCCCATCGCCTTCAGCAGCGACAGCGCCATCAGGCCGAGACCGCCGGCGCCGAAGATCACGATCGGCGTATCGAAATCCTTCTCGACCTTCTTCAGCGCGCTGTAGGTCGTCACGCCCGAGCAGGCGTAGGGCGCCGTCGTCACGGGATCGAGCCCCTTGAGGTCGATCAGATGGCGCGGATGCGGCACGGTCATGTGATCGGCATAGCCGCCGTCGCAGTAGACGCCGAGCGAGGCCGGCTTCAGGCACATGTTCTCGTCGCCCGCCAGGCATGTCGCGCATTTGCCGCAGCCGATCCAGGGATAGACCAGCGCGACGTCGCCGACCTTCAGCCCGCCCTTCTCCGCCTCCGTCACGTCAGGTCCGAACGCCACGATCTCGCCGGCGCTCTCGTGCCCCATGGTCCGCGGCAGCGACACGCCGCGATCCTTCAGGGACAGCGGCTTGCGGCCGTGGCCGAGATCATAGCCGCCTTCCCAGATGTGCAGGTCACTGTGGCAGACGCCGGCGGCCTTCACCTTGATCAGCACCTGCTTGCCGAACGGCTGCGGCGTCGGCTCGTCGACCTCGGTCAGCGGCGCGTTGAAATCGGTGACCTTGAAGCTCTTCATGCGTTCACTCCCGTGGTCCGGTCGGCGGCGGGACCGGACGGCGTCATGACGGGACCAGCGGGCGACGTCTTGCGCAGGGGCAAGCGTGGCCTCGACATCTCCTCCCGGCACGAGCGCGTCCGGCGGATCCGGACTGTTCTTGCGATGTCAGGAACATTGGCCGGAAACGCGCGGAGCAGCAAGACCGCGCGCATGGCGCGTCCTCATGGCAGCCCTGCAGCCTTTTGCCTCAGCGTCCTCACCCGTTGTCCCGCGCGATCGCCGCCGCCTCCCGCAACACATCGGCGGTGTGCTCGCCGAGACTGGCCGAGCGCGAGCCCGCCGCGACCTTCGCCTCGGACATCCGGAACGGCAGGTTGACGACCTTGAACGTGCCGGCATCGTCCTCGACGTCTGCCAGCGCGCCGCGATGGGCGATCTGCGGATCGGCCAGCGCCTCGGCGACGCTGCGATAGGCCGAGCTCGGTACGCCGCCCGCGTTCAAGGCGGCGACGCAGTCGGCGACGCAGAGCTGGCCCGACCAGGCTTCCACACCATCCATCAGCGCGCCCCAGTTTGCCCGCCGGTCGGAATATCGGGCGAACCGGGCATCGCTCGTCCACTCGGGATGGCCGATCACCACCATCAGGTTCTGGAACGTCTTCTCGCTGGCAATGGCGATCATCACATAGCCATCGCGGCACGCCGCCGGGCCGAAGGTCGGCCGCGACGGCTGCACGACCGGAAACTGCGACCATTGGATCTCGTTCAAGGTCAGGCTCAGCATCGACTCCAGCATCGAGCAGTCGATGTGCTGGCCGCGGCCGGTGCGCTCGCGCTGATACAGCGCGGAGGCGATGGCGCCGAAGGCGTAGGTCCCGGTGACCACGTCGGCATGATAGATGCCGCAATAATCCGGCCGGTCGCGCCCCGGCTGATAGGCGAGATGGGCCATGTCATAGCCCGAGGCGGCGTGGATGACAGGCGCATAGGCCGGGAGTTCCGCCGACGGGCCTGTCTGGCCGTAGCCCGAGATGGAGCAGTAGACCAGCCGTGGGTTGAGCGCACTCAAGGTTGCATAGTCCAGCCCGAGCCGCTGCATCACGCCGGGCCGGAAGTTCTCGACCAGGATATCGGCGGATGCGACCAGCCGACGCACGGCTTCGACTCCCTCGTCCGACTTGAGATCCAGCACGACACTTTTCTTGCCGACGTTGAGCTGACCGAAAGCGGTGGAGCAGCCATGCCGCATTGGCGGCCGGTTGCGCATGGTTTCACCTTCGGCTGACTCGATCTTGATCACCTCCGCACCCATATCGGCAAGCATGCGGGCACAATGCGGGCCGGCGATGGTGGTCGAAAAGTCCAGCACGCGCAGGCCCTCGAAGCATCCTGTCAAACGGCTCTCATGCTCTCGATCTAGACTCACGCGTGTAGCTCCCTGTTGTCGGCGTTTCTTCTGTGCCGGACGTGGCCGAAGGCCGGCCCGTCCTTGCATTTACGAAGCGTAAGCCATCGGACGCCGTGCGCGTCTTGTCCAGATCGAACCATTCGATGTCGAACGCGTTTGGTCTTTCGCGGCGCTGCGGCATCGCTTTTTGTTGATGACTGAATTTGGACCCTTTCTTGCATAGGACGAACATGGGGCTTGATCGAGGACATCTCTTGCGGGTTCTGTTCGTTACGACCGAAATGGACGATTTCGTCCGGGTGGGCGGACTGGCTGCGGTTTCCGCGGCACTTCCCCGGGCATTGCGCTCTCATACTGACGTCAGGATCATGCTGCCCGGCTACCGGGACGTGATCGAGCAACTCACTCACATCGAGATCGTTGGCCGCTGCGATCCCCTGGCAGAGATGCCGGGCTGCGCGCTCGGCCGATCATCGACGCGCGACGGCCTGCCGGTCTACGTCCTGCTCTGCGACGAGCTGTACGACCGGCCGGGCAATCCCTACGGCGACGAGAGCGGGCAGGACTGGGCGGACAATGACATCCGCTTCGGCCGTCTCGCCGCCGCGGCGGCCGAGTTGGCCGCCGGCACGCTGGACACCACCTGGGCAGCAGATCTCGTGCACGCCAATGACTGGCAGGCGGCGCTGGTGCCGGCCTATCTGGCGTGGCGCGGGGTCGACGTGCCCTCGATCCTGACCATCCACAACCTGGCCTATCAGGGCCTCTTCCCGCGAGAGTCGCTGCGCCGGATCGGCGCGCCGGAATCCTCGTTCCACATCGACGGGCTGGAGTTCTACGACAAGCTCTCGTTCCTGAAGGGCGGCCTCGTCTATGCGTCGCATCTGACGACCGTCAGCTCGACCTATGCCAAGGAGATTACGACCTCCGAGCTCGGTTGCGGCCTGGAGGGCCTGCTGCGCCAGCGCTCCAATGCGCATGAGCTGACCGGCATCCTCAACGGCATCGACGAGAGCTGGGATCCCCGCTACTGTCAGAAGCTGGCGCAGCCCTTCGCCGCGGGCGACTGGAACGGCAAGAAGGCCAACGCCGATTATGTCCGCAAGCAGTTCGGGCTCGCGGTCTCGCGCGGTCCGATGTTCGGAATCGTCGCGCGCCTGGTACATCAGAAGGGCATCGATCTCGTGCTGGAGGCCGCCGACGAGATCGTCGGCGCCGGCGGTCAGATCGTCGTCACCGGGACCGGCGAGCCTTCGATCGAGCGCGCCTTGATGGACGCCCATCGCCGCCGGCCGGACGCCATCGGCGTCGCGATCGGCTTCAACGACGCCCAGGCCCGGCGCATCTTCGCCGGCAGCGACTTCACCCTGATGCCGTCGCGCTTCGAGCCGTGCGGCCTCAGCCAGATGTACGCGCAGCGCTTCGGCTCGCTGCCGATCGGACACCAGACCGGCGGCCTCGCTGAGACCATTACCGACGGCGAGACCGGGTTTCTGTTCGAGAAGCCCTCGGCAGAGTCGTTCCTCGGCGGCGTCAAACGGGCCTTCTCCGCGTTCCGGCGCACCGAGCAGCTGAACGCGATGCGGCTGTCGGCGATGGCGCGCTCGTTCAGCTGGGACCTCTCGGCCGCCTGCTACAACACGCTGTATCGCAAGATGCTGGCGTCATAGGCAGTGCCTTAGCCCGGATGAGCGCAGCGACATCCGGGTTCAACACCAGCGGCGCATGAGACCCGGATATCGCTGCGCTCAGCCGGCCTACTGTCAAACAACAAGAGCCCGGACATGGTCCGGGCTCTTTCTTGACTGCTGAAGCGGCGAGCCCTAGGCCGCGCGCACTGCTTCGAGGAAGTTCCCGACCTCGCGCTTGAGGCGGTTGGAGTCGCCGGCGAGCGATTTGGCCGACGACAGCACCTCGGCCGAGGCCGAGCCGGTCTCGGTCGCGCCGCGCTGCACGTCGGTGATGTTGGACGAGACCTGCTGGGTGCCGTGCGCCGCCTGCTGGACGTTGCGGGAGATTTCCTGGGTGGCTGCGCCCTGCTCCTCGACGGCGGCCGCGATCGCAGCCCCGATCTCGGCGAGACGCTCGATCGTCGAGCTGATCGCCTGGATCGCGTTGACCGATTCCTGCGTCGCCGCCTGCACGCCAGAGATCTGTTGCGAGATCTCGTCGGTGGCCTTGGCCGTCTGCTCGGCCAACGCCTTCACCTCGGTCGCGACCACGGCGAAGCCGCGGCCGGCCTCGCCCGCGCGGGCTGCCTCGATGGTGGCATTGAGCGCCAGCAGGTTGGTCTGGCCGGCGATGGTATTGATCAGCTCGACGACGTCGCCGATGCGCGCGGCCGCCTGCGACAGCTCGGCGACCCGGCTGTTGGTCTGGCGCACCTGCTGCACGGCGTCGCCGGCCATGCGTGCGGAGCTCTGCACCTGCCTGCTGATCTCATTCACCGATGACGACAGCTCCTCGGTGGCGGACGCGACCGACTGGACGTTGGCGGAGGCTTCCTCCGACGCCGCCGCGACAACCGTGCTGAGCTCTTTCGAGCGGTTGGCGGTGTTGGTCAGGGTATCCGCCGAGGTCTCGAGTCCGGAGGCGGCCGACGACACGGTGTTGACGATCTCGGCGATCGTGGCCTCGAAGTTGCGCGTCAGCGTATCGAGCCGGCGGGCGCGATCGATCTGCGCCTGCGCGTCGCGCTGCGCCGCCTCGTCGGACTGCTTCTTGGCGATCAGGGCGTCCTTGAAGATCTTCAGCGCACGCGCCATCGCGCCGATCTCGTCCTTGCGGGATTCGTTCGGAATGTCGGCGCTCAACTCGCCATTGGCGAGGCGCAAGGTCACGCCGGTCAGGCCGACCAGCGGGCCGATGACGCCACGCACGACGCCGATCACGACGGCGACCGAAACGGCGGCGACGAGCAGGAGAACGCCGAGCGCAATGAACAGGCGCAGCCGGGCCGCGCCGATCGCCTGATCGATCGACTGATGCGCCGACTTCAGCGCAGCATCGCGCAGCACGATGACATTGTTCAGCATCGGCGTGGTCCAGCGGCCCCACTCCTCCGCGGTGATCGGCGACGGCTGACCGTCGCGCGCGGCGGTCACGATCGCACGATAGCGGCGCTCGCCGTCACCCATCAGCGTCGTACGGACATGCTCGAGCGCCGACGTCACCTCCGGCGTGTTGCGAACGCTGCGCGCCGCAAGCTCGATCTGCTGCCACAGCAAGGTCACCTGCCCACTCTGCTCGGTCACTTCGGCGAGACGCACCGGCGTCCAGCCTTGGTTCTGGATGAAGAAGCGCAGCACTGCGGAGCGCGCGCCGTTGATGGTGCGCATCGACTGCGAGAGCTGTGCCAGCTGCCCGGACGGCAGGAGATTTTCAACATCGCCGCCGACGCGCGACAGCTCGATGGCGGTCTCGTCGATGGCGGCGTTCAGCGACTCCGCGGCTCGTCCGAGACCATCAGTTGTTGTCGCCTGGATGTTCGCGGGGCGCTGTGCGGCCGGCAGCGGAACGGCGCTGCGCGCAGCCGATCGCACGCCGCGCAGGGTCTGCTCCGCGGCGTCGATGTTGCTGATCGGCAATCCCGCCAGTTGCGCGGCGGACTTGGCTTGCGCCAGCGACGCGTCGGTGGTGGCAATGGCCTTGTCCAGCTTGGCGACGTCGTCAGCCGACGCGGATGCGCCGGCGGCCAGCAGATTCCACTGGCTGCGCTCGAGCGGGATCTGCGCGTTGACCTTCAGGACCAGTTCGAAGGCGTCCAGCACCCGCGCCGCCTGCTCGCGCTTACCCAGATCGCCCCAACTGCTCCATGCCAGCGCAACAGCGAAGGCCATGGCGAAGAAGCCGGTCAGCAGGTTGCCTGCGAGAATTTTCCATTTGAGACTGACCGCTCCGGCGTCCGCCTGAAAGGTGTCGCTCTGCATCGTTGCACGCTTGGACATCGGTCGTTCCCAATCAGTTGGATGGCGAGGTCAGCCGAATTCGCGAGCAGCCATAGCGCATGCGCACAACGGCTTTCGGACACTCCGACCTGGCCTGCAAAACAGATCGCGGCATCGCTGCCGCCCGCCACAATGATTAAGAACGAACTACGACTAATCCCTTAAAGTGGAACGAACGGGCGGTATCGGATTGCCACTCGACTGGACGTTTGATGCCTGGGCCCGACTGAGGACCGTCCCTACTCCGCAGCCGTTGCAATCGCCGGATCGTGCAGCACCACGCCTGAGAGCGGATCGAACTCCCCATCCCACGGCATCCGCTCCAGCATTGACTGCGTATGCTGATAGCCCGCACTCCAGCGCGCGGTGATGCCCCGCTCGCTGAAGTCGATGTCCTTGGTATGGCTCTCGCGGTCGAGCTGCGGGCTCAGCAGCCGGACGACGTGCATCCGCGTTTGACAACCATAGCTGGCAAGCTCGCGCACGGCCGGATCGTTGCGCACCTGATCGGGCAGGCGCGCGGCGAGCTGATTGATGATGTGGCGCAAGCGGTGCGTCTGCTGCTGCCGCGCGATGTGGCTGGAGATCCGGCTGGAATACTGCACGTCCTTGTGCCGGTTGAACACCTCCGCCATCGAATTCGGCTCGGCTCCGACGGGATTCCAGAGATGCACCGCGAAGATCAGCGAGTCCCTGCGCGGATTGTCGTCGAACACGACCTCGGTCGGCGTGTTCGACAGAATGCCGCCGTCCCAGTACAGTTCGCCGTCGATGCGGACCGCGGGGAAAGCGGGCGGCAGCGCGCCTGACGCCAGAATGTGACGGACATCGATCGCGCCGTCACGGCTGTCGAAATAGTGCATCCGGCTGCTGCGGACATGCGCGGCACCGACCGTGAGGCGAAGGCCGCCGCTGTTCAGGAGGTCGAAATCGACCAGCTCCTGCAGCGTCTCGCGCAACGGGGTGGTCGAGTAGTAGCCCGCCTGCTCGGCTCCCAGTGGATAGCCGTCACCGGCATGCGCCAGCGCGTTGGGTCGGAAGAAGCCGGGGATCCCATGCGTCACGGTCATCCAATAGGAGAGGCGCTCGTTGAAATCAGGAAATGCCGTGCGCAGTGCCCAGGCCGGCTTGCGGTGCATCCGCTTCCAGAACTCGCTTAGCCGCGCCATGCGCTCCTGCACCGGACTGCCGGCGATCAGAGCGGCATTGATGGCGCCGATCGATGTCCCGATCACCCAGTCCGGCTCCAGGCCCGCTTCGTGCAGCGCCTGGTACACACCGGCCTGATACGATCCCAGCGCGCCACCGCCTTGGAGAACGAGAACCACCTGCCCGGGCAGCTTGCTGCGATCGATGATCATGCGCGAGTTCTCGTTGATCTCGGCCATGCTTCCCTCCTGCGTTGCGTATCGTCTGTTCGTCGTCGCGGTGCCGCTTGTTACGCGGTGCGGCCGTCAATGCGCGGTCCAGCCGCCGTCGACCGGCAGGGCGACACCCGTGACCGATGCGCCGGCGTCGCTCGCGAGAAACACCGTGAGTGCGCCGATCTCCTCGACCGTGGCGAAACGCTTGTTGGGCTGTTGCGCCAGCAGGACGTCGCGGATGACCTGATCGCGCGAGATGCCGTGCGCCTTTGCCTGCCCGTCGATCTGCGCCTCGACCAGCGGGGTGTAGACATAGCCCGGACAGATCGCGTTGCAGGTGATGCCGCTCTCAGCCGCCTCCAGCGCTGCGACCTTGGTCAGGCCGATGATGCCGTGCTTGGCGGCGACATAGGCCGACTTGAACGGCGAGGCGACCAGGCCATGCGCGGACGCGATGTTGATGATGCGGCCGAAGCCGTGACGCCGCATCGCGGGAAGCGCGAGCCGCATGGTGTGGAAGGCCGAGGACAGATTGATCGCGACGATCGCATCCCATTTCTCCGCCGGGAAGTCCTCCAGCGGCGCGACATGCTGAATGCCGGCATTGTTGACCAGGATGTCGATACGGCCGAACTCTGCCATGATCTCGGCGATCATGCGCTCGATCGCGACAGGCTGCGTCATGTCGGCGGCACCATAGCCGGCTCTGACCCCGAACTCCGCCGCGATTTGGGATCTGATCCGATCGATCTCCTCAGGCTTGCCGAAACCATTGAGGACGACATGAATGCCAGCCCCGGCCAAGGCCCTGGCGATGCCGAGGCCGATCCCACTGGTCGATCCCGTGACCACGGCCACCCGTCCAGCCAGCGAACGTAACGCGGGGTCGGTCGTCGTCGTATCTGTAGCCATGGCCTATCCTTCGATCGCTTCGTGGATTGCTCGACGTCTGCTAGTCTGCCGGGCCCAGCCGATCGACGGAAATGCCGTTTGGCTTGTCGTACGATAGGATGCCTCTATCGCCATCGCCGACGCCAATTGGTAGTCCCTGCAGAATTGGACCACGCCCGCCTGGGCCCGGTCGAACGGAGCGATCCATGGAAATGCATCAGGTCCGGTATTTTCTTGCCGTCGCCCGGCTGCTGCACTTCACGCGGGCGGCCGAGGAATGCAACGTCACCCAGCCGTCTCTGACCCGCGCCATCAAGCAGCTGGAAGCCGAGCTCGGCGGCGACCTGTTCAGGCGCGAGCGGCCTTCCGCCCAGCTGACCGAGCTCGGCGAGCGCATGCATCCGCTTCTCAAGCAGTGCTACGACGCAGCCGCCGGCGCGCGGTCCCTCGCATCGTCGTTCAAGAGCGGTGAGATCGGTACGCTCAGGATCGCGCTCGCCGACTCGGTCGACCTCGCCGTGCTGTTGCCCGTGCTCGAGCAGTTGCAGCGGCAGTTCAACAAGCTGGAATTCAGATTCCTGCGCGGCAGCAGCCGCGCCGTCGCGGACCATCTCAAGAACGGCGAAGCCGAGCTCGGCATCGCCGCCGAGATCAGCGAGACCTGGGATCGGCTCGATGTCTGGCCGCTGTTCACCGAAGACTTCGATGTCGCGGTGAGCGATGAGCATCGGCTTGCAACGCAGGACAGGATCGCTGTCGAGGAGTTGGGCCGGGGCGCGTTCCTGTCACGCAGCTATTGCGAACATGACGAGCGGCTGCGCACCCAATTGCGCGATCTGGGCGTCGAGATCGATCGCAGCCATGACGTGCATTCCGAGCGCGACCTGATCGCGCTGGTCGAAGCCGGTGTCGGCATCGGCGTGGTGCCGCAGACCACCAGCCTGCCGGCGACGCTGCGCCGCGCCGCACTGGAAGGACTCGACGCACGTCGAACCATCCACCTCTACGGCGTCGCCGGTCGCGAGCGCACGGCCGTTGCATCCGCAGTGATGCGCATCCTGCGCGGCAGGAACTGGCAGCAATGGCTCGCTCAGCCGCACTGAGTTCGCCGATCGGAATGATCAGGCCTCGGCCGCCTGCGCCAGCGCGGCGACGAGATCGTCGACCTCCATGCGCCGACGAAAGTCAGGATCGATGAAGCGTGCCCTGACCAGGCCGTCTGAGCCGACCACGAAGACCGCCGGAATCGGCAGCATGCCGCCGTCATTGCCGTGGAAGGCGGCGAAGTCCAGGTGTCCCAGCAAGGTTCGAACTTCGCTGCCGAGCCAGATCGCGAGGTTGAGCGACAAGGCGTAGCCATTGTCGAGATCGCTCAGCACCGGAAAGTCGGCACCGGTCTCGGTCTTGAAGCGTTGCGCGAAGGACTGCAGCTCCGGCGTGATGGCGACGAGCCGTCCGCCGCTCTCGCGAATGCGGTGCGCGGCCCGGACCAGCGCTACGGCACTGAGCCGACAATAAGGACACCAGTGACCGCGGAAGAACATCACGGCGACGGGCCCGGACGCCAGCAGCGACGTCAGATCGACCAGTTGTCCGGTATCATCGGGCAGCACGAACGGCGGCATGACCTCGCCCGGGCGCGGCGCGTTGTCGCCGCCGCCATTCGCCTGCAGACGCTCGACAAGCCGGTCGACAGCGTCAGCATAGGCGGGGAAGATCTCACGGCCGGCGGCCGCGTAGGTCGCCAGCTGCTCGCGCAACGTTGCGGCAGTGCCGCGGCATTGCAGGAAGACCTGCCGCAAGCGCTCGGCATCGTCGGGAGAGAGTGCCGTCATGTACCGCTCCTGTGCCGGAGGTGACCGATGCCGGCGCTCCACCCGTCTCGCGCATGCGCCGCACCGGGATGCTCGCGCTCATCCAGATTGAGCATGGCGACTTCATACTGATCAATCATCGCGTCGGGCTTTCTTACTGATTTGCGGGGCGGGCCGCAAACAGCCGGTCGCCTCATCTTTCGACGGGACTTGCCGGCGACCTTCGCCGAAAATACCAGCGCAGGAGGTCAGCGGCGCCAGGTTTGCCACTGCCCTGCGATTTGCGGGCCATTTCTGGGTCCATGACGCGCCGCGTCGGAATCTGCGCCGAGCGCTCATGGTGCAGCGCCCCTGTTTCCAACGCCGCCAGTTCTGCGGCGATCATGAACCGCGGATCGGCCATCGTTCGGTCCGCTGCAATCCACCCTTCGGGTGGACTGCAGAACCCAGAGATCCGCTCAGTTGATATAGAAGTTGCCTGTCGGGTCGAGCCGCCCATGAGCCATGTACAGCTGCCCGTCGCTCATGAAGAAGACGGTGTTCTGCGGGACCTTGGTGGCACGGCGCATCATCGCCTTGTGATTGGCCTCGCCGGCTGCGACGGCGACCATGCTTGTCTGTCCCGAGCTGTAGACCATGGCCATTCCGGGTGCCATGCCAAACCCGCCCTGCGCGCTTGCCGCCATCGAAACTGCCGTGCCGAACAGCGCGGCGATGATCGTCGTCTTCAACATCCGGCTCATCCCATTCCTCCTCTTGCTGACGCCCTTGTCGTGCAGGGCACGCTGCTACAAGACATGACATCAGCATCGACATGAAATGCCTTCACGCGATGGAGGCCATAGCATCCGGTTATCGCGGACGGCGGAGATAGCGGAGCGCTATGGTTACGAAAGCCAACTGATATTTCCGCCATCGGCCTTCGGCCTCCATGCTGGCTCCGCGTAGCGCCGCACGAAGCGGCGCATATCCCTTGGAGGCATGACATGAACGCAAGGACATCCCGACCACTCAGGCTCAAGGCGCTCCTGATGACGACCGCACTGTTCGCCGGATTCGTCGCAGCGACACCAGCGGCACGCGCGGGCGAATGCCCCGCCGACAAGATCAAGGCGGGCGTGCGGGAGAAAGTCGACGTGAAGGCCGTCGGCGTCACCGACGTGACGCTTGGCGCAATCGACCTGGAGAAGCAGCCCGCCAACCTCAAGGACCGCGAGCTGCGCTTCCGCAAGCTGACCATCGCGCCTGGCGGCATCGTGCCGTGGCATAGCCACGACGATCGCCCTGCGCTGATCTTCGTCCAGCAGGGCGAGATCCTCGAATATGCCAGCAACTGCGCCGAGCCGATCCTGCACAAGGCCGGCGACATCAGGCCTGAGGTGTTCGGCACCTCGCACTGGTGGAAGAACGACGGCAAGGAGACGGTCATCCTCTATGTCGGCGACATTCGCAAGGATCCGCACGACCACAACATGTAGGTCGGGAAATTCCATCGGACTGGACCGGAACGCCGGCCTGACGTTCCGGTCCCTCCCCCTTGGCCATCAGTCGAGAGGATTTGTCATGACGGATGTTCCGGCATCGTCGCTGACGCATGCCGATCGCGCTCTCATGCCGGCAGCCATGCGGCGCGCGATCGTGATCGGGCTGATCGCCTTCTTCAGTCTGGTCGACCTGTTTGCTGCGCAGGCCATGCTGCCGGCGCTGATCCAGCACTACCATGTCAGCCCGGCCGCCATGGGGCTTGCAGTCAATGCCTGCACGCTCGGCATGGCGATCTCGAGCCTTGCGACCGGCCTGCTCAGCCCGCTGATCGATCGCCGCATCGGCATCGTCTGCAGCCTCGCGCTGCTCACCGTTTTCACCGCGCTGCTCGCGAGCGCGCCGAACCTCACGGTCTTCGCAGGACTGCGCATCCTGCAGGGCCTGTGCATGGCCTCGGCCTTCGCACTCACTCTGGCCTATCTCGGCGAGCAGTGCAGCGCCACAGAGGCTGGCGGCGCGTTTTCGGCTTACATCGCCGGCAATGTCGCGAGCAATCTGGTCGGGCGTCTGGTCTCGGCGAGCCTGACCGGCGCGCTCGGCCTCGAGCCGACCTTCTACGTCTTTGCCGCGCTCAATCTCTTCGGCGCCTTGCTGGTCGGCGTCACCATCGGCCGCGGCGCCATGATGGCGAGCACCAGGAGTGCGCTGCGGAGCGCTGCGATCCGCGACCACCTCGGCAACAGCCGCCTGCGCGCCGCGTTCGGCATCGGCTTCTGCGTGCTGTTCGCCTTCATCGGCGCCTTCACCTTCGTGAACTTCGTCCTGGTGCGGCCGCCGCTTTCGCTGGGCATGATGAGCATCGGGCTGGTCTACGTCGTGTTCCTGCCCTCGATCGTCACCACCCTGCTCGCCGGCCGGATCGCCGCGCGGACCGGCGCAAGGCGGGCGATCTGGGGATCGCTCGCCATCACAGCGCTCGGCCTGGCCTTGATGCTGTCGTCACAGCTCGCCACGGTGCTAGCCGGCATGGTGCTGGTTGGCGCGGGCACGTTCTTCGCACAGGCCGTGACCACCGGCTTCGTCGGCAAGGCCGCCACGCATGACCAGGGGGTTGCCAGCGGGATCTATCTCGCCAGCTATTTTTCTGGCGGCATCGTCGGCACGGCCGTGCTCGGCCAGTTGTTCGATCGGTTCGGCTGGACCGCCTGCGTCGCCGGCATCGCCGCTGCGCTGGTCGTTGCAGCCGCTCTGACAGGCCGGCTGATGCCGGCCCGTGCTTAGGAGCGGCTCGGCGCAGCCTCGGGCTGTGCTTGCGGCGCCGGCGCATCATCGTCCGCGATGGCGCGCCACGCCGCGCCTTCGAGGTCCTCATATTGGCCGCTCTTCAGCGACCAGAGGAAGCCGACAAGGCCGGCCAAGCCGAGCGCGAGCGCCAGCGGTACGAGGATGATCATCACTTCCATGTCGTGGCCTCCTCGCGAACCTTGCGTGCGCGCAGCGCGTTCAGCATCACCAGGATCGACGAACCCGACATCGCGGCGGCTGCGATCAGCGGCGTGACGACGCCGCTGATGGCGAGCGGCACGGCGAGGACGTTGTAGACCACCGCGAGCCACAGATTCTGCCGCATCAGGTGCAGCGCCTTGCGCGCATAGTCGACCGCCGCCAGCACCGGCGCCAAGGGACGGCCGAGGAAGACGAGATCGGCGGTGGCCTGGCTGAGATGCGCGGCCGAGATCGGCGACATCGAGACATGCGCGGCGGCCAGCGACGGCGCATCGTTCATGCCGTCGCCGACCATCATCACCTTCACGCCGGCGCGCTTGAGCTCCTCGACGCGTGCGATCTTGTCGGCCGGCGTCACGCCGGCGCGCCATTCGGAGATGCCGAGCGCCTTCGCGGCCGCGGCCACCGCCGCCTCGCGATCGCCGGAGAGGATCTCGACCTTGATGCCGCGCCGCTGCAGGCCGGCGACGATCTTCGCGGCGTCGGGGCGCAGACCCTGGCGAACGGAGAACAGATACTTCTGATCGCCGCGGCTGAACGCCACGACGGAGGCTTCGGGATCGACGCTCGCGCTCTGCGCCACCAGCGCCTCGGCACCGCAGAAGGAGGGACGGCCGAGCCGGAGCTCGACACCATCGACCATGGCGCGGACGCCCTGCCCCGGCTCCTCGACAGCGCCCATCAGCGGCGACCGCGACTTCGCCGCCTGGGCGACAGCTGCCGCCACCGGGTGATGGCTCGACAGCGCGAGCTGCCCGGCGACGGAAAACATATCGGCAGGAATGTCGGCGGCGTTGACCACTTCCAGTTCCGGCAGCGTCAAGGTGCCGGTCTTGTCGAAGATGACGTGATCGGCCTCGGCGAGGCGCTCGATCGCGTCACCCGCATTGAGCAGCACGCCGGACTTGAACATCGCGCCGGACGCGACCGTCTGGACGGTCGGAATGGCAAGGCCGAGCGCGCAGGGACAGGTGATGATCAGCACGGCGATGCCGGTGACGATGGCATCGTGCCAGCTCGCGCCGGCCAGCGCCCAGCCGAGCACGGTGAGCGCCGCGGTCGCATGCACCACCGGCGCATAGAGCCGCGAGGCGCGGTCGGCGAGGCGCATGTAGCGCGAGCGGGCCTGCAGTGCGGTATCGAGCAGGCGCGTGATCTCGGCGAGCAAGGTGCCCTCGGCCGCGGCCGAGACGCGGACCCGCAGCGTGCCGGAGATGTTGAGCGAGCCGGCATAGACCGCGGTCCCATGCTCCGCCGGCACATACAGCGTCTCGCCGGTGATCAGGCTCTGGTCGATCTCGGAGCGGCCCTCGACCACCACGCCGTCGACGGCGCAGCGCTCACCAGGGCGCAGCAGCACGAGATCGCCGGCACGGACGGCCGCGACGGGCACTTCCGAGATTTCATCGGGGCCGATGAACTTGGTCGCGGTCTCCGCCTTCAGCGCGGCAAGATTGCCGGCGACCGCACGGGTCCGCCGCCGCATGTTCTGATCGAGATAGCGGCCGACCAGCAAGAAGGTCAGCAGCATGATCGCGGCATCGAAGTAAGCGTGCTCGGCGTGATGGAAGGTCTCGACGATCGACATGCCCAACGCCAGGATCACGCCGATGCAGATCGGCACGTCCATGTTGACGTTGCCGGTCCTCAAGGCGCGCCACGCCGAGCGGAAGAAGGGCTGGCCGGCATAGGCGGCGGCCGGCAGCGCGATCAGCGCCGAGAGCCAGTGAAAGAAGTCGCGCTGCTCGGGCAGCATGTCGCTGACATTGCCGGACCACACCGGGATCGACAGCATCATCACGTTCATGGTCGCGAACGCCGCGACGCCGAGGCAGCGCAGCAGGAAGCGCGATTCCTCGGCCTCCGTGGCCTCGGCGCTCGCCTTCTCGAACGGATAGGCCTTGTAGCCGAGCTCGGCGAGGCGATCGATGAATTTGGCCGGGTCGAGCGTGCCCTGCTTCCACTCCAGCGCGACGCGGCGGTCGGTGAGATTGACGCGCGCCAGGGTCACGTCGGGCAGCGCCGACAGGCCGCGCTCGATCTTGGCCATGCAGCCGGCGCAGCTGACGCCCTCGACCGCGAGGTCGATATGCTTCAGTCCGGCGCCGAGATCCTTGACGTAATGGGAGAAGTCACGCGTCACGTGCATGATCGGAAGTCCCTTCAGTTCAGCAGCACGCGGTTCTTGGACATGAACAGCCGCCGGCCGCTGGAGTCACCTTCCAGCACGAGGTCCCACTGTCCCGGCGCGACCGCCTCCGCGGTGCCGCGGTAGACGCCGCCGCCGACCTCTGCGAGCGCGACCTCCTGGTCGGCGCGCTTGTCGGCGGGACGTTCGAGCCGGCCCTGGAAGGTCAAGCCGGAGATCGGATTGCCGCTGGCATCGCGCGCATTGACCTGCACCACGGCCGCCCCGCTGGCCCCGCGCTCGATATGCGCCTCGACCTTCCAGCGCCGCGCCTCCTGGTCGCGCGCCGCCGCGATCTCCTTCTCGTAGCCGAGGCTGGCGCTGTAGGCGCTGTCCACGTCCGTGCCCGGCAAGGTCGAGATCGCCATCTTCATCATGTAGACGTTGACGCCGATCACGAGCCCGAAGAAGCCGATCAGCATCGCGAGCACCATGCGTCCGGTCAGCTGGAAGGACGGTTCGGAACGGCTGCTGGCCATGGACGGGCTCCCTTGAGCTTACGGGCTGACGAAATTGTCGGTGGCGGAGGCGACGACGCCGAGGCCGATGTCGGTGATGTGGAACTTCACCGGGATCGACTTCTCGGGATTGTTCTCCTCCGGCGCGGTCACGAGCAGACGCAGCTCCTCGGTCTGGTCGCGGCCGATCACGATCATCGGACGGTCGGGCGTCACGGAGTCGGCGCCGACCACGTGGACGGTCGAGTTGACCGGACCTTCGATGTCGATGGCGATGACGCGGTCGAAGCCGTGCTTGTTGAGGACGCGCATCGTATAGGCGTTGCGGATCGAACCGTCGGACAGCTTGATCGCGATCGGGTTGCGGTCGTGCAGCACATTGACGTCGAGCAGCGAGCGGGTCGCGAGTTTGTAGACCATCGCCCCGCCGACGACGGCGATAATCGCCGCGTAAGCGACCGTGCGCGCGCGCACCAGCTTGTAGATCGGCGGCTTGCCTTCCTGGCGGCGATGAATGTTGATGTCGTTGTCATAGCCGATCAGCCGCGTCGGGCGGCCGATCTTGGTCATGACCGTGTCGCAGGCATCGATGCACAGGCCGCACTGGATGCAGTCCATCTGCGCGCCGTCGCGGATGTCGATGCCGGTGGGACACACCGCCACGCACTGCTTGCAGTCGATGCAGTCGCCCGCCGGCTGGCCCAGCGCGCGCAGCTCGGCGGCCTTCTTGACCGACATGCGGTTCTCACCGCGGTCGTAGCGATAGGTGACGTTGAGCGCCCATTCGTCGGTCAGCGCCGCCTGAATCCGCGGCCACGGGCACATGTAGACGCAGACCTGCTCGCGCATGAAGCCGGCGAGCGTGTAGGTCGTCGCAGTCAGGATCGCGATCCAGATATAGGCCAGCGGCGGACCCTGGAAGGTGACGAGCTCCTTCACCAGGGTCGGCGCATCGCTGAAATACAGCACCCAGGCGCCGCCGGTCCACCAGGCGATCAAGAGCCAGATCGAATGCTTCAGGACGAGCTCGGAGATCCGCTGCAGCTTCATCGGATCGTCCGAGGCGGCCTTCTTCATGCGCTCGCGCCGGTCGCCCTCGATCAGGCGCTCCACGGCGTAGAACAGGTCAGTCCACACCGTCTGCGGACAGAGATAGCCGCACCAGATGCGGCCGCCGATCGCATTCATCAGGAACAGTGCGATCGCGGCGATGATCAGCAGGCCGGTGAAATAATACACCTCCTGCGGCCACAGCTCGATAAAGAAGAAATAGAAGCGATGGTTGGGGAAGTCGATCAGCACTGCCTGGTCGGGGGCGCCAAGGCCGCGATTCCAGCGCACGAACGGCAGGAAGTAGTAGACGCCGAGACAGACGCCCATCAGGCCCCATTTGATCCGCCGGAACGTCCCGGTGACGCTCTGCGGATAGACCTTCTTGTGCGCGGCATAGAGCGGACCGTAGTCGTCTACCGGCTGCAGATCTTGGGGCTTCAAGGCTTGAGCCTTCAAATCCTCGGGCTTTACCGTCTGGTTCATCGCTGGGGTCTTCTCGCAGTTGCGGCCGAAGGTATGCCCACCTTCGGCCGCTCAGTTGATCCAGCTCAATTGAAGGGAAAGTTCCGTTGGATTTCCGTTACTTTCCCCCGCCCAGCGAATGGACATACACCGCCATCGCCTTGATCGTGGTCGGGTCGAGACGGCCCTCCCAGGCCGGCATGACGCCGCCGCGGCCATTGGTGATGGTCTCGATCAGGGTCGCCTCGTCGGAGCCGTACAGCCAGATCTTGTCCGTGAGGTTCGGCGCGCCGACCTCCGGATTGCCCTTGGCGTTGTCGCCATGGCAGGCCACGCAGTTCTCGGCGAAGATCTTGGCGCCGGCCTTGGCGTCATAGCCCTGCCGGGTCGGCAGCCCCGCCAGCTCCCGCACGTAGTTGGCGACGTTGACGATCTCCGCCGGCTTCAGGATACCGTCCTTGCCGAAGGCGAGCATCTGGCCCTCACGAGTCTTGGGATGACCCGAGCGGACGCCATAGAGCAGCGTCTGCTGGATCTGCTCCAGCGAGCCGCCCCACAGCCAGTCGTCGTCGTTCAGGTTCGGGAAGCCCTTGGCGCCGGCCGCACCCGTGCCGTGGCAGGCGGCGCAATTGTCGCCGAACACGGTCTTGCCCTTGGCACGCGCCAGGGCCAGCATCGCCGGATCCTTTTCGATGTCGGCGAGCGAGGCGGTCGCGAGCGCCGCCATCTTGGCGCCGCGGATCTTCTCGAGGTTGGCAAGCTCGACCGCCACGTCCGCGCGGGACGAGTAGCCGAACAGCCCTGCCGTGTTGCTGGAGATGGTCGGCCAGGCCGGATACACGATCCAGTAGCCGATCGCCCAGACGATGGTGATGTAGAAGGTGATCACCCACCACCGCGGCAGCGGGGTGTTGAGCTCCTTGATGCCGTCCCAGGCGTGGCCCGTCGTGGCGGTGCCGGAGACGCTGTCGACTTCGGTATGGTCAGCCATGTTGAGTTTACTCCTCCCGCAACGGCATGCTCGCCGCCTCATCGAAAGCGGCCTTGTTGCGAGGCCAGAGGGCGTAGGTGACGATCGCGATGAAGATCGCGACAAAGATCGGGGTCCACAGCGTCGTCACGAGTGACGACGCGATGTTCTCGACTGCAAGGATGGGCTTCATGATGTCAGGCTCCCGATCTCAGCGCAGATTGGCTTTTTCGTTGTAGATCTTGAAGTCGACCAGGGTGCCGAGCATCTGCAGATACGCGACCAGCGCATCCATTTCCGTCGGCGCCCCCGCCTTGCCGTCGAAGTTGCGCACCACCGCCTTCGGATAGCGCTTGGTGAGCGCCTCCGCGCCGGCATTGTCCGGATCGACCTGCGCCTTCAAGTCGGCGGCGGCGTTGGCGATCTGGTCCTCGGTGTAGGGCACGCCCACGGCCCGCAACGTCTTGAGATGGTCGGCGACGTTGTCGGCGTTCAGCTCGGTCTCCTTCAGGAAGGGATAGCCGGGCATGATCGACTGCGGAACGATGGCGCGCGGGTTGGTCAGGTGCGTGACGTGCCAGTCGTCGGAGTACTTGTTGCCGACGCGGGCGAGATCAGGACCTGTGCGCTTGGAGCCCCACTGGAACGGGTGGTCGTACATGCTCTCCGCGGCGAGCGAGAAGTGGCCGTAGCGCTCCACTTCGTCACGCAGCGGACGCACCATCTGCGAGTGGCAGAGATAGCAGCCCTCGCGGACATAGATGTTGCGGCCGGCGAGCTCCAGCGGCGTGTAGGGACGCACGCCGTCGACCGCCTCGATCGTGCTCTTCAGGTAGAAGAGCGGAGTGATCTCGACGAGGCCGCCGATCGCGATCACCAGCAGGATGCCGATGACCAGGATGATCGAGTTCTTCTCGAAGACTTGGTGTCGTTGCCAGAATGACATGGTTGGATACCTCACTCCGCCGGCTGAAGGGCGACGGGCGACTGAACCTCTTCCTCACCGACCCGGACCGTCATCCAGAGATTGTAGGCCATGATGAGGGAGCCGATCAGGAACAGCGCGCCACCGGCGGCACGGATGATGTAGAAGGGGTGCATCGCCTCGACGGTCTCGATGAAGGAGTATTCGAGGAAGCCGAGCGCCGTGTAGGACCGCCACATCAGACCCTGCAGGATGCCCGAGACCCACATCGCGGAGATGTAGAGCACGATGCCCAGCGTGGCCGTCCAGAAGTGCCAGTTCACCAGCTTGAGGCTGTAGAGACCCTTGCGGTTCCAGATCCACGGCACGAGGCAGTACAGCGCGCCGAAGGACACGAAGCCGACCCAGCCGAGCGCACCGGAGTGCACGTGACCGATGGTCCAGTCGGTGTAGTGGCTGAGCGAGTTGACCACCTTGATCGACATCATCGGACCTTCGAAGGTCGACATGCCATAGAAGGCCACCGACACCACCAGCATGCGCAGCACCGGGTCCGTCCGCAGCTTATCCCACGCACCGGACAGGGTCATCAGGCCGTTGATCATGCCGCCCCAGGAGGGCATCCACAGCATGATCGAGAAGGTCATGCCGAGCGTCTGCGTCCAGTCCGGCAGCGCCGTATAGTGCAGATGGTGCGGGCCGGCCCAGATGTAGAGGAAGATCAGCGCCCAGAAGTGGATGATCGACAGCCGGTAGGAATAGACCGGACGCTCCGCCCGCTTAGGGATGAAGTAGTACATGATGGCGAGGAAGCCGGCGGTCAGGAAGAAGCCGACCGCGTTGTGGCCGTACCACCACTGGAACATCGCATCCTGCACGCCGCCCCAGGCGATGTAGGACTTCGAGCCGAAGAACGACACAGGAAGCGCCGGGTTGTTGCCGAGATGCAGCACGGCGATCGTGACGATGAAGGCCAGATAGAACCAGTTCGCCACGAAGATGTGCGGCTCCTTGCGCTTGATGATCGTCGTCAGGAAAACGAGCAGATAGACCACCCAGACGATCGTCAGCCACAGATCGGAGTACCACTCCGGCTCGGCGTACTCCTTGCCCTCGGTGACGCCGAGCAGATAGCCGGTGCCCGCGATGAGGATGAAGAAGTTGTAGCCGACCACCACGAACCACGGCGCCAGGTCGCCGGCGAGGCGGACGCGGCAGGTGCGCTGCACGACGTAGAACGAGGTCGCCAGGAGCACGTTGCCGCCGAAGGCGAAGATCACCGCCGAGGTATGCAGCGGGCGCAGGCGGCCGAAGCTGGTCCAGGGCAGATCGAAGTTCAGCGCCGGCCAGGCGAGCTGCGAGGCAATGATGAGGCCGACGGCGAAGCCGGCGATGCCCCAGAACATCGCCATGAACGAGGAGAACTTGATCGGACCGAGGTTGTAGTTCGGCCGGCCATTGATCTCCTGCGCCGGCAGGTCGCCGCGCTCGAAGTAGCGATTGAGGATGAAGAAGACGGACGCCGCGCTGGCGGCAGCCGCGAGCGAGGCGTGAAACGCGAAAGCCGTATCGAGTGCCTTCGCCGCAGCGAAGACGCACAAGAAGGCGGTGACGGCGAAAATGAGCGACAGCCCACTCTCGCCGATGGTCATGGATTTTGTTGGTGAGGACGCGCTCATGCGGAATCTCGCTGAAAGAACACGAGACCAGCAACCATAATCGCCCACACGTGGAATTGATCGAAATCAACCTTGCGACCCGTTCGCCGGTAAAGAGCCGGAATGTTGCCTCGTCAGAGCAAGGCGCGGCGCTCGCAAGCACTTCGTCCCGCACGCCAAAGGCGTACGGGACGATCAGGTCTTAGACTTCCGTATCAGTTAAGGAGCACGACGCCCGCCGTCCGTCGGCCGTCAATCCCCGTCAATCCTTGGCCGCCGCCGCGAGCGCCCGAACGATATCCTCGCGGGCGATGATGCCGACGAGGCGATTGTCGCCGTCGGTGACGGGCAGGCTGCGGATGCGGTGCTCGACCATCAGCTGTAGCACGCGCGTCAGCTTGGTGTCCGGCCTGACATAGATGAACTCGGACGTCATCACGTCGGCGACCGTCCGGTTCATCAGGTCGCTGTAGCGCGGCAGCATCTGGTTGGGCGTGAACGCAAAGCACTTCAGCACGTCGAACTTGGTCACGATGCCGATGACCTCGTCGTTCTCGACGACGGGATAGGTGTTGAAATCGTCGCGGTCGAACATGTCGCCGAGCTCGCGAATCGTGGTCTCGCGGGTCACGGTGGTGATGGTCCGCGTCATGTAGCTGCCAGCGGTGTCCTCGAGAAATTTGTACAAGGCGGCAATCCTATTCTCGGTGGAGCGGTTGAATTTTAGTGCGACAGCAGCACGCAGCGCTCGGCACGCGTGACGAGATGTTCGGTGACGCCGCCGAGCACGAGCTCGCGGAATCGCGAATGACCATAGGCGCCGGCCACGATCAGACCCGCCGTGAAATCGGCGGCGACGGCATCGAGCCTGGCGGCGACGTTGCGCCCCTGCCCCGGCTCCTCGACCCGGGCCGAGGCAACGATGTCGTGACGGCGAAGCCAGGCGACCACGTCGTCGAGCCGCGCCTCGCAGGCATCGAACTCCGACGTATTCTCCAGGATCTCGACGACGACCACGTCGCTCGCCTTGGCGAGCAGCGGCAGCGCATCGCCCACCGCGCGGCGCGCCTCCGGCGTCTCCTTCCAGGCGACCAGCACGGTGCCGAGGTCGAGCCAGTTCGCCGTGTCCGGCACCACGAGCAGCGGCCGGCCGGCCTGCATCACCAGATCCTTTGGACTGGCGGTCGCGTAGGCATCGGCCACGCCGGAGGGCGCGCTGCCCGTGACGAGGATGTCGGCGGCGCGCACCTGCGACAGCGCATGGCGGATGGGAAAATCCAGCGCGCTGCGCCAGCTCAATGGCGCGGCGCGATCACCGATCACCGATCGGAACTGCTGCTCGAGCTCGCCGAGCCTGGCCTGCAGGGCAGCTTCGCCCTGCTCGATCAGGTCCTGCGCCTGCTCGCCCGTCGTGAAATACAGCGGCGGCGTGAATTCCGCGGCGGCCACGCCGATGATTCCGGCGCCGAATCGGGCCGCAAGATCGCTTGCGACCTGAAGGCGGGCCTCATTGGGCTGGTTGAGCGCAAGGCTCACCATGACAGTCGAGAGCGTCATCCCGCCTCTCCAAACATTGCTTCCATGCAGCTCTTAGAGGTGAAATCACCCCCCGCGATGAGATAGATCAAGGTGCAACCGCGGACCTCGCACGGCCAGCGCGTGATGGAACCCGGGCTGAATCGGAGAAAGCCTTGAATTGTCGAACCAAAGTTTAAGTCGGCCCGGGTTGCAGACGCGCAATCTGGTATAGAATACGGGGCTCGGCCATTTCGGTCGGCGCGGCTGTCCGGCAACAGGGTTTTCCCGACCACCAAGGCGAATCGATCGAAGGTCTCGAAGTGCGCGGCGTTCCTCAACCGTTCCCGGACGCGTCCGTCCGCCCCAACGACGCTCATGCGTTGGGCTTCGGCGCGTGGGATCTCGATTTCGCGAGCGGCGAATTCTACTGGTCGTCGACCACGCGGAAGCTGTTCGGGATCTCGGAGGATGAGCCGGTGACCTATGGCTCGTTCCTGGCGCTGCTCGGCGGACAGGATCGGGCGCCGGTGGAAGCGGCGATCGAGCATGCGCGCCACCAGGGCACCTGGTTCGACATGTCGTTCAAGATGCCGAGCGGCGGCCACTGGATCCGGGTGCTCGCCGGCGTGGTTCCTGACGACGCCGGCCAGCCGCGCCACCTCCGCGGCATCGCCCTCGACATCGACCAGGAGAAGCGGCTGGAAGAGGCCCTGCGGCTGCGCGAGCAGCACTTCCGCTCGATCCTGGACACCGTGCCCGACGCCATGATCGTGATCGACGGCGGCGGCATCATCCAGTTCTTCAGCGCCGCGGCGGAGCGGATGTTCGGCTATACCGAGGAGGAGGCCGTCGGCCTCGACGTCAGCGAGCTGATGCCGGAGCCGGACCGTTCGCGCCATGCCGGCTATCTCACCCGTTATCATGGCACCCGCGAACGCCACATCATCGGCATCGGCCGCATCGTGACCGGCCGGCGCCGTGACGGCACGACCTTCCCGATGCATCTGTCGATCGGCGAGATGCAGTCCGGCGGCAAGCCCTATTTCACCGGCTTCGCCCATGACCTCACCGAGCACCAGCAGACCCAGGCGCGGTTGCGCGAATTGCAGTCGGAGCTGGTCCACGTCTCGCGCCTCAGCGCGATGGGCGAGATGGCCTCGGCGCTGGCGCACGAGCTCAACCAGCCGCTCGCCGCGATCAGCAACTACATGAAGGGCTCGCGCCGGCTGCTCACCGGCAGCAGCGATCCGAACACGCCCAAGATCGAGAGCGCGATGGACCGCGCCGCCGAGCAGGCGATCCGCGCCGGGCAGATCATCCGGCGGCTGCGCGACTTCGTCTCGCGCGGCGAATCGGAAAAGCGCGTCGAGAGCCTGTCGAAGCTGATCGAGGAAGCCGGCGCGCTCGGCCTCGCCGGCGCCCGCGAGCAGAACGTCCAGCTGCGGTTCCAGCTCAACCCCGATGCCGACCTCGTGCTGGCCGACCGCGTGCAGATCCAGCAGGTGCTGGTCAACCTGTTCCGCAACGCCCTCGAGGCGATGTCCCATTCCGAGCCGCGCGAGCTCGCAGCCACCAATCGCAGGATCAGCGACGACTTGATCGAGATCGCCGTCTCCGATACCGGGACGGGATTCCACGACGACGTCATGCCCAATCTTTTCAAGACCTTCTTCACCACCAAGGATACCGGAATGGGAGTCGGCCTTTCGATCAGCCGTACCATCATCGAGGCCCATGGCGGGCGCATGTGGGCCGAGAACAATGAGGCAGGCGGAGCGACATTCCGCTTCACTCTGCCGGCGGCCCCAACCAGGGTTGAGCATGATGGCTGAGCGGGCGAAGGTCTATGTGATCGACGACGACGAGGCGATGCGGGATTCGCTCAACTTCCTGCTCGATTCCTCCGGCTTCGACGTCACGCTGTTCGACAACGCGCAAGCCTTCCTCGATCGCCTGCCGACGCTCGGCTTCGGCTGCGTGGTGTCCGACGTGCGGATGCCGGGCATCGACGGGATCGAACTGCTCAAGCGCCTGAAGGCCACCGGCAGCAGCTTTCCGATCCTGGTGATGACCGGCCATGGTGACGTGCCGCTCGCGGTAGAGGCCATGAAGCTCGGAGCAGTCGACTTTCTCGAAAAGCCGTTCGAGGACGAGCGCCTCGTCGCCATGATCGACATGGCAATCAAGCAGGCCGAGCCGGCGGCGAAGAACGAATCGGTCACGCAGGACATTCTCGGCCGCATCGCCAGCCTCAGCCCCAGGGAGCGCCAGGTGATGGACGGCTTGATGGCCGGCCTCTCCAACAAGCTGATCGCGCGCGAATACGACATCAGCCCGCGCACCATCGAGGTCTATCGCGCCAACGTCATGACCAAGATGGGAGCGAACAGCCTCTCCGAGCTCGTCCGTCTCGCGATGCGCGCCGGTGCGCTGAAGGATTGAGCTAGATCAAGCTGGCTTGACGGAATCGAGTGTTATGTTGTGCCTCGGTTCAACATGAACTTCTCGCGGCACGTGCGATGTCGGCTCTCACAAAACCAAAGGTCTATGTAGCGGACGACGACGCTGACGTCCTCGGCTCGCTGCGATTCCTGCTGGAGGCCGATGGCTTTGACGTCCGCACGTTCCGCAGCGGCACTGCCCTCTTGAAGGCGTCGGACCATGCGCCCGTCGACTGCTTCGTGGTCGACTACAAGATGCCGGAGCTGAACGGCGTCGAGGTCGCCGAGAAATTGCGCAAGCAGGGCGCGACCGCGCCCGTGGTGTTGATCACCGGCCATTACGACGACCGGCTGGCGGCGCGCGCCGCAGCCGTCGGCATCCAGGATTTCCTGCTCAAGCCGTTGCTCGACGACAATCTGGTCAAGCGCATCCGCAAGGCGATCGCCAACGACCACCAGGCTACCGCTCCGTAGCCTTCCGCCTGCCAGAGTCCCGCCGCACCTACGTACATCTCCGTAGGGGAACCCCCTTAAGATAACGGCCCAAATGTCCTTAACGGCGGCCGCAATGTACCACATCGCCATCCGCCGCAAGGAGATGGTCATGCTCAATCAGTCGATTACCCACCCGGTCGTCAACACCAACGCCCCCCATGCCGTCCCCTCTCCTGCCGTCAATGCTCCCGCCGCCAACCCGTTTGCCGAGATCACCGGTCATGCGGGGCTGATCGCCAGCGAGTTCTCGTACAAGAAAGACGAGGAGATCTACGGCGAGGACGAGCCGGCGGAGTACGTTTACCAGGTCATCTCCGGCGCCGTGCGCAGCTACAAGCTGCTGTCCGACGGCCGCCGTCAGATCGGCGCCTTCCATCTTCCCGGCGACGTGTTCGGCCTCGAGTTCGGCTCCGCGCACCGCCTCGCCGCTGAAGCCATCATCGACACCACCGTGCGCCTGGTGAAGCGCCGCAGCCTCGAGCAGGCGGCCGGCGTCGACGTCGCAGTCGCCCGCAAGCTCTGGACCATGACGGCCCACGATCTCCGCCACGCCGAAGACCACATGCTGCTGCTGGGCCGCAAGACCGCGATGGAGCGCGTCGCGACCTTCCTGCTCGAGATGGACCGCCGTCTCGCGGTGGCCGGCATGATGGCGCTGCCGATGTGCCGCCGCGATATCGGCGACTATCTCGGCCTCACGCTGGAGACCGTGTCCCGCGCGCTGTCGCAGCTGCAGAGCCAGGGCATTCTCGGCTTCTCCGGCGCCCGCCAGATCGTGCTGCGCAACCGCCAGCGCCTGCGGAGCATGGACGCCTGAAGGATCCGCTCTCAAACACGATGGGCGCGCTGCCTTGTCTCCGGCATAAGCAGCGCGATCAGCACGAGACCCGCAAGCGCCACGCCCGATAATCCCAGAAAGGCCGTGGCGCTGCCGAACCGGTCACTGGCAAAGCCCGCGAGCACGGTCGACAGCGAGGCGCCGATTCCGGTGGCCGTGCCGACGATCCCCTGCGCCAGATTGAAATGGCCGCTGCCGAACGCGACGTCTGCCACCGTCAGCGGGATCATGACCGCGAACACCGCAGCGGTCACACCGTCGAAGATCTGCACCGCGACCAGCACGTAGGGATCGTGCACCACGGCGAACAGCGCGCCGCGCACGGCGAGCGCGCCAAATCCGAGCATCAGCAGCGGCCGCCTGCCCCATTGTTGCGCCACCGCGCCAACCGATGGTGACGTCAAGGCGACGATCGCCTGCGGCACCACGATGCAGAACGCAATCAGCATCGGCGCCCACTCGCTCGACTTCGTCGTCACCACCCCTGCCATCAATGGAAGCATCGCCGCATTGGCGAGCTGCAGCAGGAACACGCCGACCGCGAACACCAGCAGCGCGCGCTGGCGCAAGAGGCCGAGCAGCGACGACAGCCGCGCCACCTCTTCATCCTCCTGAACGGCGCGACCGTGTGCGCGAGCGATGTCGATCTCGCGCTCGCGAATCCGCGACAGTGCGATCAAGGTCGGGAACGCGAGGATGAAGGTGACGAGGAACACCGCACGGCTGGAGAGCAGATAACCGCACGTGCCCATGATCGCCGCGGCGACACCGTTGCCGAGCGAGGCGAAGCGCGCGTTGCGGCCGAGGCGCTCGGCCATGCCGCGCGGTCCCACCAGTCCGAGGCTGATCGCGGCGATGGCGGGCCCCAGCACGCAGCTCGCGGCCGCGTGCAGCGTCGCCGCGCCGGCGACCACCGGAAAGATCGGCCAGACGGCATAAGCAAGCGCGCAGCAGCCGATGGTGGCGACGGCGTATCCCGCCACGCGCCGTTCCGATCTGGCGGCATCGATGATCGCACCGCCCGGCATCTGCCCGATCAGGCCGACGATGCCACCGATCGACAGCACCAGACCGATCTGCGCCTGGGTCCATTTCTGCGTGGTGAGATACACCGCAATGAACGGACCGAAGCCGGTCTGCACGTCGGCAAGGAAGAAGATGAACCAGTCGAGCCCGCGCAGGCTCTGCCGCGACGGCGACGGTTTCGCCGTCTGGCCGTGATCATGCACGGGATCGCGACGCGGCTCCGAATTGCGGTCCGGCGCAGGCTCCCGGTCAGGTGATCTGGACGGCCGTGCGTTGACCATGGCTCTCTACGGTTCAATCCACAGGGGTCTCGAGGACATAACGTCCCCACCGCGTTCCGGGCACGCGCATGCCGGACCGGCGGTCTCACGCATCAACTCAATGATCGAAATCCCAGGGGGACAGCTTGCCGGCCGCGCCGAGCACGACGACGGGCTTGTCCTCCTTGTACTCGGGCGCCGCCTTCACCTGTTCCTTGGTGAGATCGAGCGTCACTTGGTCGCTCTTCTCGGCGATGTGCTTGAAATCGAGCGCGGTCCAATCGACCACGATCTTGCGGCTGCCGACGCCGAGAAAGCCGCCGAAATCGATCACCGCCGCGCGCACCGTGCCGGTGAGATCGACGATGACATCGACGATGTGGCCCATGTCCTCGCCGGTCGAGCTGCGCACGTCCCGGCCGAGCACGCCATGCGCATCGCGCGCGCCAAGGATCGTGACCGAGGGCGGTGGCGGCGGTTCCTTCGCGGGTGTTGGCGCCTCTTTCACAGCCGGAGTCGGCGCAACCTGTTGCGCCGCCGCCTCATGCGCCTGCAGCGTCAGCATCGCGAGCGCGACGATGCCGGACGCCACGCCGACGCCACGGCGGCAACGGTTGGGCGCCCTCATTGGGCCAGCACCAGCGAGACCTGGATCTGACCGCGGCGACGCAGCACCTCCATCGAGACGTCCTCGCCATGGCGACGCAGGCGCAGATCGATCGTCGAGTGGCCGAGCCGGAGATCGCGCAACACGACCCAATCGAGAAACGCCGGCAGTCGCGGGTTGCGCAGCCGGATCTCGCCGCGCTCGGCATCGAACTCCAGGCCGAGCGCCGCTTCGAGCAGCGTGAACGGCGTCGCGCTCGCCCAGGCCTGCGGCGCGCAGGCGACCGGATAGAGCGTCGGACCGCGATGCTTCTCGCGCCGGAAGCCGCAGAACAGCTCCGGCAGCCGGCGCAGATCCATGTAGGACGCCGCCTCGAACAGGCCGCGAAACACCTCCTCCACCGCGTGCTTGAGGCCGTAGCGCGACAGGCCGAGCGTGATCAGCGCGTTGTCGTGCGGCCAGATCGAGCCGTCATGGTAGGACATCGGATTGTAGCGCGCCTCGCCAAGGGCGACGGTGCGGATGCCCCAGCCGGAGAAGAAGTGCGGGCGCAGCAGATCAGCGGCGACCTTGCGTGCACGATCCTCGCGCACCATGCCGCTGAACAGCAGCTGGCCGGCATTGGACGTGCGTACCCGGCACGGCTGCTTGTTGCCGTCGAGCGCCAGCGCATAGGTGTTCAGCTCCTCGCACCAGAACGCGTCCTCGAACCGCTCGGCCAGCCGGGCCGCTTCGGCATCGAGCCGATTGGCCATGTCGGTCTTGCCGAGCCGCCGCGCACAGCGCGCCGCCAGCTGCTTGCCGGCGAACACGTAGCCCTGCACCTCGGCGAGCGCGATGTTGCCTTCCGCGAGCCGTCCATCGGCATGGAAGACCGCGTCGTAGGAGTCCTTCCAGCCCTGGTTGGCGAGCCCCTGCTCCGAGGCGCGCTGATATTCGACGAAGCCGTCACGATCAGGATCGCCGGGGCCGTCGATCCAGCTCAGTCCCAGCTCGATCGCCGGCCACAGCTCTTTCAACGTCTCGAGGTCGCCGGTGCGCTCGACATAGAGGCCGGCCAGCAGCACGAACAGCGGCGTCGAATCCACACTGCCGTAGTAGCAGGCGAACGGCACCTCGCGCAGCGCCGCCATCTCGCCGCCGCGCATCTCGTGCAGGATCTTGCCGGGCTCGGCATCGGCGAGCGCATCGGTCTCCTTCGCCTGATGCCGGGCGAGCCGGCGCAGCACGCCGCGGGCGATACGCGGATCGACCCACAGCATCTGCATCGCCGTGATCAGCCCGTCTCGGCCGAACGTCGTCGAGTACCAGGGAATTCCGGCATAGGGATAGCGGCCCTCCGGCGTGTCGGTCATCAGAATGTTGAGATCGGCCGCCGCCTGGCACAGCACCTCATTGAGGATGTCGTTGGAGGTCTCGATCGTGGTGGCGCCGTGCGTGCAGCGGCGCATCTCGCGGCGATGCGCGAGCAGGCTGCGGAAGAAGCGACCCGGCTGCTCACCTGTCGCAGCGTTGCAGCTCACGGCGATGAACAGCGAGGTCGATTGCTGCGGATCGAGATCGAAATGATAGGAGGCGACGTCCACCGCAAGGCGCGACGGACGCGGATCGAAATGCAGGGCCGTCGTGCGCGTCACATTGTCGAGCCCGCGATAATCGAGAACGACGTCAGACGGCCCCATCAGCCGACCCGAGCCGGTGCCGCGCCGCTTTCGCACCGAGCCGCGGACCTCGAACAGGTCGGCGAAATCATTGTCGAAGGTCAGCTTGAGATCGAAGCTGGCACGGCGGTCGCCATGGTTCTGCACGCCGATACGCTGATAGAAGGTGCCGCGCCACAGGAAGATCGTGCGCACGATGTGAAGCATGTCCTTCGGCAGCACCAGCCGTCCCTGCTGATAGATATCCGGATTGGTCAGATCGATCGTCAGCGCCGAATTGTCGTCCCGCAGGCTCGATCCGAGCAGCAGCGGCTGCATCTCGGCGAGCGTCAGCTCGAGCCGCGCCAGATAGCGCGTATCGGCATTGAACAGACCATCCGGCCCGCCGGCCGACGCGCCGATGTCGCCGTGACCGTCGAGCACGATGAAGGTGTCGTCGTGCTTGAGCGAGCGCCGCGGCCGCGCCGCGGGTCCGGTCATGGGAATGTAGAAAGGCTGCTCGGCGGGCGCGTCGGCGCCTGCCATCGATGCCCGTGTGCTTGCGAGTTCGGCCGACATGATGGACCTCGTGCGAGTTGGCGTCGACCCGGACGCCGGGGACGCGATCTTGACGCAACGCGATCGCGGCTCAGGCCGCGAACTTGGCGAGCCGGTTCATCTCCTGGGTGACGAGCTCGCGATACGGCCCCTCGCCCTGCATCAGCCGGTCGGGCGCGCCGTCCTCGATGATCCTGCCCGATTTCAGCACCACGACCCGATCAAAATTCCGCAAGGTCGCGAGCCGATGCGCGATTGCGATCACGGTGCGGCCGCGCATCAGCCGGCTCAGCGCCTCGCGGATCGCCTCCTCCGACTCGCTGTCGAGCGCGGCGGTGGCCTCGTCGAGCAGCAGGATGGGCGCGTCCTTGAGGAAGGCGCGCGCGATCGCGATGCGCTGGCGCTGGCCGCCGGACAGCTTGACGCCGCGATCGCCGACCATCGTGTGCAGGCATTCCGGCAAGGTTTCGACGAAATCGCACCGCGCGGCGATGGCGGCGCGCAGCACCTCGTCGTCGGTCGCGCTCGGCCGGCCGTAGCGGATGTTCTCCAGGATGGAGCGGTGGAACAGCGAGATATCCTGCGGCACCACCGAGATCGCCTCGCGCAGGCTCTGCTGCGTCACCTTGGCGATGTCCTGCCCATCGATGATGATGCGGCCGGCTTGCGGATCGTAGAACCGCTGCAGCAGCGTGAACAGGCTCGACTTGCCGCCGCCGGACTGGCCGACGAGCCCGACACGCTGCCCCGGCTGCAGCCGCAGCGAGAAGTTCTCGAACAGCTTGTGACCGCCCGGATAGTGGAAGGTGATGTTGTCGAAGGCGATCGCGGCGCCGCTCTTCACCAGCGGCTCGGCCTCGGGGTGATCGCTCAGCTCATGCGGCTGCAGCAGCGTGGCGATCGCCTCGCTCATGCGCGCCACGTGCTGGGTGACGTCGACCAGCGCGACCGCGAGGTCACGCGTCGCGTTGAGAATGCTGAGGCCGAGCGTGCAGACCAGCACGACGTCGCCGGTCGTCGCCCCGCCCCGCTGCCACAGCGAAATTGCCCAGGCCATCAGCGCCACCGTCAGCAGGATCGTCACCGTCGCATGCAGGATGCGCAGCTTCTCGAGATAGCGCAGGCTGCGCCCGCGCGCCTCAAGTTCCTTGTTCACCGTCGCGTCGAACCGGTCATGCTCGTGGCGCAAGCCGCAGAACGCGCGCACCAGGGGCATGTTCGAGATCACGTCGACCATTTCGCCGTCGACCATCGCCGCCTTGTCGGCAAAGTCATCGTGCAGCGGCCTGCCCGCCGCGGCAAGGCGGAACATCGCCAGCACCATCATCGCCGCGATGAACAGCAGGCCGACCGCCATCGGGCCGCTCACGGTTCCAATCAGGCAGATCGCGGCCACCGTGGCGAGGCACGGCGGCAGCACGTTCCAGACGAACATGTTCTCGACCGTGAACACCGCATTGGATGTCGCGGTGATGCGGCTCGACAGCATGCCCGGCAGACGGTCGCCAAAGTAGCTCGGCGAATGGCCGGTGAGATGCCGGAAGATGTCGCGGCGCAGATCGCCGGTCACGCCGACGAAGGTGAAGCTCGCGATCCAGCTGGCAACCCGCCAGAGAATGTTGTCGGTCGCGATCAGCGCCATCAGCAGCGCGAAGGCGGCCCAGACATTGCCGTTGCCGCGAGGTCCCGTGGAGAGGCTGTCGACCAGGAACTTGACGCCGTATTGGGTGCCTACTGAACAGGCAACCGCCCCCATGACGGACGTCAAAATGATGAGATGAGCTGTCGGACGTTTGCGCAGATAGCGCATCACGAAAGGAAACGGCCGGTGCGCGTAGCCTGATAGTTGATCCATAGCATGTCCGTAGCAGTGAGGGCACCCGTTGCGGCCAGATGAACGAGGCGTTCCTTGTTCCGTTCCGTTGTGCAGCAGCACATCGGCTCTGCTGATCCTGCATGAGGAGTGGCATCAACTTTGGCGAGTCGGATGGCACCAATGAGACACGCAGGAACACGTTGTGTCGAAAAAAGAGTGATCGAAGACCGGGGAACCTCATCAGCAGGGACTACGTTCCCGCTGCGGCAGTGCCGGTGCCATTGGGGGCTTCATCCATGATCACGAACAGGAGACGGTGAGATGCGCATTGCGCAGGTTGCTCCATTGACGGAGGCCGTACCTCCGAAGCTCTACGGCGGCACTGAACGGGTCGTTCATTGGTTGACCGAAGAGCTCGTTGCCCTTGGGCACGACGTGACATTGTTCGCCAGCGGAGATTCGCAGACGTCGGCGAAGCTCTCGCCAAGCTGGCCGAAGGCTTTGCGCCTGGACGGCTCGGTGCGGGATCCCAACGCGCTCCACATGGTCATGCTGGAGAATGTGCGGCAGCGATGTGACGACGAGGAATTCGACATCCTCCACTTCCACCTCGACTACTATCCGTTCTCCCTGTTCCATCGCCAGCCGACGCCGTTCCTCACCACCCTGCACGGCAGGCTCGATCTTCCCGAGCACCAGCCGGTCTTTTCGATGTTCAAGGATGTTCCCGTCGTCTCGATCTCCGACGCGCAGCGGCGTCCGGTGCCGAATGCGAACTGGGTCCGCACCGTGCTGCACGGCCTGCCGGAGAAGCTCCTGATGCCGAAGCCGGCGACCCCCAGCTATCTCGCGGTGCTCGGACGCATCGCGCCGGAGAAGGGCGTCGACCGCGCGATCAAGATCGCGATGCGCTGTGGCATTCCGCTCAAGATCGCCGCCAAGATCGACCGCGCCGACCAGGATTACTACGACCAGCTGATCTATCCCCTGATCAACGGCAACCCGCTGGTCGAATATGTCGGCGAGATCGGTGACCAGGAGAAGCCGGAGTTCCTGTCGGGCGCGCTCGGCCTGCTGCTGCCGATCGACTGGCCCGAGCCGTTCGGGCTCGTGATGATCGAATCGATGGCCTGCGGCACGCCGGTCATCGCCTACAACCGCGGCTCGGTGCCGGAAGTGATCGACGACGGCATCACCGGCTTCATCGTCGAGGACGAGCTCAGCGCGGTCGCCGCGGTGAACCGCCTGCACCATCTCAGCCGCGCCCGCGTGCGCGAACAGTTCGAGCAGCGCTTCACGGCGCGACGGATGGCGCTGGACTATCTCGCCGCCTACCGCCGGCTGATCGAGAAGGCCGAGCCGCGCATCCGGCTGGTCAGCAGCGCCGAGTAGATCCCTTGTCGTGGAGGTCGACCGGCGGGAAACCGGCCGACCTCCCTCTTGCTCACGTGACCTTGGCCCGCTTCGGCTCGACGATCTCGAACATTCGCGGAAATTCGTCCATCAGCGACATCAGCTCGGCAAGCCGCATCGGATTGCCGACGAACGTGATCTTTCCGGCCGCCACCGCTTCTGGAAAGGTCGCCGCCTTGGCGATGATCTCGTCCAGGGTCGCACGCGCCAGCGTGAAGCCCGCATCGGCGGTCGATGCCTGCACGCCCACCGCGTAGGTCAGCGCGCAGTTCTGCAGGGTCAGCACGAAGCGCTCGGCGGTGTCGGTGAACGTCCAGTTCAGCACGATGTGCTTGCCCTCGGCCTTCGGCCCGTTCAGGCGGACGCCGAGCACGTCCCACAATTGCTCGGTGCGCAGCGCCGCCAAGGTCTCACGCGGCATGCCCGGACGCGCCGGCACCACCGGCATGCCGTGGCGCAGCTCCTGCGCGCCGAACAGATAGGCGTTGCGCCAGGTCGCGCTCTCCGCGGCGTAGCCGAGCTGCTCCAGCGTATCGGCCAGCAAGGCACGAGCCGCGACGTTGTCCGGCTCGGCGAATACGAGATGACCAACCACCTGCGCGACGAAGCGGAACTCGCCCTTGGCGAAATCCGTCCGCGCCCGCGCCAGCAACGCCTCCGCGCCGCCCATGTACTCGACATATTTCCGCCCGGCCTCGACCGGCGGCAACGGATCGAGATTGACCGGGTTGGCATCGTACCAGCCGAGATATTTCTGATAGATCGCCTTCACATTGTGCCGGATGTGGCCGTAATAGCCGCGCGCATGCCAGGCGCCGTCGAGGCTCGCCGGCAACTTGATCTGCTCGGCGATCTCGCTCGCGGTCAGGCCGTGGTTCATCAGCCGCAACGTCTGGTCATGCGCGAACTTGTACAGATCGCGCTGCTCGCGGATCATCGTGTCCACACGACTGGCGCCCCACACCGGCCAATGATGCTGGCCGCACATCACCTCGGCCTTGCCGCCCCACAACTGCAGGGCCTCGCCGAGATATTTCGACCATGCCAGCGCATCGCGCACATCGGCGCCGCGAAACGGCAGCAGGTTGTGAAAATTGTGCGTGCAGTTCTCGGCGAGGTTCAGCAGCTTGTAACGCGGCACGTAGAAGTGCATCTCCGCCGGCGCCTCGCTGTTCGGCGCCATCTGGAATTCAAACCTCACGCCGTCGATCGTCCTGGTGTCGCCGGTCGCCATGATCAGGTCGTTCGGCCGCAGCAGCGCGACGCTGCCGGCCGCCATGGTCTTGCCGAGACCGCAATCGACATGCCCCTTAGGGCCTTTCGCGAGCAGCGGGCCGAACTGATATTGCGCCCGGCGCAGCATCGCGGGTCCAGCGATGATGTTCTCGGACACGGCGTGCTCGATGAACAGGTTCGGCGCGATCAGCGGCACGCGGCCGCTGGTCACCGCGTCCTCGTCGACGACGCCGCGTGCGCCGCCCCAATGATCGGTGTGGGTGTGCGTGAACATCACCGCCGTCACCGGCCTGGTGCCGCGGTGCTGATAATACAGATCGAGCGCGGCGCGCGCGCCCTCGATCGAGGTGAGCGTATCCACGATGATGACGCCGGTGTCGCCTTCGATCAGCGTCATGTTGGCAATATCGAGCCCACGCACCTGGTAGACGCCGGGAACGACCTCGAACAGGCCGTGATGCATGTTGAGCTTCGCCTGTCGCCACAGGCTCGGATTGACCGTTGGCGGCGCCTCCTCCGCCTCCAGGAAGCCGTAGGGTGCGAGGCTCCAGACGCTGCGTCCTTGCGCCGTCGTGACGTTGGCCTGATCGATGGTGCCAAGAAAGCCGCGGGCCGCATCGTCGAAATCGGCCGCGTCATCGAACGGCAGCGCGTCGAGCATCGCCTGCTGCGCCGCACTGACGGCCGCGCTGGCCTCTTTGGTCTCCGTGGCGCTGTCACCGCCGACCGGCGCATTCATGGCTGCATCCTCCCCCGCAACGAACCTGGTTCGCGCGATGCTAATGCGGGGCATCTTGGAGCGCAAATTGCGCGCAGCGGAACGGCGCCTCAGAGCACGTGATCGACGGCTTCGTCGATCGCCGAATAGATCGCATCGAGATCGCCCGGGGTGACGCAGTAGGGCGGCATGACGTAGATCGTGTGGCCCAGCGGTCGCAGCAGCACATCGCTGTCGCGGAAGAACGCCTGGAGCTGCGGCCCGACCTCGGCAAGATACCCCCGCTCTTCCGCCTGGACATCGAGCGCCGTGATCGTGCCGCACCGCCGCAGATCGGAGAACCGCTCGTCATAGCGGAAGCGGGCCAGGCAGCGCTCCTGCGCCGCTGCCAGCGAGCCGATCCGGGCCCTGGTCTCCGGCCGGCGCCACAGCTCGAGATTGGCGCATGCCGCCGCGCAGGCGATCGGATTGGCCGTGTAGGAGCTCGAATGGAAGAACGTTCGCGCGCGGTCGGTCGACAGATGCGCCGCGAAGATCGCCTCGTTGCACAGCGTGACCGCGAGCGGCAGCGCGCCGCCGGTGAGCCCCTTCGCATAGCAGGCGATGTCGGGCGCAATCTCCGCCTGCTCGCAGGCGAACAGCGTGCCGGTGCGGCCCCAGCCGGTCATCACCTCGTCGGCAATGAACAGCACGCCGAACGCCCGGCAGATCCGGTGCATCTCGCGCAGCACGGACGCCGGATATGTCAGCATGCCTCCGGCTCCGAGCACCAATGGCTCGACGATGAAAGCCGCCGGCCGATCCCGCTTGCAGATCGCAGCGAGCGCATCGAGCGCCGCCTGCTCCGCCCCCGCAGCCGGAAACGGCACGACGGCGACATCGAACAGCAGCGGCTCATAGGCCGCATTGAACACGCCGCGGGCGCCGACCGACATCGCGCCGATGGTGTCGCCGTGATAGGAGTGCTGCATCACCACGATGCGCGTGCGCGGCTCGCCGATGTTCCTGAAATAGCCGAGTGCCATCTTCAGCGCGACCTCGACGCAGGTGGCGCCGGAGTCGGAGAAGAACACATGCGTGAGGCCGGGGGGTGCAAGCTCCAGCAATCCGGCGGCGACCTGCTCGGCCGGCTCGTGGGTGTGTCCGGCGAAGATCACCTGGTCGAGTCGTTCGGCCTGCGCCTGGATCGCTTGCACGATGGGCGGATGGCAATGGCCATGCGTGACCACCCACCAGGATGCGATGGCATCGATGATGCGCCGGCCGTCGGACGCGTGGAGATAGGCGCCCTCGCCGCGCAGGATCGGCGTCATCTGCGGCTGCAGCGCATGCTGGGTGCACGGGTGCCAGATCGGCGACGCCGCGCCTGTCATCACTCGAAATCCCCCGGCCGAAATTCAGCGGCGACAGCCGCCTGCAGCGAGCTGGCGGTGAGCGGCGTGAGCCACGGCAAGCGGCCGAGATGCTTCACCGCGCCGAGACGACAGATCGTCGTTTCGCTGTCGGGACGAGCCTCGCCGATGAAGGCGATGCCCCGCACGTCGATGCCGCGGCTGCGCAGCGCGGCCAACGACAGCAGCGAATGGTTGATCGTGCCGAGGCTGGTGCGCGCGCACAGCACGACGGAGCAGCGCCAGCGCGCGAACACATCGAGATAGAGCGTGTCGGAATTGAGTGGCACCATGACGCCGCCCGCGCCTTCGATCACGATCGGCACGTCGCCCAGTTCTGGCGGCTCCAGCCGGAGCGGATCGATGCTGATGCCTTCGAGGCGTGCTGCCAGATGCGGCGAGGCCGGCTCGGCCAGCCGGTAGCGTTCGGGGATCACACGGTCGTCGGCGACATCGGCAAGCCGCTGAACCTGACGGGAATCCGTCTCGTCCGCAACGCCAGCCTGCACCGGCTTCCAATAGCAGGCGCCGAGCAGTGCCGTCAGGCCGGCCGCGAACACGGTCTTGCCGATGCCGGTGTCGGTACCCGTGACTACGATGCGCTGCGCCATCGCCGTTCTCCTGCGAGCTGAGCCAGCGCATCGAGCAGCGCCGTGATCGCGGCCTCATCGACATTCAAGGTCAGCGACAGCCGCAGCCGCGCTGTGCCGGCCGGCACCGTTGGCGGCCGGATGCCGCGGATGTCGAAGCCGCGCTGCTGCAGCTCGGCCGCGAGCGTCATGGCACGCGCATTGTCGCCGACGATGAACGGAATGATCTGCGAGGACGACCAGGTCTCGCCGAACCGCGCGACGATCTCGCGATGCGCAAACGCCACGAGCTGCGCCAGTCTCTGCTGCTTCTCCGGCTCGTCCTGCAGAATCGCGAGCGCCTCGCTGACGGCGACGGCCATCAATGGCGATGGCGCGGTGGCGAAGATGAAGGGCCGGCAGCGGTTGATCAAGGTCTCGCGCAGCACGCGATGGGCGGTGACCAGCGCGCCGGCGGCGCCGAGCGCCTTGCCGCAGGTGTGCACGACGACGATGTCGGCACGGCCTTCAAAGCGTGCGGCAAGTCCCCGCCCCTGTGGTCCATGAACGCCGGTCGCATGCGCTTCGTCGATCAGCACAAAGGCATCGTGGCGTTCGGCCACGGCGATCAGCTCGTCCAGCGGCGCGATGTCGCCGTCCATGCTGTAGAGGCTTTCGACGACGATCCAGGGCCGGCCTACGCCGCCGTCCCGGCGCCACGCAAGGATCCTGTCGTCGGCGGCGTCGGGATCGTTGTGATGGAACAGGCAGCTCTCGGCGCGACTGCCGCGCGCGCCCTCATGAGTGCTGGCGTGCACGAGCGCATCGAGCACCAGGAGGTCGTCGCGTAGCGGCAACGTCGTGAGCACGGCGAGATTGGCGAGATAGCCCGAGCCGAAGAACAGCGCGCTCTCGGCACCGAAGAAGCGCGCCGCGTCCGCCTCCAGCCGTTCATGCTCCACGCAATTGCCGCGCAGCAGCCGCGAGCCGCCGGCGCCGACCGGCGTGCCCGCCTCCATCGCCGCCGCGACCGCGCGCTTGATGCGCGGAGCGTGGGCGAGGCCGAGATAGTCGTTGGAAGAGAAATCGAGACCGGATCTTGGACTGAGATGCCGCAGACGATCGTCGGCTGCGAGATCGTGCAGCTTCTTTGCATAAATCGCCAGTTTCTCGGAAAACATGTTGTATCCGCTCTCCGTCGGTTAGCCGCACTCGCTCAGGATCGGAGAACCGTGCGGCCAAGGTTGGGGCCTCGCCCTTCGAGACGCCCGCCCGAAGGGCGGGCACCTCAGGATGAGGGGAAAGCGCTTCGGTGAAGCCGCCAAGGACCGCATGAGATCGAACGCCCGCTCCGCGCCTTGATACGCGCACGGCTTATCGTCCAGGTGCAGCGTCGGTTTCGAAGCCGAGGAGCGCCGCGCACGCGATCGAGTCGTCGCGAACGGTCGCTATGGCGGCGCGTCTCGAACCATGTGGCCCCTGATCCTGCAACATCACGCTGTACCTGATTGATGCGCCGCTTCGCTCGCATCCACTCTTTCGCGCGCCGCCAATGACGAGGTCATGCCGAGCCGCGCCAGCAGATCGGCGTCGCGCGCGGCCTGCGGATTGGCCGTCGTCAGCAGCACGTCGCCGATGAAGATCGAGTTGGCGCCGGCCAGCAGGCACAGGCTCTGCAATTCGTCGCTCATGTGCTGCCGCCCCGCGGACAGCCGCACCACGCTCTGCGGCATCATGATGCGCGCGACCGCGATCAGCCGCACCAGCGCGATGCCGTCGGGCCGCGCCGCGGTGTCGTTGACCGGCACGCCCTTGACCTCGTTCCACATGTTGATCGGCACGCTGTCCGGATGCGCATCGAGATTGGCGAGCAGCACCAGCATGCCGAGCCGGTCGTCGACCTCCTCGCCCATGCCGATGATGCCGCCACAGCACACCTTGATGCCGGCCTCGCGGACATGCGCCAGCGTGTCGATGCGGTCCTGCAGGGTGCGCGTGGTGATGATGCGGTCGTAGAATTCGGGCGAGGTGTCGACATTGTGGTTGTAGTAGTCGAGCCCGGCGTCCTTGAGCCGCTGCGCCTGCGGGGGCGTCAGCATGCCCAGGGTCACGCAGGTCTCCATGCCCAGATCCCTGACCGCGCTGACCATGTCGCACACCTGATCGAGATCGCGGTCTTTCGGACTGCGCCAGGCCGCCGCCATGCAAAAGCGCTCCGCGCCCGCCTGCTTCGCGCGCCGCGCGGTCGCGACCACCGCGTCCTGGTCCATCAGCTTGGTCGCCTTCAGGCCGGTGTCGTAATGCGCGCTCTGCGAGCAGTAGCCGCAATCCTCCGGACAGCCGCCGGTCTTGATGCTGAGCAGGCTCGCGGTCTCGAGCCGGATGGGATCGAAGTGCCGGCGATGCACCGACTGGGCGAGGAACATCAGGTCCGGAAACGGCAGAGCGTACAGCGCTTCGGCCTCGTCCCGCGTCCAATCATGGCGAACCGCATCGCCGTGCTCGTTCTGCTCCAACCATGAACTGCTCACACCGGCCATCCCGCGCGCCCCACATTTATAGATTTTCATAGAAATTATCTATGAAACTACTCCTCGTGAAACCGTAAGATACCGCGACTTTCCGTGCATCAGCTTTTTCGATAGATAATCTATCACTATGCAAGACGAGAACCTGACCACCGCGCACCGCATCGCCGAGGCCATCACCGAACGTATCGTCAGCGGCGCCCTGCCCCCAGACGCGCCGCTGCGGCAGGACCACATCGCCCGCGAGTTCAACTCCAGCCACGTCCCGGTGCGCGAGGCGTTCCGGCAACTCGAGGCGCTCTATCTGGTGGTCGCGACGCCCCGGCGCGGCGTCCGGGTCGCACCGCTCGACGCCAGGTCGACCAAGGAGATCGTCGAGATGCGCGTCGCGCTCGAAGTGATCGCGCTGCGCAATGCCGCCCCGCGCTACACGCCGGCGCATCTCGCCGCGATTGAGCTCGCGCTGATCGAGGGCGACAATGCCGAAACGATTCAAGAGTTCGAGACCGCCAACCGCGCTTTCCACCGCGCGCTGGTCACGCCCTGCGCGATGCCGCGCCTGCTGGCCAGCCTCGACGGCCTACGCCTCGCCAATTCGCGCCTCGTCCTCACCATGGCCCGCACCGCCGGCTGGCGCCCGCGCAGCAACGGCGATCACCGCCAGATCCTGCAGGCGCTGCGCGAGCGGCAGATCGGGCATGCGTGTGAGTTGCTGACACGGCACAATCAGACGATTGAGCGGCTGGCGCGGCCGGGTGGCGCGTAGCTCTGCACACGCGCGAGCACGCTGCGGGCAGAAGTCTAACGTACCCGAAGGTCGAGCATCTGCTCCTCGCGCCGAACAGGTGATTTTAGATCATGCGCTAGAATGCTCGCAATCCATTCCACCAGAACAGGAAGTTTCTTGGCCTCAAATTCGCGGCGTATAGGACCTACTTGGTCTACCGGTACAGAGCCGACACGAACGTAGAGGCGTTCATAGGGAACGTTGGGATTGGGCGGCCAAAAATGTGCGTCGAATAGCGTGCCAGGCTGTCGAATGAGGAGGACATCGATTGAAACACCGGCGCGCTTAAGCGCATCATCTAGCGCTGATGGACTAAGCGGATAGCCTTGTGTCTTGGGAAGCTTTGCAGTCTGGGACCTCATCTCTCCAGTGTGCCAGCCGACTACCCGATCAATCAATAGGCGCATTCAGTCGGCACCAGACAATGACTAACGGACGACGACGAAGGAGCCTCTTAATCAGGGCTTTGATTAACTGCGGTTCACCACGAGACATACACCGGCGACTGCACTACGTTTACCTAATCATCCCCCCGGCCCGTCTTTCAGGATGTAGCCCATCAGGTCGTCCACATTGTGCTCCAGATCCCGGATGATGTTCTTGACGACGTCGCCGATCGAGATCACGCCAACGACCTTGTCGGCGTCCAGCACCGGCAGGTGGCGAAAGCCGCGCTGAGACATCATCGCCATGCAGCTGTCCAGCCGGTGGTCCGGCCTGACCGTCACCGGGTTGGCCGTCATCACCTGGCTGACCGGCGTCTCTTTCGCATCGAGCCCGGGCAGCAGCACCTTGATGGCGCAGTCGCCCTGGGTCACAATGCCGACGAGCACGCCGTCGTCGATGACCAGCACCGACCGGACCCGGCTGTCGCGCATCTTCTGCAAGGCTTCGACGACCATGTCGCGAGAGCGAACATGGATGAGGGCGCCACTCTTCTGGGCCAGCGCGTCTTTGACTGTGCTCATTGATCTCCTCGTGGGCTCCCTGTTTTGTTCTGCCTTGATGGTCTGTTTGCATCGGACGATAGTCGAAATAGATGGCCGCGTCAGCACCGTGACGATGTTGCCAGCGAGGCCATGAGCGCGCACGGCACGCCCTCTCCTCCGCGTCGTTCCGGGGCGCGCGGAGCTTGAGAACGACGCAGTCGGCCGCAAGCGTAGCGCGAGCCCGGAACCCATACCCACAGGCGGTCATATGGGGCACGCTGCGGTGGGCGTCTCGCGCCCCACTTCCGTTCGTGGTTATGGATTCCGGGCTCATTCGCGCTGCTTCAAAACGGCTGCGCCGTTTTGCGCGCGAATGCCCCGGAATGACGGATCAAGCAGAACGCACTCTCCCCGCGTCGTTCCGGGGCGCGCGGAGCTTGAGGACGACGCAGTCGGCCGCAAGCGTAGCGCGAGCCCGGAACCGATACCCACAGGCCGTCGTGTGGGGCACGCTGGTGGTGGGCGTCTCGCGCCTCACTTCCGTTCGTGGTTATGGATTCCGGGCTCATTCGCGCTGCTTCAAAACGGCTGCGCCGTTTTGCGCGCGAATGCCCCGGAATGACGGAGCAAGACGGGGTAGCTGCTGCGGCATCGACCATCTCGCCCGCGCCCTCGTGCATAAGCCCATGCGCCCGTGACGGCTGGGGCCGCGGCCCGCCCCCGTGTACATGCTGGTCCGCACGCGCCCGCGAACCGAAGGTGCCCATGTCCAACCGCCTCCACGCGACCAAGCCTGCCGGCGACGGCACCTCCGATGGCCTGCCCGCCAGCCAGCGGCCCTGGGCGATCGCGGCGATCTTCACGGCGCTGTCGATGGCCTCGCTGGACGTCGCCATCGCCAATATCGCGCTGCCGTCGATCTCCAATGATCTGCACGTGTCGCCCGCCGAGGTGGTCTGGGTGGTCAACATCTATCAGATCGCCCTGGTCGCGACCCTGCTACCGCTGGGCGCGCTCGGCGAGATCGTCGGGCATCAGCGCATCTATCTCGGCGGCCTGCTGCTGTTCACGCTGGCCTCGGTGGGCTGTGCGCTGGCCTGGTCGCTGCCGTCCCTGGTGATCGCCAGGGCGTTTCAGGGGCTCGGCGCCAGCGGCATCATGAGCGTCAACACCGCGCTGGTGCGCTACGTCTATCCCGGCAAGATGCTGGGACGCGGCCTCGGCCACAACGCGCTGGTGGTCGGCATCTCCTTCACCTTCGGACCCACGATCGCCTCGGCGATCTTGTCGCTCGGCTCCTGGCCCTGGCTGTTCGCGATCAATCTGCCGTTCGGCCTGATCGCGATCGCCATCGGCATGAAGATGCTGCCGAAGACGCCGCGCGCCGAGCACGCCTTCGACTTCCTCGGCGCCGGCCTCGCCGCTGTCTGCCTCGGCCTCTTTATCACCGGCATCGGCAGCGCCGCGCATGGCGCGACGCCTTCCATGGTGGTCGCGGAGCTGATCGGCGCCCTGGTGCTCGGCATCATCCTGACGCGGCGGCAGGCCGATCATCCCGCGCCGATGCTGCCGATCGACCTGTTCCGCCGCGGCGTGTTCGCGCTGTCGGCGGCGACCGCGGTGTGCTCCTTCTCCGTGCAGGGCCTCGGCTTCGTCTCGCTGCCGTTCTATTTCGAGGACATCTTGCAGCGCTCGCAGGTCGAGACCGGCTTCCTCATGACACCGTGGCCGCTCGCGGTGACCATCATGGCGCCGATTGCGGGGCGACTGTCGGACCGCTTTCCCGCCGGCCTGCTCGGCGGCATCGGCCTCGTGATGCTCGGAGCCGGCATGGCGCTGCTGGCGATGCTGCCGGAGAACCCGAGCATCCCGAACATCGTCTGGCGCATGCTGATCTGCGGCATCGGCTTCGGCTTCTTCCAGGCACCGAATATGAAGGCCATCATGTCAAGCGCCCCGCCGCATCGCAGCGGCGGCGCCAGCGGCATCGTCGCGACGGCGCGGCTGACCGGCCAGACCACTGGCGCGGCGCTGGCGGCGCTGTGCTTCAGCCTGGCCGGCCGTGAGGGTGCAACCATGGCGCTGGCACTCGGCGCGGGCTTTGCGGCCCTCGGCAGCGTGATGAGTTTCCTGCGGCTGGCGGTGGCGCCTCCGCGGGGCTGATGAGTTCAGGCGAACTACAACCCCGCCCCATCACAAATCTTCCGCGTCGCAAACGCATATTCTTGATTTGAAGGATTCCAACGTTCGCGCCAAAGTGCGCCCCTCAGTTCAACTGGCGAGTTGAACCAAAGGGATCTGCGATGGCAAACCTCACGATTAACGGAAAATCCTATTCGCTCGACGTCGAGCCGGACACGCCGCTGCTGTGGGCGATCCGCGAGAACGCCGGGCTGACCGGCACCAAATATGGCTGCGGCATCGCACAATGCGGCGCCTGCACGGTGCATCTCGACGGCGCCGCCGTGCGCTCCTGCGGCGTCACCGTCTCGGAAGCCCAGGGCAAGCAGATCACGACCATCGAAGGCCTTGCGGCGGACAACGGCCTGCACAAGGTGCAGCAGGCCTGGCTGGAGAACGACGTTCCGCAATGCGGCTATTGCCAGAGCGGAATGATCATGGCCGTCGCCGCGCTCTTGAAGGACAATCCGAAGCCGAGCGACCAGGACATCAACGACGCCATCACCAACATCTGCCGCTGTGGAACCTTCGCGCAGGTGCGCGAGGCGATCCACGCCGCGGCGAACGCCTGAGGAGGCCGGCATGAACCAGCATGTGACGCCGCGCCTCAACCGCCGCTCCTTCGTCATCGGCACCGCCGCGCTCGGCGGCGGCCTCGCGCTCGGGCTCGACATTCCCTTCGGCGGCCCGCAGGTGGTCCGCGCCGCGGATGGCTCTCCGGAAGTCAACGCCTGGGTGGTGATCCGTCCCGACGACACCGTGGTCATCCGCATCGCCCGCTCCGAGATGGGCCAGGGCTCGCTGACCGGTCTCGCCCAGCTCGTCGCGGAAGAGCTCGCCTGCGACTGGAGCAAGGTCACGACCGAATATCCGACACCCGGCCAGAACGTCGCGCGCAAGCGCGTGTGGGGCGATTTCTCCACCGGCGGCAGCCGCGGCATCCGCTCGTCGCAGGACTATGTCCGCAAGGGCGGCGCCGCCGCGCGCATGATGCTGATCCAGGCCGCCGCCGACGAATGGAAGGTGCCGGTCGCCGAATGCACCGCCGCCAACAGCGTCATCACCCACAAGGCCTCGGGCAAGACCACGACTTACGGCAAGGTCGCTGAAGCCGCGGCGAAGCTCACGCCGCCGGCCGACGTCAAGCTGAAGGACCCGAAGGACTGGACCCTGATCGGCAAGGGCGTGAAGCGCCTCGACACCGCCGACAAGGTCACCGGCGCGATGGTCTATGGCGCCGACATCAAGCTGCCCGGCATGCTCAACGCCGCGATCAAGGATTGCCCGGTCACCGGCGGCAAGCTCAAGAGCTATGACGAGGCCAAGATCGCCGGCATGAAGGGCGTCAAGAAGGTGGTCGCGGTCGACGGCACCGCGGTCGCCGTCGTCGCCGACACCTGGTGGCACGCGAAGACCGCGCTCGATGCGCTGCCGATCGTATGGGACGAGGGCCCGAACGCGAAAGTCTCGTCGGAATCCATCGGCAAATGGCTGGCCGAGGGCCTCGACTCCGGGCCGGCTTTCGTCGGCAATGAGAACGGCGATGCCAAGGCGGCGCTGGCGAGCGCGGTGAAGAAGGTCGAGGCCGTCTACAACTATCCGTATCAGAACCACGCCACGATGGAGCCGATGAACGCCACCGCGCTCTACACGCCGGAGCGCTGCGAGGTGTGGTGCGGCACGCAGAACGGCGAGGCGGCGTTCGCCGCGGTGCTGGAAGCCTCAGGCCTGCCGGCCGACAAATGCGAGGTGCACAAGCTGATTCTCGGCGGCGGTTTTGGCCGGCGCGGCCAGACCGACTACGTCCGCCAGGCCGTGCAGATCGCCAAGGCGATGCCGGGCACGCCGGTCAAGCTCTTGTGGTCGCGCGAGGAGGACATGACGCATGGCCGCTATCACCCGATCACGCAGTGCAAGCTGACCGGCGGCTTCGACGCCGACAACAACCTGACCGCCCTGCACATGCGCATCTCCGGCCAGTCGATCCTGTTCAGCCTGCGGCCCGATGCGCTGGTCAACGGCAAGGACCCCGCGACCTTCCAGGGGCTCGCGCCCTCGGGCGAGGCGACGATCGGCTATTCCGTGCCGAACCTCCTGATCGAACATTCGATGCGCAATCCGCACATCAATCCGGGGTTCTGGCGCGGCGTCAACGTGAACCAGAACGCGATCTACCTCGAATGCTTCATGGACGAGCTCGCCAACGCCGTCGGCCAGGATCCGCTGGAATTCCGCCGCAAGCTGATGAGCAAGAACCCGAAGCATCTCGCCGTGCTCAACGCGGTGGCCGAAAAGATCGGCTGGGGCACGCCGGCGCCGGAGGGCGTGCATCGCGGGCTGGCGCAGCTGCACGGCTACGGCAGCTATGTCGCGGGCGCGGCCGAGATCTCTGTGATCGACGGCACCAAGATCAAGATCCACCGCATCGTCGCCTCGACCGATCCGGGCTACGTCGTCAACCCCGCGCAGGTCGAGCGGCAGATCGCGGGCTCCTTCGTCTACGGCCTGTCCGCGCTATTCTATGGCGGCTGCACGGTGAAGGACGGGCGTATCGAGCAGACCAATTTCGACAGCTACAACTCGATGCGCATCGCCGAGATGCCGAAGGTGGAATCGATCATGCTCCCCAGCGGCGGCTTCTGGGGCGGTGTCGGCGAGCCGACCATCGGCGTCGCCGCGCCGGCCGTGCTGAACGCGTATTTCGCCGCTACCGGCAAACGCATCCGCTCGGTGCCGCTGCGCGACCAGAACATCACCTTCGCATGACGTGGATGGCGGCCGTTGGGACCAACGGCCGCCGCCGTGCTATTCTGACTTTATGACATTCACCCGGCCGCGCACACGCAGAGAGGTCGGCGGCCTGATCGCAGCGAGCGCTGCGATGATCGCCGCCCCTGCCGTGCTGCGCGCGCAGACGGCGGCGCGGGTCGTCGTGATCGGCGGCGGCTTCGGCGGCGCGAGCTGCGCTCGCGCGCTGCGCCACGCCGATGCGAAGCTCGACGTCACGCTGGTCGAGGCCAACAAGACCTTCACCTCCTGCCCCCTGAGCAACGAGGTCATCGCCGGCCTGCGCGACATCGGCGCGCAGCAGTTCGGCTACGACAGGATTGTCGCCGAGGGCGTGCGCGTGATGCTGCAGGCAGCCACCGCGATCGATGCCTCCGGGCACAAGGTCACGCTCGCCGATAGCACCACGCTCGACTATGACCGGCTCGTGCTCGCGCCGGGCATCGACATCGATTTCACGGCATTGCAAGGCTACGACGAGGCGGCCTCCGCTGTCATGCCGCACGCCTACAAGGCCGGGGAGCAGACCCTGCTGTTGCGCAAGCAGATCGAGGCGATGCCGAATGGCGGCACGGTCGCGATCTCAGTCCCCGCCAATCCCTCGCGCTGCCCGCCCGCCCCTTACGAGCGCGCCAGCCTGATCGCGCATTACCTCAGGACCCGCAAGCCGAAGTCGAAGATTCTGATCCTCGACGCCAAGGACAGTTTCTCGCAGCAGAAGCTGTTCGAGCAGGCGTGGCAGCAGCTCTACCCGGGCATGATCGAGCGCATTCCCCTGTCGCAAGGAGGCCGCGTCACCGGCGTCGAAATCGGCACGCGCACCGTGATCACCGAATTCGGCAACTACAATCCCGATGTCGCCAACATCATCCCGCCGCAGAAGGCCGGCCGTATCGCCGTGCTCGCCGGCGCGGTCGACCGCACCGGCTGGTGTCCGATCGATGCTGCGACCTTTGCATCCAAGCTCGTGCCGGACGTTCACGTGATCGGCGATGCCTGTCTCGGCGGCGGCATTCCGAAATCGGCCGGCGCGGCGCAGGCACAGGGCAAACTCTGCGCGGCGGTGCTCGCGCGCGATCTCACCGCACGGCCATCCGAGCCGCCGCCGCTGACCGGCGTCTGCTACAGCCTCGTCGCGCCGGACAACGCGTTCTCGCTGTCGGGCGTCTACCAGCCGAAGGGCGATCTGTTCGCTGAAGTTGAAGGTGCCAAAACAAGCCCGGTGGATGCACCGCCGGCGACGCGTGCGGCCGAGGCGGACGCTGCAACGACCTGGTTCAAGGCGCTGACCCATGATGCGTTCGGCTAGCCGGCTCATCGTCCTGATCATCGCCGCCCTGCCGGCGGCCGCTGTGGCGCAGACGCTCGCACGCTATGCAATTGTCGGCGACGGCATCCCGGAGCCGCTCACCGGCCAGCCCGGCGATCCCACGCGCGGCCGCGCGCTCGTGCTCGCGCGCAGCTCGACCTGCATCCTCTGTCACTTCGGCCCGTTTCCGGAAGCGCGCTTCCAGGGCGACCTCGCGCCGAGCCTTGCCGGCGCCGGCAGCCGCTCCACGCCCGCGCAGCTCCGGTTGCGGCTCGTCGACGCCAGCCAAGTCAATCCTGATACGATCATGCCGTCCTATTATCGCATCGACGGCCTGACCCGCGTCGGTTCCGCCTGGCGCGACAAGCCGATCCTGTCGGCCGAGCAGATCGAGGACATCGTCGCCTATCTCGCGACCCTGCGCGAGTGAGCCTATATGGTCAGCATGTTCGATCCGCTCCACCTCTCCCGCCGTCACCTGCTGCAACTGGCGGGCACGTTGACCGCAGCCACCGCGCTGCCGCTCGTCACGGTTCGGCCGGCGCAGGCGACGCCCGCGATGCTGGCCTCCGCCATCCGCAACCTCGTCGGCGAAGCCCAGGTGAAGACCGGCAAGGTCCGGCTCGACATCCCGCCGCTGGTCGAGAACGGCAACACCGTGCCGATGACGGTCAGCGTCGATCACCCGATGACGCCCGACAGCTTCGTGAAGAGCATCCACGTCTTCAACGAGAAGAATCCGCAGCCCAACGTCGCGAATTTCCATCTCACGCCGAGCGCCGGCCGCGCCCAGGTCACGACCCGCATCCGGCTCGCCGATACGCAGAAGGTGGTGGCGATCGCAAAGCTCTCCGACGGCACGTTCTGGTCGATCAGCGTCGACGTCATCGTGACGCTCGCCGCCTGCACCGAGGAGATGCCGTGATGCCTGCCGCCCTCGTCAACGTCCCCCCCAAGGCCAGGCGCGGCGCGGTCATCGAGATCAAGACGCTGATGAGCCACGTCATGGAGCCCGGCTATCGCCACACCGCCGCCGGTGAGGTTGTGCCGCGCGACATCATCACGAGCTTCACCTGCAGGTTCAACGGCGCCGAGATCTTCCGCGCCGATCTGTTCCCCGCGATCGCGGCCAATCCTTTCCTGTCGTTCTTCACCACGGCGAGCGAGAGCGGAAAATTCGAGTTCGAATGGATCGGCGACAACGGCTTCGTCGCGACGGCGTCGGCGGCGATCACGGTCGAATGAGGCCTCAAGCGCTCCTCGCCGCGGCTCTGCTCGGCATGGCCCTGCCCGTGCTGGCCGGCGAGATCGCGCCCTCCGGCCGCCGCTCCGGCTATGACTTCATGTCGGCCGACAGCAAGGCGATGCAGGACGACGACACCGCCAATCCCGCGATGCTGTCGGTGCTTGAGGGCGAGACGCTGTGGACGACCAAGGCCGGCGCCGCCGACAAATCCTGCAGCGACTGCCACGGCGCCGTGGATGTCAGCATGAAGGGCGTCGCGGCCCGCTACCCCGCCTTCAGTGCCGCGAGCGCCGCACCTGTCGATCTCGGCCAGCGCGTCAATCTCTGCCGCAGGCAGCATCAGGAGGCCGATCCCTTCGCGCCGGAGAGTCGCGAGCTGCTGGCGCTGACCGCGCTGATCGCAAAGCAGTCGCGCGGGATGCCGATCACGGCCGGCGGCGACCCGCGCCTCGCCTCGTCAGTCGCGCGCGGCCGCGAGCTGTTTGTCCAGCGCCAGGGCCAGCTCAATCTCGCCTGCGCAAATTGCCACGACGACAATTGGGACAAGCATCTCGCGGGCTCGGCGATCACGCAAGGACAGCCGACCGGCTATCCGATCTATCGCCTGGAATGGCAGGGCATGGGCTCGCTGCAGCGGCGCCTGCGCGGCTGCATGACAGGCATCCGCGCGCAGGCATTCGACTTCGACGCGCCCGACATGATCGCGCTCGAGCTCTACCTGATGTCGCGCGCGCATGGCATGACAATGGACGCGCCGGCGGTGCGGCCATGAGCGATCAAGCCCCACGCGCGGTCATGTGAGTGACCGTCATGCCCGGACTTGACGGCCGAGAGACCTTCGGCCCCAAGATCCTCACGCCCGCTTGTTCCGCCCCTTCCTTGCCCGCACCGCCACCCGGTCGATCGCAGCCGCGGGTCCCTCGGAGGCCTGCTTCATCAGCGGATCGGCGGCGATGAAGTCGATGAAGGTGCGGACCTTCGCTGAAAGATATTTGCGACTGGGGTAGACGGCCATCAGCGGCGCCTTGATGGTCATCACGTCCGGCAGCACCGTCTCAAGCCGGCCGCTCGCGAGATCATCCGCCATCAGCCAGCGCGGCAGCACCGCCATGCCATCCCGGCGACTGCGGCGTGGTGCAGGATCGTCTCATTGCCACTGACCAGCACGTCGTTGAACGACAATGTCACATCGCGCTGATCGCTCTGCACGATGATCGCCTTGGCCGGATACAGCGAATATTTGAGAAATGCATGGCCGTCGAGCTCGGCCAACGTGGCCGGCCGCCCTGCGGCGGCGAGATAGCTCGGCGCGGCGACGAGCTGCATCAGGACCGGCGGCAAGGCACGCGCGATCAATCCGTCCCCTGGGGCTGCGGAAACCCGCAGCGCGAGGTCGAAGCCCTCCTCCACGAGATTGACGAGGCGACCGCTGAGATCGAGGTCGAGCACCACGTCCGGATGGCGCGCGTGATAGGCTGCGAGCATGCCGGCAAACAGCGGATTGGCGAACCACACCGGCGCGCTCACCTTCAACGTGCCGCGCGGAATCACCGTGGCTTTGCTGACGACCGCCTCGGCCTCGTCGAGCTGATCGAGCATCGGACGCACCTGGTCGAAATACACCTGCCCCGCCTCGGTCACGCCGACCCGCCGGCTGGTGCGGTTGAGCAATCGGGTCGACAGCCGCTGCTCCAACTGCATGACATGCTTGGAGGCCATCGCGGGCGACAGGCCCAGGCGGTCGGCCGCCGCGACGAAGCTTTTGAGCTCCGCCACCAGGCAGAACACCCGAATACTGACCAGCGTATCCATTATCAACCCGGGAGAAATGATGCTTCAACAATGAGCATAATGATCAAACCAGAAGAAATTCTCAATGTCGGTCCGAGATTTCAATCCTGGAGACCTCCTGATGTCCGCGACCACGACGAACGACCTCCCGCTCCAACCCTCCCTCGCTCTGCGCATCGGCCTGTGGACGGCCCAAGTCCTGGTGTTTGCCATGTTCACCTTCTCCGGCGTCATGAAGACGTTCACGCCGATCAAGGACCTGGCGCCGATGATGCCCTGGGCCGGGGAATATTCAGTCGGCTTCGTCCGAACCATTGGTCTGATCGATCTCGCCGGCGGCCTCGGCATTCTCCTGCCGTCGTTGACCCGGATCATGCCGCGCCTCACCGTGCTGGCCGCGCTCGGCTGCGCCACGCTGCAGGTGTTCGCCTTCGTCTTCCACATCTCGCGCGGCGAAGGCGCGGTGACGCCGCTCAACATCCTGCTGCTGGCGCTGTCGCTGTTCGTGCTGTGGGGCCGGAACGGCAAGGCGCCGATCGCGCCGCGCGGCTGATCTCACCGCTGCCGGTGCCTTACCAACGTCATTCCGGGGCAAGGCCGACAGGCCTTGAACCCGGAATCCCGATGTTGTCTTGCGGCGGTTTTCATCAGCTCGAGATTCCCGGTTCAATCGCCAACACGCCGCCGCTTCGCGACGGCATGCTGCCCCGGGATGACGACAAAGGCTCTACCAGTCGTCGAAGCGCATCCGTCCTACTCCGCCGGCGCCGCGTGCATGTCGGCATGCGGCACGTAGCTCTCGGACATGCCGAGCCGCCCCAGCCAGAACAGCCCGCCCGCGACCACGACATAGGCCAGCGCCACCGCCGGCGTGACGCCGAAGCCGCCGCCGATGCCGACGGCCTCGCCGTGCATGAAGCCGAAATAGGTCATCACAGCCCCGGCCAGCGCGAACGCCGACGCCTTGGTGAAGTCGCGCTCGATCACGAACACGCCGATCGCGCCGAGCACGAGGCCGGCGAGGATCGAGCCGCCGCCCATCACCTCGAGTCCGTGATACAGCACGCCCTGCTGCGGCAGCGCCGCGATCGCCGCCGTCTTCACCGCATCCACCTTGTCGGCCGCCAGCCCGCCGACGCTCTGCGCCGCCGTCACCGTGGACGCCAGCATGGTGTCGATCTGCAGCTTGGCCCAGGCGGCGAGATGCGGCGTGAAGGCGAGCACGATCGCCGGCGCATGCTTGACCGGCGTGGTCTGGAACGCCTGCGCGCCGATCAGCATGCCGATGTAGAGCAGGATCGGCGAGATCGCGACCACCGGCACCAGCGCCAGCAGCACCGAGATGATGCCGAGCCAGGACAGCACGATCACCATCAGGCCGGTCGCCGCGGAATAGCCGATGCGGCCGCCCATCGCCTTCCAGCCGGGATGGCCGATATAGACCGCGTTGATGAACGGGTTGCCCATCATGCAGCCGATCAGGCTGACGACGCCGTCGGCCGTCAGCACCCGCGTGGTCGGATATTCGTCGCCCGCGGCCTCCGCGCTCTCGACGTTGTCCATGGCCTCGACGAGGTCGTAGATGCCGAACGGGATCGCGGTCACCAGGATGATCCCGAGATATTCGAAGCCGGAGAACACCGTGCCGAACGCCGGCAGCGGCACCGAGAAGCCGAAGCTCGCGAAGGCATCACCGACGCCCTTCACGCTGAGACCGCCGAGCCCGAGGCCGAACAGGTTCGAGCCCCACGCGATGATCATGCCGACTGCGATCGCGACCAGGCCCGCCGGCAGGCCCTTCGGATACTTCACGCCGCCGAACCAGCTCACGAGGATGATCGCGAAGCACACGAGCCCGATCTGCGGCGTCATGTACATCTCCAGCGCCGGCCGCATCGAGATGAAGGTGACGGAGACGCCGGCGAGCGTGCCGAGCAGCGCCGCCCGCGGCGTGATCTTGCGGATATAGGGCGCGATGAAGCCGCCGATCATCAGGATGAAGCTCTGGAAGAACACCCAGACGAGGCCGGCCGACCAGCCCTTCAAGGGATCGCCGGTCTTCAAGGTGATCGGCAGCATGATCACGAAGGTGACGATGAACATGTGCGGCACGCTGACGCCGGATGGCAGCGCGCAGACGTCGCTGCGTCCGGTCTTCTGCGCCAGCCGATAGGCGAGGAACGCGTAGTACAGCGTCGACAGGCACATCATCAGGCCGAGCGCCGGCAGGATGCGGCCGAACACCAGGCTGTCCGGCATCTTCAGCACGAAGCGCAACAGCCCGGTGAGGACGAGCATGTTGACGAGGATGTTGGTGCCGAAACCGAAGAACGCGTTCCAGTCGCCGGGTGTCCAGAGCACCGGCTTGAAATCCGCCTTGACCGAGCTTGCCGTCCCGCTTCCGCTCATCGCCTTGCTCCCCTGTTGTCTGCAGCGACTACATGATCGAACTCATCCGTCTCAGATCTCTCAGCCCGTCTTTCAGCTTATTGCCTTGAGAACCGCGGCCGACTCGGCGACCCAGCCGAAGATGCCGCCCTGGGCCTTGATCATCTTCAGGCCCATCTCGTGGAATTCCGGAAAGTAGGAGGCGCAGCCGTCGGAGATGACGACGCAGCGATAGCCGCGGTCATTGGCCTCGCGCACGGTGGTGTTCACGCAGACCTCGGTGGTGACGCCGCACACCAGCAGGTTGTCGATGCCGTGATGCGTCAACACGTCCCCCATCTCGGTCGCGTAGAACGCGCCCTTCCCCGGCTTGTCGATCACCACCTCGCCGTCCGTGGGATAGAGCGCGGGAATGATGTCGTGCCCTGCCTCGCCGCGAATGAGGATGCGGCCCATCGGCCCGGGATCGCCGATGCGAAGCGACGGCGCGCCGCGTTCGACCTTGGCCGGCGGGGCGTCGGACAGATCCGGCTCATGGCCTTCCCGCGTATGGATCACCAGCATGCCGCTCTTGCGCGCCGCCGCCAGCACATTGGCGATCGGCTGCACTGCGCGCGCGAGCTGCGAAACGTCGTTGCCCAGCGTCTCGCCGAACCCACCGGGCTCCATGAAGTCGCGCTGCATGTCGATGATGACGAGCGCGGTCCTCGACAGATCGAGCGCGATCGGCTCCGGCTCGGCGATGATCGTTGCGGTTGCCGATGCAGATGAGTTCGCCATGTCAGCCGCCTGCCTTCCCCGCGAGAATACGTCGCAGACAACGAAGCAAGCGGTGTGCCATTGTGTACAATTGGGAAGACGGCAACGGCGATTGCGAAGTACGAACTAATTCAACAGGTTGGTGAGATCGCCGAAGCTGCCCGCTTGCTGAGCAGGCGCATTTGGCGCGAAGTCAGCCCATTTCGTGAGCGGTCATTGCATGCAACGATCACCTTGATGCAACTCTGTGCGGCAAGAAACGGACTGAGCGGGACTTCGTACGATGCCGGAGGTACGACCACCAATCGCGCCAATTCAAAGGTGTCGTCCCGGGCTTGACCCGGGACCCATAACCACCGGCTCCTCTTTGACGCACAGACGTCGACCAGCTCGCTCTCACCACTCCCGCCGCGGCGTATGGGTCCCGGGTCAAGTCCGGGACGACGGCGGAGGGCGACGCGACACCTTCCGATAAAAATAATCTACTTGCTATTTTTCAGAATCAGTGATTATCTCCGCGCATCCTGCCTCAAGCAGAAGGGGCGTAGCGCGCGATCGTCACGACACGCGAGGCGGGGATGCGGTGGCCGCGAGAGATCGCAGCGTCCCTCGGCAACGAGGGCGCGGACGAACGATTGCTCGCGGACGTGAAGTCGCAGCGTCCTGACACCCCGATGCTGGTGTCCCCCGCGCGATGCGCAAGCATTGTCGCGCCATGGTGGCCAACAAGCCCGGCGCACCAGGGAGACTGCGTATAAGCGTGAAGACCACCGCGCAGGGAATGCCGGCGTGTTCCGGCTTTGCCTGTGGTACCTGCCGCCTGCATTTTTGTTAGCAGGCGGGCCATGGGTGAGGCTGTCACCCGGCATTCCCTGCGCCCTCTGCATGTTGCGAGGCGCGAACTGAGAACAGGACTCGGGCGAAAGCCGCCGCGAGAACGCGCCCTCATGTCGATCGCTGTTTGATACGTAAATCCCACTTCGAGCAACGCTGCCGTAGGGTGGGCAAAGCAGCCGCCCGCAGGGCGGTCGCGTGCCCACCATGCATCCGCATGCCCGGTGAGAGTGGTGGGCACGGCGCGCGCTGGAACGGAGCAAACAACGCAGAGACCGGCGCGCCTTTGCCACCCTCCGGACTACCAACTGATACTCTGCTTACCATATGGAGCAGTGAATCGCCTCACCACAACTGTCGTCCCGGACAAGCCGCGACACGCGCAGCGCGGCGTGGCGCCGATCCGGGACCCATACTCCGCGGCGGTCGTGTTTGGCAAAAAGCCAATGGCGAGCCTGCCTCAAACCGCTCCCTGGGGATATGGGTCCCCACTTTCGCGGGGACGACAGCGGTGGTCGTGGCGACAGCTCGGCGTCGCACAACACTCGACGTGCGACAACGATCACGACGTCTGCCTCGCCGGCTTGCGCTCCACCGGGTGGATGTCGATGCCACGCAATCGTCCCAGCCGCAGCACGTCCATCGCCACCGTGCGGCCGATGCGGTCGCGGTCGAGCACGCGGATGAGATCGTCGACGCCGTTGATGTCGACGCCGTCGAGCTTGATCACGACGTCGCCCGGCAGCAGGCCGGCGCGCGCTGCCGGGCCGTCCGGCTCGATCTGCATCAGCAGCGCGCCCATCTTGTTCTCGACGCCGGCGAGAACGGCGTGGCGCCGCGGCACCGGCGCGGTCTGGCCGGAGACGCCGATATAGGCGCGGCGGACATAGCCGTGACGGATGATCTCCGACAGCACGAACTGCGCGGTGTTGCTGGCGACCGCGAAGCAGATGCCCTGCGCGCCCTGAATGATCGCCGTGTTGATGCCGATCACCTCGGCAGCCGACGACACCAGCGCGCCGCCGGAATTGCCGGGGTTGAGCGCCGCATCGGTCTGGATGACGTCCTCGATCATCCGGCCCGAGACCGAGCGGATCGAGCGGCCCAGTGCCGAGACGACACCGGCCGTCACCGTCGACTCGAAGCCGAGCGGATTGCCGATCGCGACCACCAGTTGGCCGCGCCGCAGGCTCTTGGAATTGCCGAGCGACGCGTAGCGCAGGTCGCGCGCGTGATTGGCGCGCAGCAATGCGAGATCGGTGTCGGGATCGACGCCGAGCACCTGCGCGTCGGTGACGACACCCTCGACGTCGCGCAGCCGGATGTCCCTGGAGCTTCCGACCACATGGCTGTTGGTCAGCACGAGCCCATCCGGCGAGATCACGATGCCCGAGCCGAGCCCGCCGCGCTCGGCGCGGGAGCCGGCTTTCGGGCCGGTCTCGACGCGGACGACCGCCGGGCCGACGCGATCGGTCACGTCGATGACCGCATTGGAGTAGGCATCGAGCAGCGCCCGGTCGTCGCGTCCGACGGCAGGAGACGCTTGCGCCGGCGACAGGGCGTCGCCGGCGACATCGGAAGTGAAATCCAACATGACGTAATTCCTTTGTAACGTCAGATGGGTAGCTGATCGCCCCGACGCAAGTCGGCCGCTCGCAGCGAACCCGGCGGCCCTTGGCGAGACTCATGGTCGATGTGATAGGACTTCAATCGGGTATTTCATGAATGTGATTGCGGGAGGACGCATGCGGCTGCGAGACCGGCTGTTGGCATTGTGCGGGGCCATCATGATGGGAGCCGGCATGGCCGGCGATGCGCTGGCCGCGACCGCGACGGTGCGCAGCGGCGACACCATCCAGCTCGGCGACACGGTGTTCCGGCTCGACGGCATCGATGCGCCGGAGGTCGACCAGCTGTGCATCGACGATCACGCCGATCCCTGGAGCTGCGGCGTCGAGGCGCGCGAGCAATTGACCAGGCTGATCGGCGGCCGCGCGGTGCGCTGTGAGGATCTCGGCCCGGACAAGCCGCTCAAGACCCGCAGGATCGGCCTGTGCGCCGTCGATGGCGACAAGCTCAGCCTCAACCAGCAGCTGGCGCGTGCCGGCTTCGCGATCAGCGCCGAGCCGGCCGCGAAGGCGCGCGTGAAGGATGACGTTGCGGCCGCCAAGGATGCGGCGCGCGGGCTGTGGAAGGGATGCTTCATCGCCCCGAGCGAGTTCCGCAGCGACAAGAAGGACGGCGCCCTGCTCGGCGCCGCCTGTCGCGCCGACCGCGACCCCGAAATCCGCGCCGTGCTGTTTCCGGAGGCGCCGAGCGCCCCGCCCGGCTGCACCATCAAGGGCAAGTTCGCCGTCCGCGCCCGCGTCACCGGCAACATCGGCATCTATCATCTGCAGGGCTGCCCGAGCTATCCGGCGACCACCGAGCCCGACCGCTGGTTCTGCTCCGAGGACGACGCCAAAGCCTCCGGCTTCCGCCGCGCCTTCAACTGCCGGGCGGCGAAGGGGAAGTGAAGCTGAACGGCGGCCGGCGCGTGATACGACGCCTCCTTGGAGCCATCCAGAACCTTTCCTGAGCCCCTGGATCGCTTCGCTGCGCTCGCGATGACGGGTGTGGTGGGGACCGCGCGCTCAACAAGCTCCGTCATCGCGAGCGCAGCGAAGCGATCCAGGGGCCGAAGGAAAGACTGCCAGTTGGCTCCTGGGGACAACGGCCTGAAGAAGCGCCATCTCACCGCTGCATCTGCATCAGCTGATCCATCGGCATCATGTTCTGGTTCAGGTGCGACATGATCCACAGCGAGCCGCCGACCACCAGGAAGACGATGATCAGTCCGAAGGCCAGCGCCAGCACGTTGTTGGTGTTGTCGGGCCCGGTGGTGATGTGCAGGAAGAACACCAGATGCGCGCCCATCTGCGCGATCGCGAGCACGATGATCGCGACGGGAATCGAGGGCTGCCAGACGAGATCAGTCCTGGCGATGAAGAATGATGTTGCCGTCAGCAGCACCGCGAGCCCGAGGCCGGCGACATAGAACAGGATGCGCGAGCGCAGATCGCCATGCTGCTGTTCGCCGGGTGCGAGATCGGTCTCTACGGGATCGCCCGAGTAGGTCTGCTCGCTCATGTCGCACTCCCCAGCAGATAGACCACGGAGAACACCGCGACCCAGATGATGTCGAGCGCATGCCAGAACAGCGCGAAGCACAGGATGCGGCGCTCGATGTCGGCGCGGAAGCCCTTGGCCACGACCTGCGCCATCATCGTCAGCAGCCAGAGAATGCCGGCCCCGACATGCAGCCCGTGGCAGCCGACCAGCGTGAAGAATGCCGATAGAAAAGCGCTGCGGCTCGGCCCGTCGCCACGGCCGACGAGATCGACGAACTCGCGGATCTCGAGCAGCAGGAAGCTGGCGCCGAGCAGACCGGTGACGGCCATCGCGACCTGGAACCAGAGCGCATTGTGGCGCTCGGCGGCGATGCTCGCCATGCCGCAGGTGAAGCTCGACAAGAGCAGGAGCGCCGTCTCGATCGCGACGTTGCGGACGTCGAACAGCTCCGCTCCGCCCGGTCCGCCGGCGGTGGCGCCCGACAGCACCGCGAAGCTCGCGAAGAAGCACGAGAACATCACGATATCGGATAGCAGGAAGATCCAGAAGCCGTATCCAGTGACGATCCGCTTCGGCGCGGGTCCCTCGTGCTCGGCGGTGCGCAGATGATGCGGATCGGCATAGGCCGGCGCCTGCTCGACAGATGTCACCGACATCGGTCCACTCCGGGTGCAAACGGATCAGTGGCCATGCGACGCTCCGCTCTCCTCTCGCGACCGGTTCTCGCTCAATTGCGGCCCGGGCGCCGGCGGGATGTGCTGCATGGCGATCTTGCCGAACAGCTCGGGATCACTGAGCCGGTAGATCCTCGGCGTCTTCTCGACGGATTGCGCGGCGAGCTGCTTGTAGCTCGCCTCGTCGAGCACCTGGTCGGTCTTGGCCGCATTGGCGACCCAGTTGGAGAAGTCGGGCTGCGACACGACATGGGTGTCGAACATCATGTCGGGAAAGCCGTCGCCGCTGAACTGCGAGGCGAGCCCCTTGTAGGTGCCGACGTGATCGCCGCGCAGATTGAGCCGGGTCACCATGCCGTTCATGGTGTAGATCATGCCGCCGAGCTGCGGGATGAAGAACGCGGTCATCACGCTGCCGGAGGTCAGCTCGAGCTGCAGCGGCGCACCGATCGGAACGGTGAGGCTGTTGACGGTGGCGATGCGCTGATCAGGATAGATGAACAGCCATTTCCAGTCGAGCGACACCGCCTGAATCCGAATGGGAAGGCCGGTGCCGTCGACCGGCTTGCCGGGATCGAGATCGTGCGAGCCGATCCAGGCGACGCCGCCGAGCAGGATCACGGTGAGTGCGGGGATGGACCACACCACCAGCTCGACCGCGCCGGAATACGCGAAATCGGGCCGGTAGCGTGCCCGCGTATTGGAGCTGCGGAACCAGTAGGCGGCGGCCAGCACCGCGATCGAGGTCGGAACGATGATCGCCAGCATGATGATCACGGAATCGATCAGGATCGTCTGCTGGGCGGCGGCGATCGGTCCTTTCGGATCGAAAATGTTCATGCGGTCTTCCGGCGTTCAACCCCGCTCCCAACCGACTTCGGAAGCGGATGTTCCTGCGCCGCAAAACACAGCTCAGTGGGTGACGCGCCAGATCGTGCCGTTGCCGTCCTCGGAGATCAGCAGGCTGCCGTCGCGCGCCACGGCGACGCCGACCGGCCGGCCCCAGACCTCGCGGTCGTTGATGACGAAACCGGTGACGAAGTCCTCGTATTCGCCGGTCGGAACGCCGTCCTTCAGCCGGATGCGGATCACCTTGTAGCCGGTCCGCTTGGATCGGTTCCACGAGCCGTGCTCGGCCGCGAAGGCATCGCCGCGATACTCCGGTGGGAACAGGCTGGCGTCGTAGAACGTCAGGCCGAGCGAGGCCGAATGCGGCTGCAACAGCACGTCGGGAACGGTGATCCGGCCCTTGAGGTCGGCGCGCTCGCCGCGATGCCGCGGGTCCTCGTTGTCGCCGATGTAGTACCAGGGCCAGCCGTAGAAACCGCCCTCCTTCACCCGCGTGACGTAGTCCGGCACGAGATCGTCGCCAAGCCCGTCCCGCTCGTTGGTCGAGCACCACGGCGCGCCGGTCGCGGGCTGGATGGCGAGGCCGACGCAGTTGCGGATGCCGGTCGCGAACAGGCTGCGGTTCTTGCCGTCGGGATCGAATGCCAGCACGCCGGCGCGATCGCTCTCGCCGCCCCACGCCGCGCCGAGCGGATGCGCCTTGATCCAGGCGGTGAGGCCGCCCGTCGGCTCGCCCATGGCCTCGCCGACATTTCCGGCGGAGCCGACCGACACCAGCATGCGCTGGCCGTCCGTGGTGAACACCACATCGCGGGTCGAATGGCCGTAGCCGGCCGGCAGATCGGGCACGACGACCTGCATCGCGCCGGACGCCTTCATGTCGCCGGCCCGATACGGAAAGCGCATCACGCGCTCGGTGCTTGCGACATAGACCCATTGCGGATCGCTGCTGGGATAGAAGGCGATGCCGAAGGGATGACCGAGCCGGTCTGCGAAGATCTCGCTCGCGGCGACCGTGCTGCCGTCCTCGCTCGGCCGCAGCACGCGGACGCGCCCGGCGCGTGTCTCGGCGACGAAGATGTCGCCGTTCGGCGCCGTCCGTATGATGCGCGGCCCGCTCAGCCCTTCGGCGAACAGCGCGATCTTGAAGCCGTCGACGACCTTGGGCACGGCGGATGCCGGCCGCTGCACCACGCGCGAGACGTTGGCGGCCGAGGCGGTCGCGCCGGGCTTGGGCAGGTCCGCAGGCCGGATCAGCCTGATCGTGCCGGGCGCATCGCCCTGCCAGCTGCCGAACGCGTCCTTGCCCTTGAGCACCGCGGGCTCGGCGGCAGCCGCCGTCGCCGTCAGTGCGCTCAACACGCAAACGACAGCCGTTGTGATCCGTCTCGTCATGTCGTCCTCGCGCGTCCCAAACGACCGGCAACCTATCCTGGCCCGGAGATCACGTCGCGAAGCGATGCGTCACGACAGCGCGCCGAGCACGCCCCGCGTGGCCTGGTCGATCTCCTCGACATAGCGGCGGCGGGCGAAGGATTCGGTCAGGAAGCCGATCACCTTGCGGCTGTTCTCCGACTCGAGCACCGCGAGCTCCTCGGCGCCGGAATCGTCGAAGATCTTCATCGCCGTCTTGACGTTCATTTCGGGCAACAGCGCGACCTCGAAATATTTGGCGAGCTCGACCACCTGGATCTCGTCGGCGATGGAGTCGAGCTCGCCGGAGAACAGATCGGGCAGCGACACCAGCCCGCAATAATCGTCGCTGTTGTTGACCACCACCACGGCCTGCCGCGTGCCGAGCGCGAACTCGCGCCGGCAGGCTGCGATGCTGGTGGTGGTCGGCACCTTGGCGACGTCGGAGCGCATCAGCCGCTCGACGGTGAGGTTGCGCAGCCAGCCGACATCATTGGCGCTGCGGATGGTCTCGCCGCGCAGATGCAGCCGCCAGGTCGAGAACGAGTGCCCGAACAGCACGCGTACGCACACCGAGGTTACGATGCAGGCACCGAGCACCACGGCGGTGACGTCGACGCTACGGGTCATCTCCAGCACCAGGAACGACATCGTCAACGGCCCGCCGACGATGGCGACGCCTAGCGTAGCCATGCCCGTGAGCATCGCCACCAGCGGATCAACCGCGATGCTGAGCCCGGCCAGCGCCAACAGTCCTGCGAACAGCTTGCCGAGCAGGCTGCCGATGAACAGCGAGGCGAAGAACAGTCCGCCGCGGAAACCGGAGGCCAACGAGATCAGGCACGCGGCGAGCTTGAGCACGATGATGGTGGCGATGAGGCCGACCGCCATCTCGCGATGCAGGTCGAGCAGCATCGCGCCGTGACCCGCCGCCAGCACCTGCGGCGTGACGATCGCCATGGCGCCGACGCAGAGACCGCCGATCACAGGGCGCAGCCAGACCGGAATGCGGACGAACAGCCGCTCCACCGCCGGCGAGGCGCGCATCACCACGATGCCGATGAAGGCGACCAGCAGCGCCAGCACGAACAGCGCAATGTACTGCTCGAAGCCGACCGCACCGACCTTCTGGATCTCGAGCGAATACGGCGCGCCGGTGAGATATTGCGAGGTCAGCGCCCCCGCCAGCGAGGCCGCCAGAATCGGCGCCGCGCTGCCGACCGAATAGACGCCGACGATCAGCTCGCAGGCATAGAACGCACCGGTGATCGGCGCGCCGAAGGCGGCGGCGATGGCGGCAGCGGCGCCACAGCCGACGATCAGCCTGAGGTCGTTGCGGCGAAGCGTGAGATATTGGCCGAGCAGCGAGGCGACGCCGGCGCCGATCTGGGTGTAGCCGGCCTCGAGGCCGACCGAGGCGCCGGAGCCGTTGGAGACCAGGGTCTGGCTGCTGACCACGAGGCTGTCGCGCATCGACAGCCGGCCTCCGCGCAGCGCATTGGCCTCGACCGGGTCGACGGCCGCCGCGATCTTCCAGCGCCGCCGCTGCCATTCCATCAGGCCCAGGATGAGGCCGCCGAGCGCTGGCGCGATCAGCGCAACGACCGGGTTGACCCAGGCGTTGGCGCTGAGCCGGACGTCGATCGGGATGCCGAAGATGACCACATGCGCGAGCTGCGCGATCAGGCTCATCACCGTCACGATGGCGCCGGTGGACACGCCGATCACCAGGGCCAGCGGTATCAGGTAGAACTCGTTGCTGCGCAGCAGCGCCCGCAGCCGCGTGACCACCCGGTTCGAGGCCTTGCGATCGATGATATGCGACAGCGTGGAGAGCACGAGAGCCATTTCTTCTACGATGAGGCCTCCCGGTGGCAATAACCTGTCGCAACTAGCGGAACAAGCGCGAATTCCCTTCCAGTCGAAACGTGGTTGACTGGTCCGGAAAGTGGAACCGTCGGGCCTCCTTGAGGAGCCGGCATCAACGACCCAGAGCCCCGAAAGTCGCAAAGTGTCCCTCAAAGGGCAACGCCCGCTGCGGGGGTCCGCAACGGGCGCAGATGAATTGGATGAGAGGAAGGGTCCCTCAGATCCGCTCGATGATGATCGCCGGCGCCATGCCCCCGGCCGCGCACATCGTCACCAGGCCGCGCTTGAGGTCGCGCCGCTCCAGTTCGTCGAGCACGGTGCCGATCAGGATGGACCCGGTGGCGCCGATCGGGTGTCCGAGGGCGATCGAGCCACCGTTCACATTGACCTTGGCGCGATCGAGCTTGAGGTCGCGAATGTACTTCTCGGCCACGACCGCGAAGGCCTCGTTGATCTCGAACAGGTCGATGTCGTCGATCGTCAGCCCGGCCTTGGCCAGCACCTTGCGCGTGGCCGGCACCGGCGCGTTGAGCATCAAGGTCGGGTCGTCGCCCATGTTGGCCATGGCCACGACGCGCGCCCGCGGCTTCAGACCATGGGCCTTGGCATAGGACGGCGAGGCCAGCAGCAGCGCGGCGGCGCCATCGACGACGCCCGAGGAGTTGCCGGCATGATGCATGAACTCGATCTCGAGGCCGGGATAGCGCTGCAGGATCAGGTTGCGATAGGTCGTGCCCTTGTCGTCGAGCGCATAGTCGGCAATCGCCGGGAATGCCGGCTTCAACCCGGCGAGCGCCTCGGCTGTGGTCTGCGGCCGCGGATATTCCTCATGGTCGAGCGCAAGGCTACCGTCGTCGCGATGCACCGGCACGAGGCTCTTCTTGAAGTGCCCGGCCTGGATCGCCGCCGCCGCCCGCTTCTGGCTCTCCAGCCCGAGCGCGTCGACATCGGCCCGCGTAATGCCTTCCATGGTGGCGATGGCATCGGCGCAGACGCCCTGGTGCGACTGCGGATGCAGCGCGCGCAGATGCAGATTGCCGGCATCCATCATCAGCGGCCCCTCGCCGCGCCGGCCCTCCATCGACATCATCTCGCAGCCGCCGGCGATGACGAGGTCCTCCTGCCCGGCCATGATCTGGGCCGCAGCAATGTTGACGCTGGTAATGCCGGAACCGCAGAAGCGGTCGAGCGTGACACCGGAGGCGCGGATGTCGTAGCCGGCATCGAGCGCCGACATCCGGCCGAGATCGCCGCTCTGCGGGCCGCGCTGCGACGAGCAGCCCCAGATGATGTCGTCGACATCGCCGGTATTGATGCCGGTCCGCTCGGCTAGCGCGCGCAGCACGGTCGCGCCGAGATGCTGCGGATGCAGCCCGGCCAGCGCGCCCTTGCCGGCCTTGCCGATACCACGCGGAGTTCTGCAGGCGTCGATGATGAGCGCGTCGACCATGGTGCTTCCTTTGCCCGATGTTGTTGTGAGACCGGCAGCGGCGTCGCGCCGGCACGATCGCCTTTGCTGTCGCATAGCATTCCGGCCGCCGTCGCGACAACGCTGGTTGAAGCTGCAAGCGCATGTCCAAAACGCACGCCATGGCGTTGAGGCTACTCACCTTTCCGTCCCGCGAACAATTCGGCGCAGCGGCGCGATAGAGCCACCTTCTGGCCATTCGGTTGAAGCGCATCTTCCACCCGGTCGCGTGCGTTGCAACGCAGCGCCGGGCGCCGACCTGCAAGATTGCAAGACGTCCGCAGCGCATTGTCCAACCAAGAGAACTGACCGTTCGCCCAACGCTCCTTGCCAGGCTCCGACGCCTGCAAGATCTTCGAACGCGGAAACGGATTGCGATCGCGGCGATGAGCCCCCGTTGCGACAGGGACGCTGCAAGGCGCCGGGTCGGGAGGACGCCATGATCGCGATGTCACGTTGCAAAGCCGCCTGATCTCTACGCCGCGGCGTGAAGATAGCGATCATGAAAGACGCTGCGGGACGGCAGGCGATGCCTGCCGGTGATCGCGGCCATTCCGAGGAGGACGCTGTGATGTTGAGGCGAGATCTGCTGGCGACCATCGCCGGACTGGGCACGGCAGGCATGCTCGGCGCCATCCCTGCACGACTGGCCGCGGAGGAGGCCAAGATCCCCAGCATTCCCGGGCCCGATCCGGTGACGAAGGCCCCGAGCTACAAGGCGCCGCCGGGCAGCGTCGATACCCACACCCACATCTTCGGACCGGCCGCGACCTATCCGTTCTCGCCCACCCGGCCCTACACGCCACCCGACGCATCGCTGGAGATGTTCAGCGCCTTGCACGCCAAGATCGGCGTCGAACGCGCCGTCATTGTCAATGCCACCGTTCATGGCACCGACAATCGCGTCGTCACCGACGCCATCGCGCAGAGCAACGGCAACTACAAGGGTGTCGCCAATATCAACGCGGCAATGTCCGACGCCGATCTCGCCGCGCTCGGCAAGGCCGGCATCTGCGCCTGCCGCTTCGCCTTCCTCCGCCGTCTCGGCGGCGTCGGCGACATGAAGGTCTTCCGCACCCTGGTCGACCGCGTCGCGGCGATCGGCTGGCATGTCGACATCTATCTCGAGGCCGGGACGATCCAGGAATTCGTGCCGATCCTCAAGGCGCTGCCGGTCACCTATGTGATCGACCATATGGGCACGATCAGCGCCGCCAAGGGCATCGACGACGCCGAGTTCAAGGCGCTGCTCGACCTGCAGGCGAGCGACGATAGATGTTGGGTGAAGATCACCGGTCCCGAGCGCGCCTCGGCCTCCGGCCCTCCGTTCCACGATGCGGTGCCGTTCGCCCGCAAGCTGATCGAGAATGCGGCGGACCGCGTCATCTGGGGTACCGACTGGCCCCATCCGAACGTCAAGATCATGCCCAATGACGGCGATCTGGTCGATCTGATCCCGCTCTACGCCCCGGATCCGGCCATGCAGCGAAAGCTGCTTGTCAGCAATCCCGAACGGCTGTTCAAGTTCGAGCCGAAGAGCTGAGTCACCACACCCGACCTTCGATCCCTACAGCGACAGGACCGATCATGACTGCCACGACTCTCGCCGCCGACAGCAAGACGGGCGCCCGCCGCGCCTGGTGGAAGGAGCTGTGGGTGCAGGTCATGATCGCGATGGCCGCCGGCATCCTGCTCGGCGCGGTGAAGCCGGATCTCGGCGCCCAGATGCAGCCGCTGGGCGATGCCTTCATCAAGGCGATCCGGATGCTGATCGCGCCGATCATCTTCTGCACCGTCGTCAACGGCATCGCCCACATGGCCGACATGGCCAAGGTCGGCCGCGTCGCCATCAAGGCGCTGGTCTATTTCGAGGTGATCACGACGCTCGCGCTGATCATTGGCCTTGCCGCGGTCAATCTGTTCCAGCCCGGCGTCGGCATGAATGTCGACCCCGCGACGATCAACTCCGCATCCATCGAGCCCTATGTCAAGCAGACCGCGGCGGTCGGCTTCGTGCCGTTCCTGCTCAACATCATTCCGCAGACCTTCGTCGGCGCCTTCGCGGAAGGCAACATCCTGCAGGTGCTGTTCATCTCGGTAATGTGCGGCTTTGCGCTGATCTGGCTCGGCGACCGCGCCAAGGCGGTGACCGACGTGATCGAGGTCGCCGGCCAGATGATCTTCGGCGTCGTCAGGATCGTGATGTGGGCGGCGCCGCTCGGCGCCTTCGGAGCCATCGCCTTCACCGTCGGCAAGTTCGGCGTCGGCTCGCTCGCCAAGCTCGGCCTGCTGCTCGGCAGCTTCTATCTGACCTGCCTGATCTTCATCGCCGCAGTGCTCGGCCCCATCGCCGCCCTGACCGGCTTCAGCCTGTGGAAGCTGATCCGCTACATCCGCGACGAGGTGATGGTCTGCATCGCGACCACGTCGTCGGAGACGGTGCTGCCGCGCATGCTCGAGAAAATGGAAGCCGCCGGCTGCGAGCGCAGCATCGTCGGTCTCGTCATCCCGACCGGCTATTCGTTCAATCTCGACGGCACCTGCCTCTACCTCGCCACCGCCGCGGTGTTTCTCGCACAAGCCACAAATACCCAGCTCGACATCGGCCATCAGATCGGCCTGCTCCTGATCCTGCTCGTCACATCGAAGGGCGCGGCCGGCATCGCCGGCGCGGCCTTCGTGGTGCTGGCCGCCACGCTGGCAGCCACCGGCACCATTCCCGTCGCCAGCGTCGCGCTGGTGCTCGGCATCCACCGCCTGATGTCCCAAGGGCTGACGCCGACCAACCTGATCGGCAATGCGGTGGCGACCATCGTCATCGCCAGATGGGAGAACGCGCTCGACTCGGAGCGGCTGAAGCAGGTGCTCGATGGCAGCAAGACGGCATTTGATGCAAATTGAAATCATGTTCACCGACACGGATCAGATCGTGCCGCATTGACGCCGGTCAAACGGCCCATGACCTAAAATTAATAGTTATCTCCTTCGTCCCGTCGCTGTGCTCAGCTAAGGGATGATGCGCGGACGAGGGCTGGTTTCCAGCCGTCGCCCTGCGACAAATAATCAGAAACGATCATGGAGTGAGCGCCTGCGGACAACGGTCCCGACGCATCACCCCTGTGCGTGACGATCATCTGGAGATGACGATGAACAAGCAGCTGCTGCTCAAACTCCACCGCTGGATCAGCCTAACTTTCGCGCTGCCGCTGCTGGTGATCATTGTCACCGGACTGATCCTCTCCTTCGAGCCGATCGCACAGGTCGCTGCCGTGAAGCCCGGCAGTGTCGATCCGGCGCGCGTCGTCGCGCTGATCAGGCAGTACGACCCCGACGGCAAGGCGCGCGGCGTTTCGATCAATCCGGCGACACAGCATCTCACCCTGCAGGGTCGGCCGGGCACCGAGCTCGACATGACGACCGGCGCGGCGGCCGACAAGCCCGCGATGGGAAGCGTGTTTCAGTGGGCGCGCATGACCCATGAGCACCTGATCGGAATCGAGGGCCTCACGACGATCTCCACCATCGGCATGATCGTGATCATGATCATCGGCATCCTGATGGGACTGCCGCGGCTGCGCAACACGCTGTCCGGCTGGCACAAGGGCGCAGCGTGGTTCACGCTGCCGCTGATCCTGTTGAGCCCGCTGACCGGGGTTCTGCTCGATCCCAGCAACAGCTTTTTCGCCGCGCAGCCGGCCGCGGCCAAGCGCATCTCGCTGACCGAGGCGGTCAGCATCGTCGCGCGGGATCATGATCTCGCCACGGTCAACATGATCGGCAATCGCGGCGGGCGGATGCTGGCGCGGATCATCGAGGGCGACGAGTTGCGCGCCTATGCCGTGACGGCCGACGGCCTCTCGGCGCTGCCGCGCAACTGGGTGCGGCTGCTCCACGAAGGCAACTGGTCGCTGATCGGCAGTGCCGCGAACGTGCTGATCTCGGTCGTGCTGCTCGCCCTGCTGGTCACCGGCGTGCTGATCTGGACGCAGCGCCGGCTGCGCCGCCCGAATCGAGCGCGCGAGGTGCCCGCGAAGCCCGCGGTCGTCCCTTCGATGCCATCCTGACCTCCCGCTATCACGATGGACCGGCGCATCGTCAGCGCCGGTCGTTGCAGCATGCGACCGTACCGAGACGCGCCAAGCTCAACAGACCGGCACGCCTGGCTCATGCTTGATGACCGCATCGACAGGGTCTCTGATCGCGTTCAGCGCTAAGGTAGCTCACACGCGCCATCCCGCCGCTGCCGAGCTCGGCGCACGAGCCGGCGCGCTCCTGAAATGGCGGCCTATTGCGCGAGAGAAACCGTGAGCCTCGCCCCTGTCAGCAACGTGATTTGACCCATTCCGTGCCGCATCGCATCGTCGCCAGACAAAACGAAACAGTTTTGTTTTATTTCGGATGATGTCCAGATGTTTCACGCCCGTTCAAGTCGAGTCCCGCGATATGGCGCGGTTCCGGCTTCACTCGGTGTCGTCGGCTGCAGCGTGCTGCTCGCGTCCTGCGCGGTCGGCCCGGAGTTCCTGTCACCCGATGCTCCGGCTATCGCCGGCTACGTCCGCGAGCAGCGCCTCGCATCCACGGCCAGCGCCGCGACGCCCGGCGGAAATCCGCAGAGCTTCGCGTGGGGACGCGACCTGCCCGGCACGTGGTGGGCGCTGTTGCATTCGCGCCAGATCAACGCCTTTGTCGAGGAGGCGATTCGCAATCATCCGGACATCGAGGCCGCGCAGTTCGCGCTGCGCGCCGCGCGTGAGAATGCGCTATCGCAACAGGGGGCGCTGTTTCCGCAGGTGAGCGCGAGCGGATCGGCCGAGCGCACGCAGGGCTCCAGCACGCAGCAGGGGCAATGGCCGGGGCAGACCTCGCTGTACACGCTTTACGGCGCGTCGGTGAGCGTCAGCTACGCGCTCGACATCTGGGGCGGCACACGGCGCCAGGTCGAAGCGCTGCAGGCGCAGGCCGACTATCAGTCGTTCAGGATGGAAGCGACGTATCTGTCGCTCACCGCCAACGTCGTGACCGCGGCGATCACCGACGCCTCGCTGCGCGACCAGATCGCCGCCACGGAAGAGATCATCAAGGCCGAGACCGATCAGCTCGGGCGAATCCAGCGCCAGTTCGACGTCGGCGCCATTTCCAAATCCGACGTGCTTTCGCAGGAGGCGACGCTGGCGCAGGCCAAGGCGACCTTGGCCCCGCTGCAGAAGCAACTCGCGCAGCAGCGCAACCAGCTGATGGCCTATCTCGGCCGGCTGCCTAGCCAGGACCGCGGCGAGCATGTGACGCTCGCGGAGCTGCGGCTGCCGCGCAGGCTGCCGGTCTCCCTGCCCTCCTCGCTCGTCCGCCAGCGCCCCGACATCCGGCAGGCCGAGGCGACCTTGCACCAGGCGACCGCGACGGTCGGCGTCGGCATCGCCAATCTGCTGCCGCAACTGACGCTGTCGGGCAGCTATGGCGCGAGCGGACCGGAGCGGCTGTTCTCGCCGACGACGCTGGTGTGGGAGGCCGCCTCCAGCGTCAGCCAGAAGCTGATCGACGGCGGCGCGCTGTATCATACCAAGGAAGCCGACGTCGCCACCTTCGAGCAGGACCTGTCGCTCTACAAGAGCACCGTCATCACCGCCTTCCAGAACGTCGCCGACTCGCTCCGCGCCATCCAGTACGACGCCGAGGCGCTGAAGGCGCAGGCCGCCGCCGAGAAGGCCACGGCCGACAGTCTGGCGATGGCGATCGAGCAGTTCAAGAGCGGCGCCGTTCCTTACGCCAACGTCATCACGGCGCAGCAATCCTACCTCAACGCGCGCGTCTCCCGCATCAAGTCGCAGGCGACACGCTTCACCGATACCGCAGCGCTGTTCCAGGCGCTCGGCGGCGGCTGGTGGAATCGCCAGGACGAGACACCAGCGGCGCTGCCACGCGCCAATCCCGGCTATTTCGCCGGCCCTAACCGCACGACCCAGGAAGCACTGTAATGAAGAAACGCATGACGATCATGCTGGCCGCCATGGCGGTTCTGTTCGGCGGCCTCTACGGTTTCCAGACCTTCAAGGGCATCATGATTGCCAAGGCGATCGGTGCCCTGGCCAACCCGCCGCAGACGATCTCGACGGTGGTCGCGGCAACCGCCCCGTGGCGCTCGAATCTCACAGCGGTCGGCTCACTGCGTGCGGTCAACGGCGCCGACCTGGCGCTGCAGGCCTCGGGCATCGTGCAGAGCATCCAGTTCAATTCCGGAGACTCCGTCGAGGCCGGCCAGCCGCTGCTGCAGCTCGTCGCCACCGACGACGTCGCCAAGCTGCAGTCGCTGCAGGCCACCGCGGAGAACTACGCCATCGTCGTCAAGCGCGACGAGGAGCAGATCAAGTTCAATGCGGTGAGTCAGGCGACGCTCGACAGCGACCGCGCCAACCTGAAGAACGCACAGGCACTGGTCACTCAGCAGAAGGCGATCGTCGAGCAGAAGACCTTGAAGACGCCGTTCGCCGGGCGGCTCGGCATCCGCGCCGTCGATCTCGGCCAGTATCTCAGCGCCGGGACCACCATCGTCACCCTACAGAGCCTCGATCCGATCTTCGTCGACTTCTATCTACCACAGCAGTCGCTCGCCGACATCCGGATCGGCCAGGATGTCAGGATCGCCGTCGACGCCTTTCCCGGCGAGCGCTTCACGGGCCAGATCTCGGCGATCAACGCCAAGGTCGATTCGACCAGCCGCAACGTCCAGGTCCGCGCGACGCTGCACAACGAGGCCGCCCGCTTGCTGCCCGGCATGTTCGCCAAGGTGGAGATCGGCATCGGCCAGCCGGAGCAGCTCGTGACCCTGCCGCTGACGGCCGTCGTCAGCAATCCTTACGGCGACCTCGTCTATATCGTCGACGATCTCAAGGACGGCCAGGGCAAGGCGCGGCAGATGTTCATCAAGAGCAAGCCGGCGAAGGGCGACCGCATCGCGATCACCGACGGCGTCAAGTCGGGTGAGACGGTGGTGATCGCCGGACAGATCAAGCTGCGCAATGGCAGTCCCGTGAAGATCGACAATTCGCACGTGCCCGTGGCGGAAGCTGCGCCTGATGTCGTCGATCAGTAACCGCGCGCTAGCCAGTCATCAGAGCCTCCCATGCGTTTCACAGACATCTTCATCCGCCGGCCGGTGCTGGCGCTCGTGGTCAGCGCGCTGATCCTCGTGCTCGGCCTGCGCTCGATGACGACGCTCGCCATCCTGCAATATCCGCGCACGCAGAACGCCATCGTCACCGTCAGCACCGCCTATGCAGGCGCCGACAGCGACATCATCGCGGGCTTCATCACGACGCCGCTGGAGAACGCGATCGCCCAGGCCAACGGCATCGACTACATGACTTCGACCAGCGTCACCGGCAGCAGCACCATCACCGTGCACCTGCGGCTGAACTACGATTCCGGCAAGGCGATGACCGAGATCAACGCCAAGGTGAACTCGGTACTGAACCAGCTGCCGACCGGCACGCAGCAGCCGACGCTCACCTTGAAGGTCGGCCAGACCATCGACGCGATGTATATCGGCTTCGCCAGCGACGTGCTGGCGCCGAACCAGATCACCGACTATCTCACCCGCGTGGTGCAGCCGAAGCTGCAGGCCGTCTCCGGCGTGCAGACCGCCGAGTTGCTCGGCGCCAAGAAATTCGCGCTGCGCGCCTGGCTCGACCCGGACAAGCTCGCCACCTATGGCCTGACCGCGACGGATGTGTCGACGGCGCTGTCGGGCAACGACTACATCTCCGGGCTCGGCACCACCAAGGGCCGCCTGGTCCAGGTCGACTTGGCCGCCGCGACCAACCTGCATTCGCTGGAGCAGTATCGCAACCTCGTCGTCAAGCAGGTCAACGGCGCCATCATCCGGCTGCGCGACGTCGCCAACGTCACGCTCGGCAATGACGATTACGACTCGGCGACGCGCTTCAACGGCAAGACGGCGGTCTATATCGGCATCCAGGCGGCGCCGACCGCCAACCTGCTCGACGTCATCAACGGCGTGAAGGCGGTCTATCCGGAGCTGCAGCGACAGCTGCCGAACGGCATCACCAGCGAGGTTCTCTACGACTCCACCGACTTCGTGAACTCGTCGATCGACGAGGTGATCCATACGCTGGTCGAGGCGATCGCGATCGTGATCATCGTGGTGTTCATGTTCTTGGGCTCCTGGCGCTCGGTCTTGATCCCGGTGATCGCGATTCCACTGTCCTTGATCGGCACCTTCGGCCTGATGCTGCTGATGGGCTTCTCGATCAATCTCCTGACTTTGCTGGCGCTGGTGCTCGCGATCGGCCTCGTCGTCGATGACGCCATCATCGTCGTCGAAGCGGTTCACCGGCTGATCGAGGAGGGCGTATCGCCGGTCGACGCCGCGATCCAGTCGGCGCGGGCGCTGGCGAGCCCGATCATCGCGATGACCGTGGTGCTGATCGCGGTCTACGTGCCGGTCGGTTTCCAGGGCGGCCTGACGGGCGCGCTATTCACGGAGTTCGCCTTCACGCTCGCCGGCGCAGTCACTGTCTCGGCGGTGATCGCACTGACCTTGTCGCCGATGAACTGCGCCTGGCTGCTGCGCCGGACCGAGCGCGATGCGCAAACGCTGGAGGCGCGACTGGTCCGCGCAATCGACCATGTGCTCGAACGGCTCGCCCATGCCTACCGCCGCGGGCTCGAAAGCGTGTTCGCCACCAAGCCTGTGGTCGTTGTGTTCGCGCTGCTGCTGCTGGCGATGATCCCCTGGCTCTATGTCAGCTCGACCAGCGAGCTCGCACCTGACGAGGACCAGGGCATCGTGCTGTCGCTGACCAATTCCGCGCCATCGGCGACACTCGAGCAGCGCGAGTTCTACGGCCAGCAGCTGTTCGGCCTGATCGCGCAGCGGCCGGAAACGCGCACCGTGTTCCAGATCGACACTCCGACGCAGGCGATCGGCGGCTGGGTGCTGAAACCCTGGGATCAGCGCAAGGCGACGACCAAGACCCTGCAGCCGGAATTCCAGCAGATGCTGAACGGCATCGCCGGCGCCCGCTCGGTCGCCTTCCAGCCCGCGCCGCTGCCGGGCAGCAACGGCCTCCCGGTCCAGTTCGTGATCGGTACGACGGGTGCGTTTTCCGAGCTCAACGACGTCTCGCGCGACTTCATGGCCAAGGCGCTGGCGAGCGGCAAGTTCATCTTCCTCGACACCGACCTGAAGATCGACAAGCCGCAGACCACCGTCGTGTTCGACCGCGACAAGGCCGCCGATCTCGGCCTGAAGATGAGCGATCTCGGCGGCGCGCTCGCCACCATGCTGGGCGGCAACTATCTGGACTATTTCAGCCTGGAGGGTCGCTCCTACAAGGTGATTCCCCAGGTTCGCCAGAACGACCGCCTCACCGACACGCAGCTGCTCGACTATTCGATCCGCACCAGTGGCGACGCGATGGTGCCGCTGTCGACGGTCGCCCGGCTCGAGCACAAGACCATTCCGGAGTCGATCAACCACTTCCAGCAGATCAATGCGGCGACCATCTCGGGCGTGGCGATGCCGGGCGTCGCGATGGGCGATGCGCTCACCACGCTGAAGGAGCTCGCGACGTCGCTGCCGACGGGCTACTCGATCGATTATGGCGGCGCGTCGCGGCAGCTCGAGCAGGAATCCGGCGGCTTCGTCACCACATTCGTGTTCGCGCTGATCATCATCTTCCTGGCGCTCGCCGCGCTGTTCAACAGCTTCGTCGACCCGATCATCATCCTGGTGTCGGTGCCGATGTCGCTGGCGGGCGCGCTGATGTTCATCAGCCTCGGGCTCGGCGGCGCCAGCATCAACATCTACACCCAGGTCGGCCTGGTCACCCTGATGGGCCTCGTCAGCAAGCACGGCATCCTGATGGTGGAGGTTGCCAACGAGCTGCGCGAACAGGGCAAGGACCGCACCGAGGCGATCATCGAGGCCGCGACCGTCCGGCTCCGGCCGATCCTGATGACGACGGCGGCGATGGTGCTCGGCGTGATCCCGCTGATCGCCGCCAGCGGCGCTGGCGCCGTGTCGCGCTTCAACATGGGACTCGTGATCGCGACCGGCTTGTCGATCGGCACCCTGTTCACGCTGTTCGTGGTGCCCGTCGCCTATGCGCTGATCGCCCATCGCGGCACAGTGCATGCGACGAACGCGGACCCCGCCGTGGCGGCCGCTCCATAGCAAGCGAAAGGCTTCATAGATCAGGCACTTGGCTCAGTATTCGAGAGGCCAACTCGATCGTTGTTGACAAACGATACTCATAAACGATATATCGTTCGCACGAAACGGAGATCATATCGTATGAGACATCATCATCATTGGACTTTCGATCGCTCTGGTTGGGACGAGGAGCGCGAGCATCGCGGCTGGGGTCATCATCGCCGCCATGACCGACACCACGGCTTCGGCGAGGGAGGCGAAGACGCTCGCCTGGCCGGCCGCGGTCCCGGTTTCGGCCGCCATCGCGGGCCGGGCCGGTTTGAAGGCGACGGACGGCGCGGCGGCCGCGACGAGTTCGGACGTGGCGGCGGCGGTCGCTTCTTCGGCCCGGGCGACCTGCGCAGCCTGCTGCTTTGGCTGATCGGCGAGAAGCCACGCCATGGCTATGAGCTGATTAAGGCGGTCGAGCAGCTGGTCGGCGGCGCCTATTCGCCGAGCCCCGGCTCCGTCTATCCGATCCTCAGCCTGCTCGAGGACATGGGCCAGATCGAAGCAGCATCAGCCGAGGGCGGCAAGAAGCTGTTTGCCATCACCGAAGCCGGCCGCCAGGCGCTGAAGGACGACGCAGCCGCCATCGAGGGCCTTCTCAGCCGGATGCGCATCATGGCCCGCGCCATGGGCGGCATGCACCCGCCGGAGCCGGTGCTGCAGGCGGTGCAGACGCTGAAGATGGCGCTCAAGATGCACCGCCCGGGCTGGAGCGAGGCCGAGGCCAAGCGCGTCAGCGACATCCTCACCCGCGCGATCGCCGAGATCCAGGGCGACGACGGCGCCGCGACCTGACACTGAGACACTGAAAGGAGCATCGACATGCCCCACGCCTACGCCATCGAGGTGACCGACATCGACCCGCGCAGCGACGGCGCCGTCGGTCCGAGCTACGACTTCACCTTCACCAGCCACGACGATCTCAACGAGATCGTCGCCCGCGTCCAGCGCCGCGGCCTGTTCGACCCGAACGAAAGCAAGGCCTTCGTCACCGGTCTCAAGCTGCTCGGCGGCGTGATGCTCAGCCATCGCGGCGAGCCGCTGTTCGCCGAGTTCGGCCCGGCGTTCAAGGCTTTCATGACCAAGCTGAAGTCAGGCGCGAAGGCGCAGGCGGCGGAGGGATAAGATTGTAAATGAGAGAGTACGATGCAAGCCGCACCAAC
>NZ_CAFI01000104.1 GCF_000239775.1 Bradyrhizobium sp. ORS 375
CTTCGCGGTCGTCACGAACGTGGAGGCGGTGATGCGACGGGCGCAGTCTGGCCGCAGCATGGTTCTCCCGTGCGGACGAACGGCAGAGTGCGCCGGCGAAATCGTGTGGTCCTGGCATCGCGGTGCTGATGCCAAGCCGGTGGTGATGATGATCCGCTGGCGACGGGGGCAAACAAGCCGATCCCCGGGGAGAGCACGTATAAGCCGTCAAAACCGTTGCGCAGGGAAGGCCGGAATGTCCGGCTGAGCCTGTGGTTCCTGCCCCGTGCACTTCTTCACGCACGGGGGCCGCGGGTATCAGCGGATACCCGGTCTTCCCTGCGCCCTCTGTTCAAGAGAGGGGCAAGACAGAAACATCACCCGGGCGCGCAACGCGCCGCGGGATCGCGATCGCACATTCCGCTGTTTGACATCTGCAGCAGATACGCCCGCGCCGATCCAGGTGCCGGCGCACGTGCCTCCATTTTCCGGCCCGACCTACTTGCCGTCGTCGAGATGCACCAGCACCGCGGCATTGGCGATGATGATGGCGTCGCTGCCGGCCTCGGCCGGAATCTCCAGCCCGCCCTTCACGGCGGTGACGGTCACCGTGCCATAGGGCAGCTCCTTGGCGACCGCGGCGGTGTCGACGGCCTCCGGATTCGGCACGCCGATGGTGACGTCGACGAGCATGTCCTGCGGCGTCTTGCCGACCATGCGGAAGAACCCGAGGCTGGAATGGCGGATCGCATCCGACACCGCGCGCTTCGCAGCCTTGGTGGCGTCGCGGCCGTGGACGTCGACGCCCATGCCCATCTCGGTGATACAGCGAATGCGCGCCATGGTGTTCCCTCTCGGCTAGCATGGATCATTTGGCGCGCGACCTTAGCGCCGTTCGCGCCAAGCGCAAACGGCGCGACGCTCAGGCCATCGCGGCTCAGGCGATCACGACCTCCCCGACCACGCCGCGCAGCGCGCCGAGGGCGGGATCATCGGCGGCGCGCGCATCGGTGATCAGGCTGTCGATGCGATCAGCAGCACAATACGCGACGCGGCTGGTCTGGCCGATCTTGCTGTGGTCGGCGAGGATCAGCACGCGCTTGGCGGCGGCGGCCATCGCGCGCGCGACATTGGCCTCCTCGATGTCGAAGCTGGTGGCGCCGTAGCGGTGATCGATGCCGACCGGCGACAGCAGCGCGACATCGGCCTGAAAGCGCTGGATCTCGGCCACCGTCGTCGAGCCGAACGTCGCCGGCAGGGTGCTGCCGAGCTCGCCGCCGAGCACGATGACGCGGTTGCTGCGCTCGCTGGAGGAGGCGCCGATGATGGTCGCGACCTCGAACGAGTTGGTGACGATGGTCAGACCCGACAACGTCGCGAGCTCGCGGGCGAGGATCGAGACGGTCGAGCCGACGTCGAGGAACAAGGTCTGGCCGGGGCTGACCATCCGCGCCGCGGCCTGCGCGATCCGCGTCTTCTCGGCAAGACGGACGCGGGCGCGGACGGTGATCGGCGGCTCGGCCTCCGGCGCGATCGCGGCGACGCCGCCATGGACGCGGCGCAGTTCGCCGCGCGCCTCCAGCGCCAGCACGTCGCGGCGCACGGTCTCGCGGGAGACGCCAAGATCGGTGGCGATGCGGTCCGTGGTGGCGCGACCGACGGTGGCGAGCAGCGCACGGATACGCTGGTGGCGGTCCTCCTGGAGCATCATCGGCGACCGCCGCGCGCCAGCCATTTCAGCGCGAGCTGCATGACAAGCGCGGCGGTGCAGACCACCGCCATGATGCAGGTCGAGAACGCCGCGGCCTGCGAGACGAAGCCCGCCTCGTCGAGCCGCATCACCGAGACGGCGGCAATGCCGAGCGACGGCGTGACCAGGAAGATGACGGCCGACAACGTCACCATCGAGCGCATGAACAGGAAGAAGAACACCGAGACCAAGGTAGGCGACATCACGGGAATGATGACGTTGGCGAGCACCTGCCCGGCCCCGCTGCCGAGGCAGGTCGCGGCCTCCTCCAGCGCCGGCGGCACGGCGCGCATGCCGGTCACCATCGTGAGGAAGCCCTGAGTATGGTAGTGATAGAAGTTGCACAGCGCGAGCAGCAAGGTCGATCCGTACAGCACCGACAGCGGCGATCCCGCGATGTTGAAGGCGAAGATGTAGGCCAGGCCGAGCACGAGGCCGGGCACGCCGACCGGCATCACGGCGACGAGATAGACGATCTTGGCCAGCCACGACGGCAGCCGGCGAATGCCGTAGACAAGCGCGAACAGCAGCAATGTACCGAGGCCGGCGGCAATCACCGAGACCAGCAGCGAGGTCCACAGCGGCGCGTAGCCGCCGCTCAGGGTGATGTCATAGTGCTTGAGCGTGAAGGTCAGCCGGTACGGCCACAGCCGCATGAAGCTCGCATAGACGACGACGCCGATCACGGCGAGCACGGACAGCGTCGCAAGGAAGGCGACGATGGCGAGCGGCACGTCGCGCGCCGGCACGGAGCTCATCTGCGGCGGCACGGCCCCCTCGGATCCGCCCCCGAACTGGCGCTGCGCGGCGACGCGCTCGATGTAGACGGCGAGCCCCGTCGGCGCCAGCAGGAGGAGACCGACCACGGCGCCGATGCCGAACTTCATCTGCCCGGTGACCTGGTTGTAGATCTCGGTCGCCAGCACCGCGAAGTCGCCACCGATGACGGCGGCATTGCCGAAATCGGTGATGGTGACGGTGAATACGACGAACCCGGCGCTGAGCAGCCCGAACTTGACGTTCGGCAGCGTGATGTCGAAGAATTGCCGCCAGCGCCCGGCCCCCATCACCTCGGCGGCGTCGTAATAACGCGCATCGGCATGGGCGAACGCGGCTTTGAGGATCAGCACCGCCTGCGGCAGCGCGTAGAGTACGTCGGCGATCAGCAGGCCCGGGAAGCCGTAGATGTCGATGCGCTTGCCCAGCACGCCGCTGATCAGCCCGTTGCGGCCGAGCAGGAAGATCAGCCCGAGACCGAGCACCAGCGACGGCGCCAACATCGGCAGGGCCAGCACCGCGGAGATGATGCGCGCTCCGGGCACGCGGGTCCGGGTCATTGTAAAGGCGAGCACGAAGCCGAGGCTGAGGCAGACCGCAGTCGTGGCGAGCCCGAGCGTCAGGCTGTTGAGCGTCGCTTTCAGGATACCGGGCGTGCGCGCGAGCGCAGCGTAATTGGCAAAGCCGATCGTGCCATCATCGGCGACCAGGCTGCGCCACAGCATCATCGCCAGCGGAAAGACGAAGAAGATGAGCAGCGCGAGGCATGGCAGCGCGATGGCCGCCGCGATCAGCAGCCGATCATCGCCGGCGCGCCGCAGGCGAAAGCCGGAGCGCTCGGCGACCTCGACGGCGGCGATGCTCACGCGCGCACCCAGCCGCAGCCGGCGGCGTCGGCGGAGACGGCCACCGCGGCTCCGGGCACAACGCCGTCGACAGGACTGGTCTGCACCATCAGCTCGCGGCCCTTCCAGGCGACACGGGTGCGGCTGATGTTGCCGAGGAAGGTGACGTCGANCTACCCTCGCCTCGCCGGCGTCGAGAGGATGAAGCCGGACATGCTCGGGACGCAGGCAGGCGAGATAGTCGGCATCGGCGCCGTCGGGACGCGAGGCGAGCAGCGCCGGCATGGCGTCGCGCACCCAGGCGGTCGGCAGCAGGTTGCTGCTGCCCATGAAGTCGGCGACGAACTTCGTCGCAGGACGGAGATAGAGCTCCTGGGGCGTTCCGACCTGCTCGATGCGGCCGGCATTCATGCAGACGATCCGGTCGGACAGCACCATCGCCTCCTCCTGGTCGTGCGTGACCATGATGGTGGGGATGCCGAGCCGGCGCTGCAGCTCGCGGATCTCGACGCGCAGATCGGCGCGCACTTTGGCATCGAGCGCCGACAACGGCTCGTCGAGCAGGATCAGCCGCGGATCGACCGCCACCGCCCGCGCCAGCGCGACGCGCTGCTGCTGCCCGCCGGACAGCTGATACGGCAGCCGGTCGGCGAGATGCGGCAGCTTGATCAGCTCCAGCAGTTCGGCGACGCGCGCGGCGATCCTGCCACGCTCCACTTTCCGGATGCGCATGCCGTAGCCGATGTTCTCGGCCACGGTCATGTTGGGAAACAGCGAGTAGGACTGGAACACGATGCCGAAGCCGCGCTCGCGCGCCGGCACCGCGCTGAGATCCTGGCCGTCGAGCAGCAGCCGGCCAGAGTCCTGCGTCAGCAGGCCGGCGATGATCCGCAGCAAGGTGGTCTTGCCGCAGCCGCTCGGCCCAAGCAGGCAGACGAACTCGCTGCCCTCGACCTTCAGCGAGATGCGGTCGAGCGCTGTGAAATCGTCGAACGTCTTGTGCAGCCGGTCCAGCTCGAGCGTCATGGCCCGCTCCGCTCAGCGGCCGATGCTGGTCTGCCAGTTTTTGAGGATGCCGTCGCGCTCCCTGGCGGATCGGGCAAAGTCGATCGGATAGACCGCCTTGGCGACGTCGGCGGGAAAGCCCGCGGTCTGCGCGGCTTTCGACGGCGGCGTGCCGGAGATGGTGACGAGCTCCTTGTAGCTCGTGTAGAGCGCAGCCGCCTCCGGCGACAAGGTCCAGTCGAGGAAGCGCTTGGCGTCGGCCTTGTTCTTGGCCGCCTTCATCAGCCCGGACGCCTCGAGCTCATAGCCCGCGCCATCGGTCGGGATCACCATCTTGATCGGAAAGCCCTCCTCGATCGACTTGATCGCGGCAAACGCCAGCGAGCCGCCGATCGCGAACTCGCCGCCGCGCGCCGCCTTGCACGGCCGCGAGCCGGACTTGATGTATTGCGCGACATTGCCGTCGAGGGCTTTCAGGAACTGCCAGCCCTTCTCCTCGCCCTGCGACTGCAGGATGCCGGCGATCTGCATGTAGCCGGTGCCGGACGAGACCGGGTTCGGCAGCACCACCTCGCCCTTGTAGACGGGGTTGGTGAGATCCTTCCACGAGGTCGGCATCGGCAGATTCTTCGCCTTCAGCACCTCGGTGTTGACGCAGAACGCCGTGACATAACCGGTCGCGGCGAACCAGCTCGAGTCTGCACCCTTGGCGGAGGCCGGCAGCTTGTCGGCGCCCTTCACCTCATAGGGCTCGAGCAGCGCGGTGATGCGCGGGTCGAGCATGTTGGTGACGGCCCAGCCCCAGATCACGTCATGCTGCGGATTGCCGGACTCGGCGATGATGCGGGCACCGAGATCGCCGGTCGACAACCGGAGCACCTTGAGGTCGACATCCGGCAGCGCCGTCTTGGCCGCCTTCACGTAGTCGGCGATCTCGTCCTCTTCCAGCGCCGTATAGACGGTCACCGTCCCCGCCTGCGCGACTGCGCCGAACAGAAGCAGAGCAAGACTGGCGAAGAGGCCTTTCAACAGCTGCGACATGACCGTGTCCTTCCAGGGCTGCGGCGCGGGTCTAATCCCGACCGGCTCCGTGTGCATTTGAGTGATTATTTGCAAATTTGTGGAACCGCGTCTACGCTGATTGCGCATATGTCATGCAAATCAGCAACTGCTCATGATTTCAGCATTCACGTCGAGCGCACGCTCCTCCCCGCGCACGGGCCTTGCATCACGGAGGCGTTGGGTTGTGATGACGACACGTGCCGCTGATAGTCGCCACACCGGGTGACGAGACGGGACAGAAAGACGATGGGTTTTTCACACACGCTGGGCGGCACGAGCTATCGCTTCGACGACCTCCGCACCCTGCTCGCCAAGGCGACGCCGCTGCGCTCGGGTGACGTGCTCGCCGGGCTTGCCGCGCAAAACGCCGCCGAGCGCGTCGCGGCACGCATGGCGCTCGCCGACCTGCCGCTGCGGCACTTTCTCAACGAGGCCGTCATTCCCTATGAGAACGACGAGGTCACGCGGCTGATCGTCGACCAGCATGACGGAGCGGCGTTCGCACCGATTGCGAGTCTCACCGTCGGTGCCTTCCGGGAATGGCTGTTGGCGGATACGACTGACGCGACGACGCTGGCCGCCGTCTCCCCGGGGCTCACGCCGGAAATGGTTGCGGCCGTCTGCAAGATCATGCGGCTGCAGGATCTCGTGACGGTCGCGGCGAAGTGCGAGGTGGTCACGCGCTTCCGCTGCACCATCGGCCTCCCCGGCCGGATGTCCACGCGACTCCAACCCAACCATCCCCTGGACGATCCCAAGGGCGTCGCCGCCTCGATCCTCGACGGGCTGATGTATGGCGTCGGCGACGCCACCATCGGCATCAACCCGGCCAGCGACGACGTCGACACCATGATGCGGCTGCTCGACATGATCGAGGCATTGCGCCTCGCCTCGAACGCGCCGATTCAATCCTGCGTGCTCGCCCATGTCACAACCGCGCTGAAGGCGATCGAGCGCCGCGCGCCGGTCGATCTCGTCTTCCAGTCGCTGGCCGGCACCGAGGAGGCCAATCGCGGCTTCGGCATCACGCTATCATTGCTCGACGAGGCGCTGGCCGCAGCTGAAAGCCTGCAGCGCTGTCCGGCCGGAGGCAATGTGATGTATTTCGAGACCGGACAAGGCAGCGAGCTGTCATCAGCGGGACATTGCGGCGTCGATCAGCAGACATTGGAAGCCCGCTGCTACGCGGTGGCGCGGCGTTACCGGCCGCTGCTGGTCAACACCGTGGTCGGCTTCATCGGCCCGGAATATCTCTATGACGGCAAGCAGATCATGCGCGCGGGGCTGGAGGACCATTTCTGCGGCAAGCTGCTGGGGCTGCCGATGGGCTGCGACGTCTGCTACACCAACCACGCCGAGGCCGACCAGGACGACATGGACGCCCTGCTCACGCTGCTCGGCGTCGCCGGCTGCACCTACATCATGGGCGTGCCCGGCGCCGACGACATCATGCTGAACTATCAGAGCACGTCGTTCCATGACGCGCTTTATGTGCGGAAGGTGCTGGGCAAGCGTGCGGCGCCGGAGTTCGAGGCATGGCTCGGCGCCGCCGGCATCAGCGATCCGCAAGGCGAGTTGCGCTTCGAGCCGGCGCGGCTGATGCCGGCGCTGCCGCTGCTGGACGCCAAGTGATGAGCGGCGCGGACGACCAGACGCTCGCGACCTCGTCATCCGACGACTGGACCTGGCTGTCGCGCTACACCGAGGCGCGCATCGCGCTCGGACGCTGCGGCCCCGGCCTGCCGACATCGGCGCATCTCTCCTTCCAAGCCGCACATGCCGAAGCGCGCGATGCGGTGCTCAAGCCGTTTGATGCCAAACAATTTGCAGCTGATGTCACCGCGCGCAATTGGCCGGCGCTTGCGGTGCATAGTCGCGCCGTCGATCGTGCGACGTACCTGCAGCGGCCCGATGAGGGCCGCCTCCTCTCTCTCGAGTCCGAGGCGCTGCTGTCGGAGCCGCGCGCGCCGGCGGACGTCGTGCTGGTGGTGGCCGACGGCCTGAGCAGCCGCGCGGTCCAGGTGAACGCCCTGCCCGTGCTCGAGGCCTTGATGCCGCTGCTCGCGGCGACCGGCCGGCGGCTGTCGCCGATCATCGTGGCCTCACAAGCCCGGGTCGCGCTGGGGGATCATGTTGGCGAGCTGCTCGGCGCGTCCGCCTCGATCATCCTGATCGGCGAGCGTCCGGGCCTCAGCGCCGCCGACTCGCTCGGCCTCTATCTCACCTGGCTGCCGCGCCGTGGTCGCGTCGATTCCGAGCGCAACTGCATCTCCAACGTCCGCCAGGGCGGCCTCGCGCCTGAAGACGCGGCGAAGCAGGCGGCGGAGCTGATCGAACGGATGTTCCTGCATCAGGCCGCCGGCGTCAGCCTCGCGCGCCTGCCGCAGCTGCCCGCGCTCGACGACGGTGGCGCTTGACGATCCGAAGATCATCACACTGCGCAATAGCGATCCTGGATGTCCTTGTCGGCGAGCAGCGCGGCCGCGCTGCTCTCATGCACGACTTCGCCCTGGTCGATGATGACCGCGCGGTCGGCGAGCCGCAGCGCCCATTCGACGTTCTGCTCGACCAGCAGCAAGGTCTTGCCCTGGTCCCGCAGCCGCCGGAACAGCACGCCCATCTCCTCGACCAGCACCGGCATGATGCCTTCCGACGGCTCGTCGAGCAGCACCATCCGCGGCCGCGCGATCAGGGCGCGCGCGATCGCCAGCATCTGCTGCTCGCCGCCGGAGAGCGTCACGCCCTCCTGGTCGAGCCGCTCGCGCAGGCGCGGAAAGGTCTCGGCGATCTCCGCGATCGCAGCGCGCTCGTCGATCTCGGCCTTGGCGGCAACGAGCCCGAGCCGCAAATTCTCGCGGACCGACAGCCCCGGCACGATGCGCCGGTCCTCCGGCACGTAAGCGAGGCCGAGATGAAAGCGGCGATGCGCCGCAAGCGGCAGCAGGTCGCTTCCAGCGAACCGCACGCGGCCCTCGGCTTTGGGCATCAGCCCCATCACGGTGCGCAACGTCGTGGTCTTGCCAGCGCCGTTGCGGCCGACCAGCGCCACCACCTCGCCCTGGTGCACGCGCAGGGAAATGCCGTGCAGGACGTGGCTGGCGCCGTACCAGGCCTGGACACGATCGAGCTCGAGCAATGCTGTCTCAGCCATAGCCTTCACTCTGTCCCAGATAGACCCGGCGCACGTCGGGATTGCTGCGGATGTCCTCCGGCCTGCCGTCGGCCAGCAGCCGGCCGTGATGCAGCACCAGCACCCGCTGGCTCAGGCCCAGCACCATCTTCATCTTGTGCTCGACCAGCAGCACCGTGCGCCGTTCTGCCAATCGCTCGAGCAGCGCGACCATCTCCTTGGTCTCCTCGGGCCCCATGCCCGCCGTCGGCTCGTCGAGCAACAGCAGTTCCGGCTCGGACACCAGTGCGATGGCGATCTCCAGCGCGCGCTGCTGGCCATGGGCGAGGAATTTCGCCTGCTCGCCGCGCTTGCCAATCAGGCCTACGGCCGTCAGCGCCGCGTCAGCGCGCTGGCTCAACTCGACCAGATCCGCCCGCCTGCGCCAAATGTCATAGCTCACGCGCATGGCCTGCGCGGCGACCCGGACGTTCTCATGCACAGAGAGATCCGGAAAGATGTTGGTGATCTGGTATGAGCGCGAGATGCCCTGGTGCACGAAGCGGTGCTGCGGCAGCCCGTTCAGCTCGCGGCCCTTGAAGCGGAGCGTGCCGCTGCTCGGCGACAGCGTGCCGGAGAGGATGTTGAAGAACGTACTCTTGCCGGCGCCGTTCGGTCCGATGATGGAAGTCAGTTCGCCCGCCGCGAACGACACCGAGATGCCCTCGAGCGCGGTGAAGCCGCCGAAGCGGCGGCCGATGCCATCGGCCTGCAGCAGCGCGGTGCTCATCGCCGCTCCCTCGCGAACGGCAGCACGTCCAGCAGCGTGCCCCAGATGCCCTTCGGCAGGAACAGCACGAACACGACGAAGATGGCGCCGACGACGATCTGCCAATGCGGCGTCCACAGCGACACGACATCCTCCAGGATCAGGAAGGTGGCCGCGCCGATGAACGGCCCAAAGAAGCTACGGGCGCCGCCGAGCAGCACCATCATTACGATCATGCCGGAAGTCTGGTAGTGCAGGGAATCCAGCGGCACGATCGACAGATGCAGCGCCGACATGCAGCCGCCGATCGCCGAGATCGCGCCCGAGAGCATGAACACGATCAGCTTGCAGCGTTCCACGTCATAGCCGCACGCCCGCGCGCGCTGCTCGTTCTCCCGTATCGCCTCGATGACCGCGCCGAACGGCGAGTTGAGAATGCGCGACTGCACCCAGAGCGCCAGTGCCGCGAAAGCCATCAGGACGTAGTATTTGTTGACCGGATCGAGAAAGTTGATCTGCAGGCCGAGCAGATCAATGCGGTCGACGGTGAAGCCGCGCAGCCCGTTCTCGCCGCCGGTGAAGGACGATGCCTGCAACGCGACATAATAGACGAGCTGCGCCAGGGCCAGCGTGACCATCGAGAAATAGATGCCGCGGGTGCGCGTCGAGATCGCGCCGATCAGCACAGCGAGCGCGGTGCCTGCCGCGATCGCCAGCGGAACCGCGGCGAACCATGGCAGGCCCCAGCGGCCGATGGCGATGCCGGTCAGATACGCGCCGGTGCCGAAGAAGGCGGCGTGGCCGAACGACAGCAGCCCGGTATAGCCGAACAGGAGATTGTAGCCCATCACCACGACGCCGTAGATCAGAACGTTGACGGCGAGCGCCTTCGAGGGAAGCAACCAGGGCAGCAGCGCGAGCGCAACGAGCGAGACCAGAACGCGGTGATCGGACAGGACCGCAAACAGGCGCCGGCTCTGGGAGAGCGATGATGCCTCGCCGGTCGACTCCACCGCCATCACGCCCTCCCCTTCAGGCCGAAAAGCCCCTGCGGCCGGACAAGGAGGACGGCAGCCATCAGCGCGAACATCACGATGGTCGCCATTTCAGGCGCGAACAGCGCCACCATGCTGATGCAGATACCGACCATCAGCCCGGCGACGACAGCGCCGACGATCGAGCCGAGGCCACCGATCACGGTCACGACAAAGGCCTCCGCCAGCACCAGCGTTCCCATCTCGGGATTGACGCTGCGCATCGGCCCCGCCAGCACGCCGCCAAGCGCGGCAAGGCCGACGCCGAGGCCGAAGATCGCGAGCCACACCTTGCCGATGTCGACGCCGAGCACGCGCATGATCTGCGGATCGCGCGCGCCGGCACGGACGATCAGGCCCACGCGGGTCCTCTCCAGCATCAGCCACAGCACCAGCAGCACCACCGCGACCAGCGCGATCACGAACAGGCGATATTTCGGAAAGAATCCGACGCCGAGATCGACGACGCCGATCAGCTGCGGCGGCGTCGGAAACGGAATGCCATCGCTGCCGAACACGATGCGCACGCCTTCGACAAGGATGTAGCTGAGACCGAAGGTGAGCAGCAGCGGATCATCGATCGACCGGCCATACAGGCGGCGAACAAGGACGAACTCGATCAGCATGCCGAACGCGCCGACAAGCACGGGAGCGAGCAGCAGCCCCCACCAGAAGCTGCCGGTCAGCGACGCCAGATAGAGCCCGGCATAGGCGCCGATCATGAACAGCGCGCCATGGGCGAAATTGACCACGCCCAGCATGCCGAACACGATGGTGAGGCCGAGCGCCGTGATCACCAGCACCGCCGCGAGGGCGATGCCGGAAAACAGCTGCATGATGATCAGCGAGAGGTCCATTCCGTGGGATCAGGTCGCGTGGCCGAGCTCGCTGCAGCTGCGCAGCATCTCGTCGGCGCCGGGATCGTTGGCCACGATCGCGAACAGATCGTTCTCATTGGCCATCGCCGACTTCTTCTTCGATTCCAGCACCAGCACCGACTGCACCGACTGGTGATCGCATTTGCGGTAGTGCTGCGGGCCTTTGGTCAGGTCGTATTGCAGCCCCTCGAGCGCCGCGACGACCTTCTCCGTGTCAGTGCCGCCAGCCACTTGCATCGCCTGCAGCAGCGAGCCGACGCCGGAATAGCCGTAGGCGCCGTAGTCGGTCGGAATCGCGCCGCCATTCGCCGTTCGGAACGCCTTGTTGAACTCCGCCGCTGTCTTGTTCTGAGTCTCCAGGCCCCAATAATAATTGGCACCGCCGACCACGCCCTCGAACACGTCGGCGCCGACGGCGAGGCGCTGGTTGTGCAGGATCACGGGGACCACGATCTTCATTTGCTGCTTGATGCCGAAATCGACCGCCTGCTTGATCGCATTGGCCTGATCGCGGCCGAAATTGCTGATGCACAGCACGTCCGGGCGCATCGACATCAGGCGCGGCATGAAGGTCGAGTAGTCGGCCGCGCCGAACGGATGCAGGATCTCGCCGACGCTCTCGGCTCCGATCGATGCCTGCGCCCGCTTGAAGCCGCGCAGCATCTCATGGCCGTAGGCATAATCGGCGACGAGATGCGCAACCTTCATGCCTTTCTTCAATGTCTGCCGCGCCACCGCCGCCGTTGTCATGTGCGGGTTCAGCGCCTCGTGGAAGGTGAACTTGCTGAAATCCTTCACCTCGTTGATGGTGTCGGACTGGCTGATCGACACGTAGATGACGCCGCGGGCGCGCGTCACCTCGTTGACGGCGAGCTGAACGGCGCTGGAGAGCGCGCCGACCACCGCATGCACCTTGTCCTTCTCGATCAGCTCGAGCGTCCGCGTCGCGGCTTCGCCGGCGTTGAGCTTGTCGTCGCGCACCAGGAGCTCGACCTTGCGGCCGCCGATGCCGCCCTTGTCGTTGACCAGCTTGACCGCGAGCTCGGCGCATTTCACCTGGTCGCGCGCCTCGGCCGCGAACGGGCCGGTCAGCGGCGTCGGGAAGCCGATGCGGATGGTGTCATCGGCGGCGCGGCCGAGCCGCGGCATCGCCAGCGCTGCGACGCCGGCCGACATGGCCATCATTGCCTTGCGGCGGGATAGTCCTGCTGGTCGCGACTTGGTCTCGTAGACTGGCATGATGTCCTCCCTCATCTTGTTTTCTTAGTAGCGATCGAGCGACTTGAGCACGCGCGCGGGCGTGATCGGAATGGCGTTGACGGACGCGCCGAACGGCGTCAGCGCGTCGTTGACCGCATTGAGCACACACGCAGAGGCCGCCGCCGTGCCGGCCTCACCGCAGCCCTTCGCGCCCAGAATGGTGTCCGCGGTGGGCGTCTCGACGTGGTCGATGATGATATCGGGCATCTCCATCGCCATCGGCACCAGATAATCGGCAAGCGAGCCGTTCAGCAGTTGCCCGGTCTCGCCGTAGCGGCACTCCTCGAACAGCGCGGCACCCAGCCCCTGCACGACGCCGCCGCGCAGCTGCTCGTCGACCAGCATCGGATTGATGATGCGGCCGCAATCCTCGACGACATAGTGCTTCAGGAGCTTGACGAAGCCGGTGTCGATGTCGACCTCAAGGTAGCAGCCCTGAACGCCGTTCGTGAAAGCGAACGGATAGCCCTGCGGCGCAAAGTGGTGGCTGACGGTCAACTGGGCCTGGGTCCCCGGTGGCAGCGTATCGGAGCGAAAATAGGCGATCCGCGCGATCTCGGCCACCGGCAGACGCACCTGCCCGTTCGCGACGCTCACGACCTGACCATCGACGATGTCGAGCGCGCCCGGCTGCTCCTGCAGGATCAGGCCCGCGACCTCCAGGATGTTAGCCTTCAGCCGGCGCGCGGTCTGCAGCGCGGCCTCGCCGCCGATGCCTGCGCCCCGGCAGGCCCAGGTCGCGCCGCCATGCGGCGTGACTTCGGTGTCGCCGGTCAGGACCCTGACATGCTCCTGGGCGACGCCGAGCTGATCGGCGACGATCTGGCCGACAATGGCCTCGGTGCCCTGCCCCTGCTCGGTCACCGAGATCGCGCAGCGCACCTCGCCGGATGGCGTCAGGCTGATCGTCGCGCCGTCCTGCGAGGAGATGCGCGCGCCGCCGACGCCATAGAATGCCGGGCTGGGATTGGTGATCTCGACGAAGGTCGCAATGCCGATGCCGCGATAAATGCCACGCTGGCGGAGCTCGCTTTGCTCGGCGCGCAACCCGTCGTAACTCATGATTTCGCGCAGCCGCCGCAGGCAGACCTCATGCGACAGCGCTTCGAACCTGTAGCCGGTCGGCGATGCCGTGGGATAGGCGTCGTCGGGGATCACGTTCCCGGCGCGCATCGCCAGCGGGTCGACACCGACGCGGGCCGCTGCAAGGTCCACCATGCGCTCGGTGACGGCGCAGGCGATGGGGTGGCCGACCGCGCGATACTGGCTGGTCTGCACCTTGTTCTGGAACACGACCTCAAGCGTGGCCCGATAGGACTTGAAGTCATAGGGCGCGCCGATCAGGCGGATGACCTGGTTGCCCTCGACCACGCTGGTGCGCGGATAGGTCGAGAAGGCGCCGATGGCGGTCGCGTCATGTACGTCCATCGCGAGGATCTTGCCCTGGGCATCCACCGCCATGCGCGCCTTCACTTGATGATCGCGCGCATGAATGTCGGAGACGAAGGACTCGATCCGATCGGCGACATATTTCACCGGGCGTCCCAGCAGGATCGACAATCCGACCACCGCCATGTCCTCGTGATAGACATGCAGCTTCATGCCGAACGAGCCGCCGATATCAGGCGCGATCACGCGCACGCGCGCTTCCGGGATGCCATAGTGCCGGGAATACAGGTCCTGGAACTGATACGGCGTCTGCGTCGCATGATGTACTGTCAGCATGCCGCTGTCGGGCTCGTAATCGGCGACCATGGCGCGCGGCTCCAGCGTGACGGGCGTATGCCGGCCGAAGCTGAACTCCTCCTCGATGACGTGAGCGGCGGCGGCAAAGGCGTGGTCGACGCCGCCGCTGTCGAGTTGGGCACGGAAGCAGATGTTGGACGATGCAGCCGGGTTGACCAGGGGCGCATCGGGGGCGCGCGCGGCGTCGAGATCGACCACCGCCGGCAGCTCCTCGTAGTCGACCGCAATCAGCTCCAGCGCATCCTCGGCGATCGCCCTGCTCTCGGCGACGACGGCGACCACCGCCTGACCGGCCCAGACCACGCGATCGAGCGGCAGCGGCAGCTGCGGCTCCGAGATCATGCCCTTGAAGTGATCGAGCGTGCCGGTCCAGGGCGTGCAGATCCTGGCGAGATCAGCGCCGGTCGCGACCAGATGCACTCCGGCCAGGGCGCGCGCGGCTTCAACGTCGATGCCGGCGATCCGCGCATGCGCATGCGGACTGCGCAGGAACGCCGCATGCAGCATGCGCGGCAGCCGGAGATCGGTGACATAGCGGCCGCGGCCGGCCAGCAGCCGCTTGGCGTTCGGTCGCGGTACCGAGCGGCCGATATAGGAGTTCGGGCGGTCGAGCGAGGTGAGTGGCGCGGTCATCGCGACGAGTCCCCCCGCCCTTGCGCCGCCGCAGCGCGCGCTTCCGCAACCGCAGCGATCGCATCGACGATCGCCTCGTAGCCGGTACAGCGGCAGAAATTACCGGACAGCGCGTCTCGGATTGCCTCACGGCTCGGCCGCGAGACTTGGGACAACAGCTCATGTGCGTTGATCAGCATGCCCGGCGTACAGAACCCGCATTGCAAGGCATTGCGCCGATGAAACTCGGCTTGTAGATCGGCGATCACACCGCTTTCCGAAAGGCCCTCGATCGTATCGATCCGCGCGCCATCGGCCTGCACGGCAAACATCAGACAGGCATGGACGGCGCGGCCGTCGAGTTGCACCAGGCAGGCGCCACAGGCGCCCATCTCACAGCCGACATGGGTGCCGGTCAGCTCGAGCTGACCGCGCAGACAATCCACCAGCGTCACACGCGGCGCGACGTCGCACGCCACCTTGCGACCGTTGACGACCATGCGGACGCGGACCGCCTCGTCGGACTCATCGAGCTCGGTGGGAGCGCTGCTCATCGTACCTCCCCAAGACGGCCGAGCAGCCGCCCGAGCAGCACGCGCGCCAGATGCACGCGCATCGCCGCGGGAACATCATCGCTGTCCGCCGGCGCGAGGTCGGCGCTCAGTGCAGCCTGCGCTGCGGCAATGCGCCCGGCATCAAGAGACGATCCGACCAGCACAGCTTCCACTGATCGCGCCCGCGTCGGCACATTTCCAACCGAGAACAGCGCGATGCTGATGTCGGCGATCCGATCCCGATCGAGCGTCGCGATCATGCCGCAGCCAACCAGCGCGTAATCGCCCCGGCGGCGCGCGAGCTCATCAAACGCAATGCGCTGGTTGCTGCGAAACAGCGGCACACGGATCGCGACGAGGAGCTCGCCGGGCGCGAGCGCGGTCTCGAACAAATCGATGAAGAAGTCACTCGCCTTGACGCAGCGGCGGCCGGACGGACCGGCGATCTCGATCTCTGCATCGAGCGCCAGGACCATCGCAGGAAATTCCGAGGCCGGATCGGCCAGCGCAACGCTGCCGCCGAGCGTACCGCGATTGCGGATGGCGGGGTGTGCGACGAACGGCGCGGCCGCGCGCAGCAGCGGCGCAAACTCCGCGACGAGCGGCTCCGTCAGCATCTCGCAATGCCGCGTCAGCGCGCCCAAGCGCAGCCATTCGCCCTCGCGCCTGACGCTGCGCAGCTCGTCGATGTGGTTGATGTCGATCAGGATTCGCGGCGCCTGCAGCCGCAGCGCCAGTGCCGGAACAAGGCTCTGCCCGCCGGCGATGAATCGCGCATCGTCGCCGGCATCAGCATGAGCGGCCAGCGCCTCGTCGATCGTCCCTGCACGAAAATAGCTGAAAGCCCTCGCCTTCATCCGTTTCCTCGCTTGCCAGGCTCATCAGCCCGGACACCCAGATTTGTGACCATCTGGTCTCAAAACAGTTGCACGCGCTTGCGCCTCGGTCAACCGGAAACGAACGATTGGTCGCAAATCTGCTTTCGGCTATCAGAAGACCTCTGCGACAACCGATCGAGACCATGGCCAGCGCCCCGAAGACAGTCAGCACGAAAACGACAGCGAGCCGCGCGCGCACCGCAGATGCGAGCGCGCCGGCGAAGCGCCGCAACATGCGCGCGGCCGACCGCGAGCGGCTGATCGTCGAGGAAGCGATCCGCTTCTTCGCCGAGCGCGGCTTCGAAGGCCAGACACGCGAGCTCGCCAAGCGCATGGGCATCGCGCATTCGGTGATCTACCGGCACTTCCCGAGCAAGGAAGCGCTGATCGAGCGTGTCTATCAGGAGGTCTATCTCAGCCGCTGGTCGCAGGATTGGGGCCCGCTGATCCGGGACCGCAGCCAGCCATTGCAGGTCCGCCTGACGAGCTTCTATCTCGACTACGTCGCCCGCGTGTTCGAATACAACTGGGTACGTATCTTCGTGTTCTCCGGATTGAAATCGTTCGGGATCGCCGGACGCTATCTCGATCTGGTCAGGCGCGAGATCATCGAGCCCGCGGCGATCGAGCTGCGCCACGAGCTGGCATTGCCGGACGTTGCGAGCTGCCCGCTCAGCAGCCGGGAGACCGAGATGTTCTGGGGACTGCACGGGCGGATCTTCTACCTTGCGATCCGCAAGTTCGTCTACGAGACGCCGGTGCCCGCCGATCTCGATCAGACCGTGCGGGATGCGATCCAGCTGTTCCTCGATGGCGCACGGCTGGCGCTTCCGAGACTTCTGGATGGAGAGTCCGTCAGCGCATCGTGAGCAAGGCCAAAGCCGGTCGGCGATTGAATGGCTGCGTTCGCGGCGCAAGCCGCGTCACACGGCGCGGTTTGCATCGGCCGTTCCTGCATCACCGCGCGCTCTCGGAACACCCGCTGCAGGTTTCATGACACCATCATGATGCAAGTCAGACGTTGCGAGTCGGCGGCGTTATCACAAGACGTCGCGCCTGATACGTGTGCAAATGCTGTTGGTGACTCGATCAGCCTGAGGTGGCATCGCGCCAACTTGACGCGCTGGAGGACAGAAGTTATCGTAGTTGAATATTGCGATGCTTTCTATTTGTTGTTTTTGCCGCAAGCTTCATTGACGACTTGAACCACATCGACCGTCTCGCACACACACGCTTGACGACCATGCTGTGCGGGTCTCTACGCCTGATCGAGCCGACGAAAGTACGGCTATAGATATCCTATCGCGACCCACTGGCCGCGGTACGCCTCGCTTGTTGCCTGGCTTGTTGCTTGTTTGCGCCGTCATTGCCGAATGTCAGTTCGTTGCGGAGCGGGACGTGATTGATCAAGCGATGATTTTCCTTCGCGACCTGCTCAACGCGCATCTGATCGGGCCTGCCGTGCCGGGTCACGCCGCTCCGGCCGAAGATGCCGTGATCTTCCTGGACGGCGACAAGACCGATCCGATCTCGTTCCGCATGGGCGCGGTCACCACCATGCTGATCAATGTCGAGCAGGAGCCGATCCTGCGGGCGGCCAATCCCTATCAGCGCCTCGGCGCCGACGGCACCGCCTATCGCGTTCAGCCCGACGTGCGCCTCAATATGCGCGTGCTGTTCGTGGCGCGCTTCAAGCAATATGAGCAGGCGCTGGCGCGACTGTCGCAGATCATCGCCTTCTTCCAGTCGCACCCGGTGCTCGATCGTCAGACCATGCCGGCCATGCCTGCGGGTGTTCCGCAGCTTGCGCTCGAGCTGGTGACGTTGCCGCTCAACGAGCAGAACGATCTCTGGAACGCGTTGCGCGCGGCGTTTCAGCCGTCCCTGCTCTATCGCGTCCGCATGCTCGTGTTCGAGGATCGCCAGGAAGAGATGACGCGGCCGGTGTCCGGTCCGCCCGAACGGAGGCTGGAACATGCCCTCGGCCGCTCTCTTTGACCTTCGTGTGACCCACGACTACTACGCGGACCTGCGCTGCAGCGACTTTGAGATCGCGCCAACAGCCGGGACGGAATCCGCGATGGCGCGGCTGCGGCTCACCTGCAAGAGCTTTGCCGACCGCATCCGCGTCTATGGCGAGCTCGATGCCAAGGGCGACGTCATCGCTGCGGCGGCCGCGCCGCTGTCGCTCGCGTTTGCGCTGCGCCCGCGCGGATCCGGCTACGCCGCGATCACCCGACTGAGTGACATCGCACAGCAGCCCGCGCCGCTGTTCACCAATGACGGCGTTCAACTCGCGGACCCGCTGTCGCTCCGCCTCACCACCCGCCGCGCAACGGCGAGCGAGAGCCTCATCGTCCAGGCGCCAGGCGCCGCAGAGGCGTTCGTCCTCGCCGGCACGCCGCTCGACGGCACGACACCGGCTGATGTGACGGTCGCCGGCGCCGGGGCTGTCAAGAGCATCGGCGCTGGTCCCAAACGCATCACGATCGATACATCCGCTCTCCAGCGAGGGACTCCCTTCCGGGTCTCCTATCCGGTCCGCGCCCAAATGCCCCGTGGTGCGCTGGCCGAAATTGCGCTGACGCTGAGCGCGCAGACACTGACGCCGCAGCCCGCCCCGCGGGGCTTCGTCGTGCCGCTGACCTCGGCCAGCTCACGCTGGGCCTACTACGTCGTGACCGACTTTTCCGGCGACCTGTCGACGCTGACCGTCGTCGATGCGACCGCGGGCAATGGACCACGCGCGCTCACGATGTCCGATGCCGGCCGTTCCGAGCTGACAGCGGGCACTGTCGGCAGCGACACGGTCGGCGCCGATCTGCTTGGACGCTATCCGGGCCGGCGCATCATGCGTCTTGTCTCCGATGCGCCGATCCCTGCCCGCGACGCGCCGCTCGGTGCGCTCGAGCTGCGCCTCGCCAACACGCCGCTGCTGACTCGGCTGCCCAATCCGCCGCCCGATCGCCTGACGCTGCTGCAGCCCGATGCGGCGGCGCCGCGCCAGATGGTTCGTTACCAGGTTCTCTCGCTGCTTCTGAACTGATTGCCCCACTCTCCTCACCACGTTCCGAAGGTGCATCGCCATGCCGATCTACAAGACCCCGGGCGTTTACGTCGAAGAGATCTCCCGATTGCCGCCCTCCGTCGCGGAGGTCTCGACCGCGATCCCAGCCTTCCTGGGCTACACCGAGAAGGGTCCGGCGATGGCGCGGATCTCTTCGCTCCTGGAGTACACCGCGACGTTCGGCGGCGCCAAGCCGACCGCATTCGTGGCTTCGTCCACGACCGATCCCAGCTCGGGACTGCCGACGATTACCTTGACAGATCCGGCGGCCACGACCGGGCCGAGCCCGGACCGCCTGCTCTATTATGCCGTCAGCCATTACTTCGCCAATGGCGGCGGCCCCTGCTACATCTTCTCGCTCGGCGACTATACGGCCCCGCTCGCCAAAGCCGACTTCCTCAAGGCGATCAACCTTCTGGCCCTGGAGGACGAGCCGACGCTGATCGTGCTCACCGACGCGGTGCTGCTTGCATCCGGCGACTATTTCGAGCTTGCCCAGGCGGCGCTGAGCCAGTGCGCGCGGCTGAAGGACCGCTTCACCATCCTCGATGTTCCCAAGGGCGACGTCACCGCGTTCCGCAACCAGATCGGCGTCGACTATCTGTCCTACGGCGCCGCCTATCATCCTTATTTGCGGACCTCGCTGAACTTCGCCGTCGACGAGAGCAAGATCCAGGTCAAGGTCACCGACGCGCCGGTGCCGCCGACGATCAAGGAGGTTCAGTTCCCGGCCAACGATGCCAACGGCATGGTCATCTCGTTCCAGAGCACCGACGCGGCCAGCACGCCGAAGGTCCAGCTCGTCGGCGGCGACAACGCCCAGGCCATCGACATCTCCGTGGCCAATGGCAAGCCGACATTGATCATCACCAACGTTGCCGGCGGCAAGACCGCCAAGCAGGTGGTCGACCGCTGGACGACGGTGAAGGCCGGCTTGCAGGCGAGCAATTTCGATATCCGCCTGCAGGGCAACGGCTCGGCTGCGCTGCAGCCCACCCCCGCCGGTGACGGCGTCGACCTCGTCAAGGTCGGCGGCGGTGCGCCGCCGACGCCTGTCCTGAACGATATCAAGCTCAGCGATACCGCGCGCTACAATCAGATCAAGGACGCGCTGAGCCGGCAGCGGGTGACCCTGCCGCCGAGCGCCGCGATTGCCGGCATCTACGCCCGCGTCGACCGTGACCGCGGCGTGTGGAAAGCGCCGGCCAATGTCGGCGTCATGGCGATGATCAGCGTCGACAAGAAGATGACGGATGCCGACCAGGAATCCCTCAACGTCGATCCGACCGCGGGCAAGTCGATCAATGCGATCCGCGACTTCACCGGCAAGGGCACCATCGTCTGGGGCGCCCGCACGCTCGCCGGCAACGACAATGAATGGCGTTACGTGCCGGTGCGGCGGCTGTTCATCACCATCGAGGAGAACACGCGCAAGGCTTCCGGCTTCGCCGTGTTCGAGCCGAACGACGCCACCACCTGGCTGAAGGTCAGGGGCATGATCGAGAGCTATCTGTATTCGCTGTGGGAGCGCGGCGCGCTCGCCGGCTCGACGCCGGAAGCGGCCTATTACGTCAATGTCGGCCTCGGCAAGACCATGACGCCGCAGGACGTGCTCGAGGGCCGGCTGATCGTCGAGATCGGCATCGCCGCCGTCCGGCCCGCCGAGTTCATCGTGCTGCGCTTCATGCACAAGCTGCAACAAGCCTGAACGATCTTCAGAAATAAGGGAGCGCAGAGATGGCTGTCAGCGCCAGCGAAATCAAGGCCACTTATCCATTACCGGTGTACAACTTCCGGGTCGAGATCGGCCCTAACGCGGTCGCGTTCTCGGAAGTGTCGGGCCTGTCCATCCACTACGAGGTCACGACCTTCAAGGAGAGCCAGACGGGCGGCAGCAGCGCCGGTCCGCGGATCATCCACATGCCGTCGCAGCCGCAGCCGGTCAACGTCACGCTCAAGAAGGGCGTCGCGCGCTCGGCCAGCGTCTCGGCGCTGTACAGCTGGATCAAGACCGTCGCTTTGAACCAGGTCGAGAAGAAGGACGTCGTGATCCGGCTTTGCGACGAGCAGGGCAAGCCGGTGATCAGCTGGACCGTCATCAACGCGTTCCCGACCAAGCTCGACGGTCCCGCCTTCGACGCCAAGTCGAACGAAGTCGCCGTCGAGTCGCTCGAGCTGCGCGCCGACGCGATCACCATGACCGAGGGATGATGGCGCGATGCCCGACGACAAGGCGACGCAGAAGCTGCGCTACCCGCTGCCCGGCTACAATTTCCAGGTCGCGGTGGATTCGGACTCGGCGAGCTTCGTCGAGGTGTCGGGCCTCGCCAGCGAATATGAGACCGTGACCTATCGCCATGGCTTCAGCCGCTGGGAGGGCGAGGATGTGGCACGCGTTCCCAAGCGCAGCCACAGCACGGTGACGCTGAAGAAGGGCGTGATGCGCGGCGGCAACTTCCTGTCGCAATGGCTCACCGCCAATCCACCCGCGGCGCGCGCGCTCGCCATCAGCCTGTGCGACGAGGCAGGAAGCCCCGTCGTGGTCTGGCACGTCAAGGAGGCGATCCCGGTCAAGCTTTCCGCGCCGAGCTTCGACGTCAACAGCACCCAGGTGGCGGTCGAGACGATCGACCTGATCGCCAGCGGAATCTCCGTCGAGTATCTGTGACATGCCAGTCAAGGATCTTCCCTTAAGCTTCCGCTTCGGCGTGTTCTTCTTCGTCGGCGGCCTCGTGCCGAATCCGATCGACATCCGTTTCCAGAAGGTGTCGGGCCTCGGCGCCACGGTGTCGCTGAAGACCCATGCCGAAGGCGGCCAGAACCTCTACACTCACCGCTTTCCCGAGACGATCGGCTACCAGAACCTGGTGCTGGAGCGCAGCGCGCCGCTGATCTCGCCGCTCGACATCGAGTTCAACGTCTCGCTGTCGCTGTTCAAGTTCTCCGCCTCCAACGTGCTGGTGACGCTGTTCGATGACGATGGCGCGCCGACCGCCGGCTGGATGTTCCTCAACACCTATCCGGTGCGCTGGGCGACGTCAGATCTCGATGCCGGGCAGAACGGCGTCGTGATCGACACGATGGAGCTCGCCTACACCCGCATGCAGATCATGAGGCTCTGAGCCATGCCCGTCGAAATCCGCGAGCTGATCATCCGCGCCGTCGTCGATCCGCAGAAGGCCGGCGAGCGCAGTTCCGGCGCCAACGCTCCAACGTTCGACCGCGACGCGCTGGTGCAGGCCTGCGTCGACGAGACGCTGCGGATCCTGCGTCGTGAGAAGGAGCGCTGAGCATGGGCTTTCCCGACCTGTTCAAGCTCGAGAAGCTGCAGATCTCCGCCTTCACGGACGCCAAGCGTTCGAAGAGCAAGGAGATCGACGGCTCCCCGTTCGTGGCGATGTTCAATCCGCAGACGCTGAGCCAGACCAACAGCAACCTGTTCGAGCCCGGCAAGGCCGCCGGCGGCGCCGAGCAGGTCGCGACCTTCATCCGAACCGAGCCGAGCGCGATCGAGCTGACGCTCCTGCTCGACGGCACAGGCGTCGAGGAGATGGGCCTCGTCAACCTGTTCTCCGACACCAAGAGCGTGAAGGACCGCATCGACGGCTTCCTCGCCATCGCCTACCAGCCGCAGAGCGACACCCACGAGCCGAGCTACCTGAACCTGAAATGGGGCAAGTTCAGCTTCAACTGCCGGCTCGCCACCGTCACCATCAACTACACGAGCTTCGAGCGCGACGGCGCGCCGCTGCGCGCCGAGCTGGTGCTGAGTCTTGCGGCGGACGACGACGTCGCCAAGCAGCAGTCGAAGCTCGGCTTCACCTCGCCCGACGTGTCGCACGCGCGGCTGGTGCGCGGCGGCGACACGCTGCCGCTGATGGTTCATGCGGTCTATGGCAGCACGGTGCATACGCCGCACGTTGCGCGTGCCAATGGCTTGAATCATTTGCGTGGCCTCGAGCCCGGCCGCACGCTGATCTTCCCGCCCCTGTCGCGCTGAGGGGCCGGACGTGGCGGAGGGTTTCACCATTCCCACCATCCTGGTCGCCGGCTCTGCGCTGCCGCCGGGCTTTGCGCCGCGGTCGATCGACGTGACGCGCGCCGTGAACCGCATTCCGACCGCGATCATCTCCATCCATGCCAAGGGCGCCGTGGCCGACGAGACGCCGCTGATGGCCGGCGGTCCGTTCAAGCCGGCGGCTGAGGTGGAGATCAAGCTGCGCCGCGCCGGCGAAGACGATGTCAGCGTCTTCAAGGGCGTCGTGACCGCGTTCTCCGTCCACACCCGCGACGGTCTCCCGACCCTCGACGTCGTGGTCAAGGACAAGACCGTGAAGCTGACCGGGGCGCGCCACAGCCGGATCTGGACGGATACCGCCGACAGCGACGCGATCCGCGCCATCGTCAGCGACGCAACCTTGACGGTCGATGACGCGCCCGACACGACGCCGACGCACAAGACGCTGGTTCAGCATGATTGCACCGACTGGGACTTCATCCTGACGCGCGCCGATGCGGAAGGCCTCTGCGTCGTCGCCATCGATGGCGCGGTGTCGCTGAAGAAGCTCGCCGTCGACGGCGATGCCGCCCACAGCTTCAAGCTCGGGCTCGATCCGATCACCGACCTGCATTTCGAGCTGGACGTCGCGAGCCAGGCGCCGAGCGTCGACGGCATGGCCTGGGATCCGAAGCAGCTGGCGCCGGCGGAGCCCGCGACGGCCGAGCCGTTGAGCCTGCCGCAAGGTGAGATCGGAACGGCATCGGTCGGCGATGACCTCGGCATGGCGCCCCTCCATCTCGCCCACATGGTCCCGCTGCAACCCGACGAAGTGAAAGCGTGGTCGAATGCGCGCGCCGCCCGCGCCAGGCTGGCGCTGATCCGCGGCCGCATGTCGGTGGCCGGCCTTCCCGAGGCCAAGCCGATGGACATCGCCGCGCTGGATGGCTTCGGCGATCTGCTGAACGGCAAGGTGCTGGTGACCGGCGTGCGCCATCGGCTCGACGCCCACGGCTTCTCGACCGACCTGCAATTCGGCCTGTCCGCCGAACCTGCAGGCCGCCTCCCCGACCTCGCCAACATGGACGCCGGCGGCCTGCTGCCGCCGATCGCGGGTCTGCATCTCGGCACCATTCCCGACTCGTCGGAGGAAGATCCGGATGGCGACAGCCGCATCCAGGTCAACGTTGCCTCGGTGCTCACCGAGCCACCGAAGCCGCTGTGGGCGCGTATTGCAGCTCCCGATGCCGGCGATAAGCGCGGCTTCTGTGTCCGGCCCGAGCCGGGCGATGAGGTCCTGGTCGGCTTTCTCGGCGGCGATCCGCGGCATCCGATCGTGCTCGGCCGGCTCTGGGGCGCCAAGAACAAGCTGCCCGAGGGGTTCACCGATGCCAAGCAGAAGGGCCTGATCGGCAAGAAGGACACCCGTATCGTGCTGTCCGAAGCCGACAAGCCGTCGATCACCATCAGCACGCCGGGTGGCCGCACGATCATCGTCGACGACGATGGCGGCAGCATCACGCTGTCCGACAAGAACAACAACAAGCTCACCCTGGATGCGAGCGGCATCACGATCGAGTCGGGCAAGGATCTCGTCATTCAGGCCAAGGGAGCCGTCACGATCAAGGGCAGCACGATCGATCTGAACTGATGTGAGCGAAGCGACGTGGCGTTGCGGGAGGAACAGCATGCGTGATGGCAGTCAGCAGCGGGTGAGGCGAACATGACGGAGTCCGCGGGCTATCTCGGGCGCGGCTGGGCGTTCCCGCCGCAGTTCGGGCCGAACGGCTCCGACGTTGCCACCGTCGCCGGCGAGGACGATATCGTCCAGAGCCTGACCATCCTGTTCGGCACCGCGCTTGGCGAGCGCGTGATGCGGCAGGATTTCGGCTGCGACGTCTCGCGCTACATGTTCGAGGAGATCGACCAGACGCTTCTGACCTCGATCCGCGAAGCGGTGTCCGACGCGATCCTCTACCACGAGACCCGCATTCGCCTTGACGGCGTCGAGGTCACCGGCGACGGCCAGACCCCAGGTCTCGTGCTGATCGCGATCCGCTACACCGTCCGCGCCAACAATTCGCGCTTCAACATGGTCTACCCCTATTACCTCAACGAGGCAGTGAGAGCGGCACCGTGAGCGACGTGATCGTCATCGATGGCGACATGGCCACCTTCCAGCCGAGCTTCGGCGCGGCGACGGTGGTCGTGCGTCCCGGTCCGATCACCGCCAGCGGCAAGGCGAAGGTCACGGGCAAGCTCGCCTGCGTCGGCGGCGACGAGAGCAGCGTCTCGGTCGCGGGCTGCATGTACACCGCCGGCCCCTATTCTATACCCGGCACCGGCACGCTCACGATCGCCGCGCTTGCCGGCAACCAGCAGGCGCAGACCTCGCAGACCGGCGGCAAGAAGCTGCTGCTCAAGGGGGGCACCTTCACCGCGCGCTTCACCGTCAACGTGCCTGCCATGCAGCCGCCGCCCGGACCGGGCTCGCCGATCCCCGATCCGACTCCGACCTACAGCGGCAGCGGCAGCTTCGTCGCTACCGATACGACAGTGAAGGCGGGCTGAGCGATGGCCGACACGCCCACCGAGATCCCCTCGCCCCGCCGTGACGGCACCAGCCAGTTCGCCCGGCTGCAGGCGACGCGGATCATCTCGGACCGCTTTCCCGACGGCGTCGGCGTCGACGAGCGGACCACGCGTGACCTCCTGGGATTCCTGCGCGGCTATAGCGAGCACGTCATCTATTACGATGAAGGCAACGACCCGGCCGGCGACTGGTCGGGCCTGCTGGGCGAGTTGAGCGACGACGAGATTCTCGCCTTCATCGAGAACCCCTCGGCAAGCGCGGACGACCGCCTGCGCCGGCCACATTTCGTGCTGCTGCTGGCGCTGTTCAAGCTGCTGGGCACCGCCCGCGACGCGTTGAACGGGCTCGTCCCCCGCCATCTCGACTACTATTATCGCGACGTGCTGCGGCTCTTGCCGAAGCCGCCGGTGCCCGACCGCGTGTTCGTGCTGTTCGATCTCGCCAACGGCACCCAGGCGACACGGATTCCCGCGGGCACGCGGCTGCCGGCCGGACGCGATGAAGCGAAGCGCGAGCGCTTCTTCCGCACCGATGCCGACGTGGTCGTCAATCGCGCCAGGATCGGCCGGCTCGCGACCGTCTTCACCGACAAGCTGCTGATTGGTCTTGCCGAAGCGCGTGACCCCCGCAAGGGCGCGCTCGGCACCAAGGAGGACCGCTTCATCGCGATGCTTCGACTCGCGCTGGGCGAGCCCGCGCCGGGGGGCCGCTGCCGCTCTATGCCGGCAAGCCGGTCACCTACCCGCTGCTGCAATCGCTGGCGGCGCTGGTCGCGTTCGCGCCAAAGACGCTGCATCTGCAGCATTACGAGCTGCGCGAGCTGATCGAACGCAAGCGGACGCGCGACAATGCGGGCACCGACTGGGCCAAGATCAACGCGATCCTGCAAGCAGCCGGCCGCGACGCGCGCCACGATCCGAACTTCGTGCTCAACCCGGTCAATCCGCGCGACTTCAATGCCAACCTCGCCACAGCGCTCAACGGCGCGCCGAGCTTCGCAGGCCTGACCGAGATCACGACCGTCGACGATCTCTACGTCCAGCGCTATCGCAAGGACGTGCAGGACGCGATCCAGCAGAAGCTGCACATGGCGGTCGCGACCTTCGTCACGATGATGGATCTGAAGCGCGGCTCCGATGCCGATTGGCGCGTCATCAATGGTCTGCTTGAGCACGCCGGCCAGGACGCGCGCAACGATTCGACATACCGGCTGAAGGTGACGGATCCCTCCGATTTCGCCGCGAACATGAAGGAGGCGATCGGGACCATCGATTTCACCCCGACCGGCACGACCTCGATCGAGACTTATGCAGCCGCGGTGCGCAATCTCGAAGCCTACATGTTCATGCCGGCCGAATCCTTCGCCGCTGTCATGGCGACCGCCGATCAGCCGGAAGCTGGAGTCACCGAGCACGCCTGGCAGATGGTCTATGACGCGCTCGAAGATGCCCTGCAGAAGAAGGTATTCGCCGCGCGTCGCGATACGCTGCGCAAGATGCGCGAGGCGGCTGCCGACCCCGCGGCCGGCCTCAGGCTCATCCTCAGCGATGCCGCCGGCGCGTCCGCCAGCATCGCGACGGCCCAATTGCTGGAGGAACTGAAGGACTGGGTGACCGCCGCCGACCTCGGCGTCCTCAAGGCGGTTGCCGATGCGCCGAAGACCGCGACGTCGGAGCAATGGAGCCAGAGCTACGACATCCTCGAGCGCGCCTCGCGCAAGCGCACGCAACTGCCCGACCCCAAGCCGCAGCGCCAGGACTGGCTCAATCTCTACGCCTATGCCGACGCGCGCACGGTGCATCCCAGCGCTGAGCTCGACACCCGCTGGAAGACCTTTGGCGCAGCGCCTCCCGTTCAATCGCAAGACCAGCCACCGCCTGAAACGATCGGCCTCGTGATCGGGTCACCGCTGTTCGCGCTCAGCGCCGGCACGCGGCAGATCACGCTCATCTTTGGCTGTATCGATGATGGCGGCGGCCCGATCGTGGTCGGGGCGGAACAACCCTTCTCGGTCCAGATCAGCACGGCCGACGGCTGGCTCACGCTCGGCGCCGACAAGATCGAGGTCACGGGCGATGCCAGCATCGACTACGGCAAGCTCGATGACGTCGCGCCGGTCCCGGGGACGACCAAGATAATCAGCCTGCGCGTTCGCCTGACGCTCCCCTCCGCGCTCCCAGCGGTCGCGCCGCTGCCGGCGGATCAGGCGCTCGCCTCCTGTCCCTGGCCGGCCGTCAAGCTGATGCTGCGCCAGATCTGGGACGGCACGCTCGGCCGCTGGGTGATCCGCTACGCGCGGCTGCGCACGCTGCGGCTGGCGCGCATCCACATGCGCGCGGCCGCGGGGTCCTATGTCGAGCCGGCCAGGAGCGGCGAACCGCTTGGTCCGCTGGTGCTGGAGAACGATCTCGGCCCGCTCGACGGCAAGCGGCCGTTCGAGCCGTTCGGGCCGCAGCCGGATGCCGGCGCCATGCTGTGGATCGGACATCCCGATCTGCACAACAAACGGCTGCGCGCCCTCAAGCTGCGGCTCGACTGGATGGGCGGCCCCTCCGATCTCGACGCGAACTATGCGGGCTACCCGAAGGATATGAAGGCGATCAGCGCGCAGATCGGCCTGATCGACGGCCCGGTCGTCACGCCCCAGGCCTCGGCGGGCGCGCTGTTCGTCTCCACTAAGAGGGGACGAACGGAGACCCTGAAGCAGGACGCCAGTCAACCGCAGACGCTGGAGATCGCAACGGTCAGCGATGCGTTGCATCGCTACACGCTCACATCGTCCGGGACGGCGACGGCGCGTCATCTGCCGCATGCGCTGCGGCTGGAGCTGTCGACGGGCTTCGGCCACCGCGACTATCCCGCGCTGGCCGCCAGCAAGGCCATCGCGCTGGCCGTCGACACCGCCGTGTTCGCCAAGAACGGCGGCACCATCAACGCCGCGAACTACACCGTCGGCCTGCCCTACACACCCAAGCTGAAGTCGCTCACGCTCGATGTCCTCGCCGGCCACGAGGTCCGCATGGAGGCCTACGAGCAGGGCCCGGCGACCGACATGCTGTTCCATTTGCACCCGTTCGGGATCGCCGAGGCCAGCGCCGCCGCGAGCGGCTTTCCGCTGCTGCCCGATTACGGCAACGAAGGCGAGCTGTTGATCGGCCTCGACGGCCTGCGGCCTCCCGAGACGCTCTCGCTGCTGTTCCAGATGGCCGAAGGCAGCGCCAACGTCGACGTGGAACATTCCCAACCCCGCTGGAGCGTGCTCGATCAGAACGGCTGGGTCGATCTGCCCGGCGAGGCCGTGCTGCAGGATGGCACCCGCGGGCTGATCAACTCCGGCATCATCACCTTCGCCCTTCCCCAGGCGACGCCGGATGCGCGGCTTCCGCTGGGGCCGTATTGGCTGCGCGCCAGCGTGCCGCTCGGCGCCGGCGCCGTGTGCGACAGCATCGCGATCCATCCGCAGGCGGCGCTCGCCACCCGCGAGCTGGCCGATGCCGGCGCAGTGGACCTGACCCCGCTGCCGCCCAAGACCATCAAGGCGCTGTTCGCGCCGCTGCCCGGCGTCGCTGCAGTTCGCCAGCCCTATGCCTCGTTCGGCGGACGGCCCGCGGAAGATCCCGCCGGCTTCTATGCCTCGGCGAGCGAACGTCTGCGGCATAAGCAGCGCGCCGTCACCGCGTGGGACTATGAGCGTCTGGTGCTGCGCCGCTTTCCCGAGATCTACAAGGTGAAATGCCTGCCGGCCACCTCAAACGAGGCAGCGATGGACCGGCGCGACGCGCTGGGCCTGGTCAGGCTGATCGTGATCCCGAACATCCGCGGCAAGAGCCTGTTCGATCCGTTCGAGCCAAAGGCCTCGTCGGCGCTGCTCGCCGATATCGCAGGCTTTCTGGCGCCGCTGCTGCCCGGCTCGGCGCGGCTCAGCGTCGAGAACGCCAGATATGTCCAGGTCCGCATCCGCGTCGGCGTGCGCTTCGTCGACCAGAGCAATCCGGCGCTGTGGAAGCAGCGGCTGAACGATGACCTCAACCGCTTCCTGTCGCCATGGGCGTTCGACGACGGCGCCGACATCATGATCGGGCGGCGCATCTTCGCCAGCAGCATCGTCAACTTCATCGACCAGCGCGACTACGTCGACTACGTCGCCGGCATCAAGCTGTTCTCCAGCGAGGACGGCGAGACGTTCACGCTGGCGACGCCGGGCGGCCCGGACGGCGACAGCGTCGGCTCCGAGCGGCCCGACGCGGTGCTGGTCGCCGCGCGGCGGCACGAGATCGATCTGATCGCCGACGAGATCTACCCGGCCGATCAGTTCAAGGGCATCAACTACATGAAGGTCGAGCTCGATTTCATCATTGGCTAGCGGTTCACACGTGATGGCGGCAACGAGGTTTTAAATGAACATCGACGACAACAAGAAATCCCGGGCGGCGCTCAAATCCTATTTCGTCAAGAATGCCATCCCGACCGAGCAGCAGTTCTCCCAGCTGATCGACAGCGTGCTCAACCAGCGCGATGACGGCGTCATCAAGCCCGCCGGCGGCGAGCCGCTGTCGATCGAGGCGGTGGGTGACGCCGAGAAGGCGCTGAACTTCTACATGCAGATCTCCGATCCCAGCCCCGCCTGGACGCTGTCGCTGCGTCCGCGCGCGAACCCGGCCGACCCCCAGACCGGCAAGCCGGGCCTGTCCTTCAACGATCCCAATGGCGTGAGCCGTCTCGCGATCAATGCCGCGACGGGCTCGGTCGGCATCGGCGTCGTCGAGCCGAGCGAGGCGCTCGAGGTCAACGGTCGCATCAAGGCGGCGCAGCTTGCGATCGGCCCGTGGCCGGCCAACCCCGGGCAATATGGATTCATCGGCGTGACGACGCTGAAGCAGAACATCGACCAGAACTATGCGCTGCTGCAGAGCGCGTCCGGCACCGACCTTGGCACGACCTACCTGAACTCGCCGACGGCCATCCGCCTGCGCATCAAGAATGGCGACCGCATGATCGTGACGGCGAACGGCAATGTCGGGATCGGCACGGTGTCGCCGGCGAACCTGCTCGAGGTCGCGGGGGTCGCCCGCTTCGGATCCCTTGGGATCGGTCCATGGCCCGCCAACCCCGGCTTCATGCATGTCGGCGTGACCACCCTGAACCAGGGCGACGGCGGCAATTACGCGCTGCTGCAAGCCACCAGCGGTGATGGCATGACCTTCGTGAACTCGCCGAGCGCGGTGCGTCTGCGCATCCGCAATGACGACCGTCTGGTGGTCGATAATGGCGAGACCACCTCGTTGAGGCCGTTCAAGACGGTCGGCGCGCACACCATCAAGATCGGTCATCCCTCGCCCAATGGCCGCTACGGCAATGACGGCATCCGCGGCGAGCCCAACCTGTGGCTCGACTCCTCCGGCACCGTCTTCATCAAGCAGGGTTTCCAGGCCACCGGTCTCGACGTTGCCGAGCGCTTCCCGGCCGCCGAGCCGCTGGTGCCCGGCGACGTCGCGGTGTTCGACGAGCACGATCGCAAGATCGTCCGCTGCGATCGCGCGGTGGATCGCCGCGCGGTCGGGATCGTCTCCGGCGATGCCGCCTTCATCCTGGGGATCGAATCCGAGGAGGTGCCGATCGCGCTCTGCGGCCGTGTCGCGTGCAAGGTCGACGCCGACGTCGCGCCGATCGCCGCCGGCGACCTGCTGACGACGAGCGCGACCCGCGGTCACGCCCAGAAGGCCGAAGATCCCGCCACTTGCGCCGGCGCGATCATCGGTAAGGCGCTGACGTCGCTCGCCAGCGGCAAGGGCGAGATTCTCGTCATGGTCCATGGGAGGTGAACATGTTCGTTGTCGGCACGACCAACCCAACAACTGAAGGCCAGCCCGAAACGGAGGCATCGAGCATGGAAGCGCGCCTGAGGGACCGGCTGAGCCAGCTGCGCGAGGAATTCGCCAACGGCCAGAGCCAGCTGCTGCAGGCCGAGGCGCGCGTGCGCGACCTGCGCGAGACGCTGCTGCGCATCAGCGGCGCCATCCAGGTGCTGTCCGAGGAGCTCGGCGAGAGCCAGGAAGGATAGACGAACGTGGACGCGATCTCGATCGCCACCGGACCGCCGGAGCATCCGCTGCTCGACTTCACGGCCCTGCTGCGGCAGGGCCTGTCCGAGCTGGAGCGTCTCGCCGGCGACCAGTGGACCGATTTCAACGCGCATGATCCGGGCATCACGCTGCTCGAGGCGATGTGCTACGCGCTCAGCGATCTCGGCTATCGCACCTTCCACCCGATTCCCGACCTGCTCGCCGAAGCAGGCAAGAACACCGCGACCGGCCTGTTCACCGCCGCGCAGGCGCTGACCTGCAGGGCGGTGACAGCAGATGATCTCAGGCGCGTCGTGCTCGACGTTCCCGGCGTCAAGAATGCCTGGATCGTCAGGGCTGACGGCACGTCGCCGCCACTCAGATACGATCCTGCCGCCAGGACGATCGCCATCGACCGCAAGTCCACGCCGTCGGCGAACAGCGAGCCCGTCGTCCCCCGCGGTCTCTGGCGCGTGCTGGTGGAAAAATCCGATCTCCAGGGCCGCGACGCGTCGGTCATCCGGCTCGATGTGGCAAGGCGCCTTCATGCCAATCGGCCGCTCTGCGAGGATTTCGACGACATCGTCATGCTCGACCCGATGCCGGTGGCGGTGCGCGCCTCGGTCGAGATCGGCGAAACCGAGAACGGCGCCGACGTGCTGCTCGGCATCTTCGAGCGGGTCAGCGCGCTGATCTCGCCCTCCATCGGCTTCCTGCGGCTCGACGAGGCGCTCGCGCGTGGGGCGCGCAGCGATGAGATCTTCGAGGGGCCGCCGCTGCTGCGCGGCTTCATCGACCGCGCGACCCTGCCCGGCGCCGAGCGGCGCGTGGCGCTGCATACGTCCGACGTGATCCACGCGATCATGAGCGTGCCGGGCGTGCGCGCCGTCCGCTGGATCCTGCTGGCGCGCGCCGGCAGCCCGACCGGCGAGCCGTGGTCGCTGACGCTCGACGAGAGCGGCGCCGCGCGGCTCGATCTGACCGCCAGCAGCATCGAGCTCGTCAAGGATCGCCAGCCGGTCACCGTCGACGTCGCACGCGTGATCAGCACCTTCGATACGCGCGCGCGCACGGCCAGCCTGTTCCCCGCGCTTGACGCCGGCGATCGCGACCTGATCCCGCGGCCCGGGCAAAAGCGGGATGTCGCAAACTATCTGCCGCTGGAGACCGACCTGCCACGGCTTTACGGCGTCGGTGACGGCACCCTGCCCGACTCCGCCGACGACGCGCGCAAGGCCGCGGCCAATCAGTTGCGCGGCTATCTGGCCGTGCTCGACCAGCTGCTGGCCAACGAGTTCGCCCAGCTCGGTCATGTCGCCTCGCTGCTCAGCATCAATGACGACTCGGCCGGGACCTATGCCGCGCAGCTCGTCGGCGACGATCCGGATCGTGATTCCATTCTCGATGTCGACTTCGGAACCGAGAAGCTGGCCGAGATCATCGAGCCGCCGGGGGCCCTGAACAGGCGCAACCGGCTGCTGAACCATCTGCTCGGACGGTTCGCCGAGACCGTGACCGACGATCCGCAGCTGCCGGGAGCGCCGCCGCCGCCCGATGCGGACACCGCGACCGCGCGTCTCCTGGAAGCCAAGCGCGAATTCCTCGCGCGCATGCCCGAGCTCGGATCGGCGCGCGGCACCGGCGTCGACCTGCTCACACCGGGATCATCGCCGGCGCTGATCGACCGGGTGCGGCTGCGGCTCGGCTGGCCGTCGGACACCGATACGAAATTCCTGCTCGTCGAGCACATCCTGCTGCGCGCGCTGCCGGAGGACGAGATCAATGCCCTGCCGCTGCTCGCTTCGGCCCCGCGCGACGATCCCTGGACGGCGCAGCTCACCTTCGTGTTCCCGTCGCGCCTGAAGGAGCTCGAGACCATGGTGCAGCGCATCGTCCGGGAGGAGACACCGGCCCATCTGACCGCCTATCTGCTCTGGCTCGACGCGGCCTCCTTCGCGGCCTTTGCGGCAACCTATGACGATCTCCTGCTGGCGTTGCGGCAGCACCGGTTTGCCGACCGGCTCGGCGTCAAGCCGGCCACTGCAGGACCCTCGCCATGACCGGCCCGACCAGCAGCGGCACGGTGCTGCGTCTGCGCGAGGCGCGCAATCGCATGCTCGACGCACTCAGGCTCGGCGAGACCTATCCGGTCCGCGATCTCCCGGTGCCGAACGAGCGGCTCACGGTCGCCTTCAACGACACCGCCGCGATCAAGGTCGAGAGCAGCGAGAAAGGCGTCGACTACGGACTGCGCAACAAGACCGGCGATGCGCTCGGCGCCGTCGTCAAGGGCACGGGCAGCGCGGTGGTGCTGACGACCCCGCCGATCCGCGACGATATCACCTTCACGATCCATGCGCGTGCGCCCAGCGGACGCGAGGCTGACCTGCTGGAGACAGCCGGCGTGAAAGTCGGGCTCGACGCGTCTTTGGCAGCGATCCTGCTGCCCGCGGACGGGCCGTCGCCGCGCGTGCTCGATTACAACGCCGCCGTGACCGTGCGCCTGCCCGCGAGCCAGGACGGCGTCGACTACCGGCTGGTCCGCTTCGCCGGCGGCGATCCGGCCCATCCGGACGACGTGGCTGCGGCCGCGCAGGACGACATCGTCTCGCTCGGAAACCAGACGGTTCGTGGCACCGGCGGACCGATCGAGCTGCCGAGCAAGCCGCTGCAGGCGGACACCGAGATCAGGATCCGCGCCACCAAGACGTTCGATGCCGCGCTGGCGCGGCCGCCGCAGACCAACATTCTCGCCATTCGCCTGCGCGTCTACGTCAAAGCCAATCCGGATCTGGTGCTGACGCCGGAGCCCGGCGCGATCGTCGACTACCAGGCCGTGCCGAAGATCAAGCTCGCCGCGGCCCAGAGCGGCGTCGACTATCGCGCCGTGATCTGGCCGCTTCCCGACGCGGCGTTCGCGCAAGGCGCGGCTGCCGGGCCGGGCCTGCTCGCCGTGCCCGTGCCATCACAGCCGGACGCGATGATCCGTCTGCCATCGCTTGCGGCGGATCCGAGTGTCGTGCCGCAGGGTTTCACGCTCGGCATCGACTGGCAGCCCGGTGGCAATGCCGACCTCCGGCTCACGCTGCCGGCGGCGACCGCCGACAGCGTCATCGCGATCGCGGCCCGCAAGGCCCACGCGACCGGCACGGCCTCGTTCTCCTCCTGGATCTGGCTGCGCCAGATGCCAGCCGTGCTGGTGCGCCCGAATCCCAGGCCGGAGCTCGGCGTCACTGTGACGCTGGCCGGACAGGCGAGCGACGGCGCGATGACGCTCGCCGGCGGCCAGCCCGGCGTCTTCTACACGCCTCGAACCAACCCGGCCGCCGGCAATATCCTGCCGGCCTATGTGCACCAGCGCAGCCCGGACGATCCGAACGCCAGCAAGGGCATCGGCGCGCTCGAGCTGGAGGTCGACTTCGCCGTGACGCGCGAGGGCCAGCCGCCGCTGCCGCCTGTCGTGGACACCGGCGCGGCCGCGATCGGCTCGTCCTGGACCGTCGCTGCAATGAAGGCGCAGAGCCGCATCGGCATCGATCTGCCGAACCCGGTCGTCATCGCCGCCGTGCCGGCGGCGCAGCTGACCGCCGCACTGATCGATCGCGGCGGCACGGCGCATGTCACCGTGCCCGCGAGCACAGCGAGCGACAGCTACGCCCTGTTCCAGGAAGCCGCACCGAACGATGTCGCCATCGGCGCGGCCCGCGACGGCAACGGCCAGGCGCTCGACTTCGCCTCGACCGCGATTGCCAACGACACGGTGTTGGTGCTGTCGGCGACGAGCAAGGCGCCGATTCCGGTGCGGCGGCGGCTGCGCTTTGTCGTTGCCGTGAAGCCGGATCCATCGTGCCCGGTGCGGGCCGCCGATGCAGCGGTGCCGGCCGGCAACCGCACGCGGATCCTCGTCGACAGGACCCAGCCCGAGATGACCTATCAGCTCGTCGCCGCAGGCGCATCGATCGGCGCGGCGCAGCAAGGCAATGGCGACACGCTCGCCTTCATCACCGATCCGATCAACGCCAATATCAGCTTCTCGATCACCGCGACGCGCATCACCCCGCCAGCCGCGACGGTGACGCTCTCCGCGACCGCCCCCGTCACGCTCAAGCCGAATTAGGAGCCTCGATCGCGCCGCCATGTCCCAGCGCCACACCATCCATCGCGAGATCGTCGAGGTGACCGTCGGCAGCGCCGCGAGCGCCGCGCGCATCAGCGCCGCCGTCTCCGACGCGATCCGCGAAGCCGTGACGCCGCTGCTGGAGCGCCTGTTCGACGAGATGACACCGCGGGCCGAGTTGATCCGCATCGACCGGCTCGAGCTCGATCTCGGACGGCTCGATCCCGCCACGCTGCCGCGTGATCTTCCGGCCCAGATCGCCGCGAAGCTTCCGGCTGCATTGCTGCAATCGGCGGCGACGGCGCGCCGGACCGGAGATCCGTCCAGCGGCGCGGGACAAGCCGGCCGGACCAAACCCGACGCCGGCGCGGCGCCGCTGCTCGTGATCGATCATTTCGTCGCGACCGGCACCCTGCCATGGTGGTGCGACGGTCGCGATCGCGACCTGCTCGACCGTGCCGCGAACGACGCCCTGCGGCGATCGCCCGCGGGGCTCGCGCACAGCCTGCGCGGCTTCATCAGCGATCCCACCGCCATGAACCGTCTGATCGGCCACCTCAGTGAGGCCACGCTGGAGCGCATCGTTGCTGCGGTCGCACCGGACAGCGCCGCCGGTCTGCGCGAGCTGGCAACACTGCTGGAGCACGTCGCGATCGGCGATCTCACGCTGCGGCAGCAGCGACTCGCGCGCTGGCGCGGATTGCTGCAGGCAGCGTGTGCCGGGCCCCGCAGCGATATGGTCGAGACGGCCCTGACGGCGATCGCGCTCGCAGCCGGGCTGCCGCTGAGCTCGTTGCTGGTTGCGATCGAGACAGCAGGCCCTCCGTCAACAACGGCCATCGCGGCTCGTCTTGCTGAACTGCGGAATCGTCATTCCGCGGTTATCGCCACACCCTTGCGCTACTGGCCGCAGGATCCGCACCTCACAGCTCTGCACGCCGAACTTGCACCGCTGGCGGCTCGGCTGCCCGAACCGGACCAGCCAGCCTGGGCCGCCGCGTTGGCGCGGCTCGCGCAGGCTCCGACCGGACCAGCCTACGAGTCCGCATTGTCAGCCGTGCTCCAGCCGCTGCGCCAGGCCGGACTGTTGACCGCCGCCGAGGCCGAGCGCCTGCGCGCCCGACGGTCCGCGTCCCCTCGCGCGCGTGAGCACACCGACCTCGAGGACTCCCACGCCGTGATGGCCGCCGGCATCTGCCTGCTCTGGCCGTTCCTGCCGCGCCTGTTCGCGCGCTGCGGTTTGCTTGACGACAAGCAGACCGGCTTCGCGAGTCTCGCCGCGCAACAGCGCGCCGTGCTGCTGCTGCACCATCTGGCGACCGGCGAAAGCGATGCACCAGAATTCGCGCTGCTGTTGCCGAAGGTGCTGTGCGGCCTGCCGCCGTTCGACGCTTGCGAGATCGCCGAGCCGATTACGGCCAACGAGGCGGCTGAGACCGCGCAGCTCCTGGACGCCGCAATTGCCCATGCGAGCGGCCTCGGCACGATCTCGCCGGCCGGGCTACGCGAAACCTTCCTGATGCGGCCCGGCCTGCTCGGCACGCGCGATGGCGCGTGGCTGCTGCGGCTGGAGCAGCGGAGCACGGACGTGCTGCTGGAGAGAATTCCATGGACCCTGCAATGGCTGCGATTGCCATGGATGCAGGCAGCGATGCGGGTGGAATGGTGAGCGCGCTGGAGCAGAACGCAAGTGATCTGGACGCCGAGCTGAACTGGCTCGCGCAGCTGATCGATGCGCGCTTCAAGCTGTATTTCAACCTCGACGGCGCGGCGCCGGCTGCGCCCGAGCCGCCCGATCTGTCGAACTCGGCCTCGCCCTACGCGGCGTTCCTGCGCGAGCACGCTTGCGATTTTGCCGAGCGCGTCGCGCTGGTGCTGGCGCTGGCGCCGCATCTGCGGCCGCAGCTGCTCGACGTGTTCTTCACCCGCAACCAGACCTTCGACCGCCGCTTCGCCGAGTTCGGCGGCGTCCGCAAGGACGCCGACGGCGACTTCTGGCCGACCGGCGAGACGCTCGCCTTCATCATCGGCGGCACCGACCTCGCCACGCGCTTCCGCCTGCAGGCGCTGTTCGAGCCCGACCATCCGTTCGCGCGGCGCGGCCTGTTGCGCGCGGCGACCTCCGGCAGCGACGAGCCGGCGATGAAGGCGCGGCTCGCTCTGTCGGACGATGCGCTGGCGCTGTTCACGCGCGGCGAACAGCGTCGGCCGAGCTACGGCGCGCATTTCCCGGCGCAACTGATCGAGACCCGGCTCGACTGGAGCGATCTCGTGCTGCATCCGGCGACGCGCCAGGGCCTCGGCCAGATCGAATCCTGGATCGCGCATGGCGACACGCTGATGCACGATTGGCGCATGGCGGCGAAGCTGCGGCCGGGCTATCGTAGCCTGTTCTACGGCCCGCCCGGCACCGGCAAGACCATGACAGCGTGCCTGCTCGGCAAGTCGACCGGACGCCACGTCTATCGCGTCGATCTGTCGATGGTGGTCTCGAAGTTCATCGGCGAGACCGAGAAGAACCTCGCTGCCGTGTTCAATCAGGCCGAGGGGCGCAACTGGATCCTGCTGTTCGACGAGGCCGACGCGCTGTTCGGCAAGCGCAGCGAAACGCGCGACGCGCATGACCGCTACGCCAACCAGGAGATCGCCTTCCTGCTGCAGCGGATCGAAAGCTTCGACGGCATCGCCATCCTCGCCTCCAATCTGCGCGACAACATCGACGATGCCTTCGCGCGCCGCTTTGAATCCGTGATCTACTTCCCGTTGCCGCGTCCCGAGGAGCGCGAGCTGCTCTGGCGCCAGGGCTTCTCCCCAAAGGCGCAATTCGCCGACGACCTGGATTTCGGCAAGATCGCCCACGACTACACGCTGTCCGGCGGCTCGATCATGAACGTGATCCGCCTCGCCTCGCTGCAATCGCTCAAGGACAATGGCCGCCCGATCGGCCGCGACGATCTGGTCGCCGCGATCAGGAGCGAGATGATCAAGGAAGGGAAGGCTGCATGAAGCAGACCGCAACGCGCAGCGCGCCGCAGCGCCACGCCGCACCACCGCGCCGGGGTGTGGCCTTGACCCCGCCCGTCTCCTTCGCGTCTGGGGCAACCGCGCCGATGACGCTGCAGCGGAGTTGCAGCTGCGAGGAAACCGGTGAGACATGTCCGCATTGCGCGGCCAAGCGCATCAGCCTGCAGCGGCTCGGAACAGGCGTGCCGCCGCTCGGGCTGCCCGGTGCCGTCAGTGACGTGCTGCGAAGCCCCGGCCAGCCGATGCCGCCCGCGCTGCGCACACGAATGGAAGAGAAGTTCGGCCAGGATTTCTCGGCCGTGCGCCTCCACGCCGATGCGCCGGCGCAGAACTCCGCCGCGGCGGTCAGCGCGCGCGCCTACACGGTTGGCCGGGACATCGTGTTCGGCCGCACGGCACCGGACCTCGCCAGCTCGGCGGGCCAACGGCTGCTCGGTCACGAGCTCGCGCATGTCGTGCAGCAGTCGCGCGGCGGCGTGGCGGCCGGCATCGATCCCTCTCCCGCGCTCGAGGCCGAGGCAAAGGGAGCGGGCGACGCCGTGGCGAGCGATGTGTCGGCGGATGCGGGTCCGATCAGCGTGGCAGGCCGTTCGCCGGTTGCGCTTGCCCGCGATCCCATTTCGCCAGGCGCTCCCGGCGAAACGATGTACGAAGTTCCGTTCGCGGACGGGAAGAAGCGCGTCACCAAGGCCGAGTATGAGGCGATGAAAGCGCGGAGTGCGCAGCACCTCCGGATCGATCTGAAGCGCGTGTCGGATCTCGCCAATATCGGCCGACAGAGTCAGGTCGACATGCTTGCCGAGTATCACGGTGGGGTGGAGTCGCTGAGCGACGTCTTGCGCAAGCCGAAGGCGCTGATCGGCATAGGCTCCGACATCTGGGGGAAAACCTCGCCGCCTTATCTCGGCATGTGGTCCCATCCCGTGCATGCCGCCGAGCTCGGACTACGTGCGCTCGAGCGCGGCGATCTGCGCGAGGCGGCCATCATGCTTCAGCGCGCCAACGCACATTATCGCGACGCGATGCATGAATGGAACGGGTATCGCGAGAAGACGATCGG
>NZ_CAFI01000103.1 GCF_000239775.1 Bradyrhizobium sp. ORS 375
CTTGCGCCGCGATTTTGACCTGATCCCCTCACCCGGATTGCATCTTGCGATGCAATCCGACCTCTCCCTTCGGGAGAGGTGAAGACGGGGCTCACTTCGCAATCTTGCTCCACAGCCAGCGTGCCACCGCTTGGGGCGACGACTCAGCATCACTGCCTGACGCCCGCAGGTTAGCCTGCTGCATGGTCGCGATGTCGATGCGGCCGAGCAGGGGGCGCAGGGCGTCCTGCAGCGCGCGATCGTCGGCGCGTTTCGGCGACAGCAGCAGGATCGCGTCATAGGGCGGGATGGCGTGCTTGGGGTCGTCGAGCACGACGAGATCATATTTCGCGATCAGCCCGTCGCTGGTGTAGCCGGCGATGACGTCGACCTCGCCGGAGGCGACGGCGGCGTACATGAAGTCGGGCTGCATCTGGCGCTGGGCGCCGAAGGCGAGCCCATAGGCGACGCGCAAGGCGGCCCATTCGGGCCGTGAGAAGAACTCGTAGTCGCCGGCGATCGACATCCCGCTCGTATGCCGCGCGAGATCCTCGATCGAGCGGATGCCGAGCGCCTCGGCCTTCTTGCGCGGCATCACCAGCGCATAGGCATTCTCGAAGCCGAGCTCGCCGAGCAGGGTGACCTTGTCCCTGGCGAGATCCTGCTTTAGCGCGGCGAGCAGCGCCTCGCGCGGCAGCTGCTCCTTGTGGTGAAACTGGTTGGCCCACAGCGTGCCGGAATAATCGACATAGGCATCGATGTCGCCGTTCCTCAGCGCCTCATAGATCACGCTGGAGCCGAGCCCCGCGCGCGACGTCGCCGAGAGTCCCGCGGCCTGCAGCCGCTCGCGGATCAGCGCCGACAGCACATATTGCTCCGTGAAGGTTTTTGCGCCGATGACGTAGCGCGCGGTGGTGCCGGCGAGCGAGGGCAGCAGGCTGGCTCCGACCATCAGCGCGATCGCCGCGGTGCCGAGTCCCACGCGGGCGCGGCTGCGCGCGCGCAGGCCATTCTCGATCAGCGCCAGCAGCTGATCGACGACGAGCGCCAGCACGGCGGCGGCGACGCAGCCGAACACGACGAGCACCCAGTTCTGCGTCTGCAGCCCTGCAAAGATGTAGTTGCCGAGCGAGGTCTGCCCGATCGGCGTCGACAGCGTCGCGGTGCCGATCACCCACACCGCCGCGGTGCGGATGCCGGCCATGATCACCGGCAGCGCCAGCGGCAGCTCGACCATGGTCAGCGCCTGGCGCTCGGTCATGCCGACGCCC
>NZ_CAFI01000102.1 GCF_000239775.1 Bradyrhizobium sp. ORS 375
GGCAGAACCACAGATCGCAGAATTTCGCCGCGCCGACCGGCTGCTGGCACCGAGGGAGCACCACATGGCCTTCAAGAACTTTAAACTCGAAACCGACTCCGACGGCATTGCGCTGATCACCTGGGACATTCCGGGCCGTTCGATGAACGTGCTCGACGAAACCTCGACCAACGAGCTCGAGGCCCTCGTCAAGCAGACCACCGCGGACGCCGCCATCAAGGGTGTCGTCATCACCTCGGCCAAGGAGGCGTTCTGCGCCGGCGCCGATCTGTCCATGCTCGAGGGCATGAACCGCATCTATCAGGACGTGCTGACCAGCAAGGGCGAGGAAGCCGCCAACCAGATGCTGTTCGACACCAGCCGGCGCTTCTCGCAGATCAACCGCTCGATGGAAACCTCGGGCAAGCCGTGGGTCGCCGCGATCAACGGTCTCGCGCTCGGTGGCGGCTTCGAGATCACCCTGTCGTGCCACTATCGCGTCGCGGCCGAGAACCCGAAGACCCGCCTCGGCCTGCCCGAGATCAAGGTCGGCCTGTTCCCCGGCGCCGGCGGCACCCAGCGCGTGCCGCGCATCGTGCAGCCGCAGGACGCGATGAACCTGCTCCTGAAGGGCGAGGCGCTCACGCTCGACAAGGCCAAGGCGCTGAAGCTGGTCGACGCCATCGTGCCGGCGGCCGATCTCATCAAGGCCGCGAAGGACTGGATCAAGGGCGGCGGCAAGGCTGTTGCCCCGTGGGACGAGAAGGGCTTCAAGCTGCCCGGCGGCCCGGTGTTCTCCAAGAACGGCATGATGATGTTCCCGGCGGGCAACGCCATCTATCGCCGCGAGACCTACGACAACTATCCGGCCGCGCGCGCCATCATGAGCTGCGTGTATGAGGGCCTGCAGCTGCCGATCGACGCCGCGCTGCGCGTCGAGTCGCGCTACTTCACCAAGATTCTGCGTTCGAAGGAAGCGGCGGCGATGATCCGCAGCCTGTTCCTGTCGATGCAGGAATTGAACAAGGGCGCGCGCCGCCCGGCCAACCTGCCGGCGAGCAAGATCAAGAAGATCGCCGTGATCGGCGCCGGCTTCATGGGCGCATCCGTCGGCTACGTCTCGGCGCGCGGCGGCCTCGAGGTCGTGCTGATCGATCGCGACCAGGAGAGCGCCGATAAGGGCAAGGCGCATGCGCAGGGCGTGGTCGATGGCCTCGTCAAGAAGGGCCGCACCAAGCCAGGCGAGGCCGAGGCGATCATGGGCCGCATCACCGCGACCGCCGACTACGCCGCGCTGAAGGATTGCGATCTCGTCATCGAGGCCGTGTTCGAGGACCGCAAGGTCAAGGCCGAGACCTATGCCAAGGCGCAACAGCATCTCAAGGACGGCGCGATCTTCGCCTCCAACACCTCGACCCTGCCGATCACCTCGCTCGCCGAGGAGTTCAAGGACCAGGGCCGCTTCATCGGCATCCACTTCTTCTCGCCGGTCGAGAAGATGATGCTGGTCGAGATCATCATGGGCAAGAATACCGGCGACGTCGCGCTGGCGACCGCGCTCGACTATGTCCGCACCATCGGCAAGACGCCGATCGTCGTGAACGACTCCCGCGGCTTCTTCGCCAACCGCTGCGTGATGCGCTACATCGCCGAGGGCAACGAGATGTTCCTCGAAGGCGTGCCGCCGGCGATGATCGAGAACGCCGCCAAGATGGCCGGCATGCCGGTCGGCCCGTTGTCGCTGTCGGACGAGGTCGCGCTCGACCTCGGCTTGAAGATCATGAAGGCGACCGAGCACGACCTCGGCGCCAACGCGATCAACCAGGACCACAAGAAGCTGATGGTCGAGCTGGTCGAGAAGCAGGGCCGCTTCGGCCGCAAGAACGGCAAGGGCTTCTACGACTATCCCGAGAAGGGCAAGGGTCAGAAGAGCCTGTGGCCGGATCTGGCGAAGCTGCAGCCCAAGCATCTCGATCCCGACACGCTCGATGTCGAGGAGCTGAAGCAGCGTTTCCTGGTGGTGCAGGCGGTGGAAGCCGCGCGGACCGTCGAGGACCACGTCATCACCGACGTGCGCGAGGCCGATGTCGGCTCGATCCTCGGCTTCGGCTTCGCCCCGTTCACCGGCGGCACGCTGTCCTACATCGACTTCATGGGGACGAAGACCTTCGTCGAGCTGTGCCACAAATACACGGCGAAGTACGGCTCGCGCTTCGCCCCGCCGAAGCTCCTGGAAGAGATGGCCGCCAAGGGCGAAACCTTCTACGGCCGCTTCCCGCCGAAGAAGGCCGCGGCTTAACGACGATCAGCTGCCTGCAATCAGAACTCCGCTCTCGCCAGATCGACAGTGCG
>NZ_CAFI01000101.1 GCF_000239775.1 Bradyrhizobium sp. ORS 375
CAGATGCGATCCGGGTGAGGGGGGCTCTCCGCGGGGACGGTGTGAACCACCCGTGCGGCTGCCCCTCACCCCAACCCTCTCCCCGTGAAGAACGGGGAGAGGGAGCGCAGCGGCGCTCGCGGCGATAGGCTCGATCTCAACTCGTCGAGTCAGATATATCGCACCCCCGACCTTTACCGTTCGCTAACTTTGCCGGGCGGCTTTCGCTTCCATCCAAGCAAGGCTATCTCCGCCCGCATGGACCGCCCGACCGATCTTTTCCCAGGTGCCACCAGCACGACCGGCGTGGTCGACGTGCTGGTTCCGGTCGCGCTCGATCACACCTATTCGTACCGTGTGCCGCGCGGCATGGCGCTGAAGCCGGGGGACGTCGTCGGCGTGCCGCTGGGGCCGCGCGAGGTGCTGGCGGTGGTGTGGGCGGAGAACGCCAATCCGGATCCGCGGCTGCACAACCGGCTCAAGGATGTCAGCGAGAAGCTCGACGTGCCGCCGCTCAAGCCGGAGCTGCGGTCGCTGGTCGACTGGGTGGCCAATTACACGCTGTCGCCGCGCGGCATGGTGCTGCGGATGTGCCTGCGCATGGGCGAGCATCTCGGCCCGGAGCGGGTCCGCCTCGGCGTCCGCCTGGTCGGCGAGCCGCCGAAGCGGATGACGCCGGCGCGCCGGCGCGTGATCGAGGCGGTGTCGGACGGTCTGCTGCACGGCAAGTCCGACCTCGTCCGCGAGATCGGCGTCTCCGGCAGCGTGATCGATGGCTTGGTCGACGAGGGCACGCTGACGGTCGAGGCCATGCCGCGCGCGTTGCCGCCGCCGGCGCCCGACCCGTCCTTCGCCCAACCGGAGTTTTTCGACGCCCAGCTGGCCGGCGTTGAGGCGATGCGTGAGCTGGCCGCCGATGGCGGCTTCCAGGTCGCGCTGCTCGACGGAGTCACCGGCTCCGGCAAGACCGAGGTGTATTTCGAGGCGGTGGCCGAGACGGTCCGGCGCGGCCGGCAGTCGCTGATCCTGATGCCGGAGATCGCGCTGACCGGGCAGTTTCTCGAGCGCTTCTCGCGCCGCTTCGGCGTACGTCCCCTGGAATGGCACTCCGAGCTGACGCCGCGCACGCGCCAGCGCAATTGGGCGGCGATCGCCGCCGGCGAGGCGCCGGTGGTGGTCGGGGCACGCTCGGCGCTGTTCCTGCCTTATGCCGATCTCGGGCTCGTCGTCGTCGATGAGGAGCACGACCAGGCCTACAAGCAGGACGATGGCGCGCATTACCACGCCCGCGACATGGCCGTGGTCCGCGGCCACATCGCCAAATTCCCAGTCGTGCTGGCCTCCGCCACGCCCTCGGTCGAGACCGAGGTCAATGCCCGCAAGGGCCGCTACCAGCGCGTCGCGCTGCCGTCGCGGTTTGGCGGCCAGCACATGCCGCATATCGAGGCGATAGACCTGCGCCGCGAGCCGCCGCCGCGGGGCCGCTACATCTCGCCGCGGCTCGCGGGCCATATCCGCACGGCGATCGAGCGCGGAGAGCAGGCGCTGCTGTTTTTGAACCGCCGCGGCTATGCGCCGCTGACCCTGTGCCGTGCCTGCGGCCACCGCTTCGCCTGCACCATCTGCGACGCCTGGCTGGTCGATCACCGCTTCCGCCAGCGGCTGGTCTGTCACCACTGCGGGTTCTCGATGGCGCGGCCGCCGACCTGTCCGCATTGCGCGGCCGAGGAGTCGCTGGTCGCCGTCGGGCCCGGCGTGGAGCGGTTGCAGGAGGAGGCGGCGGCGCTGTTTCCGGACGCGCGCAGCATGGTGCTGTCGAGCGACCTGATCACCTCGATCGAGACCATGCGCGCCGAGCTGACCGAGATCGCGGAAGGCAAGGTCGACCTGATCATCGGCACCCAGCTCGTCGCCAAGGGCCACAACTTTCCGCGGCTCAATCTGGTCGGGGTGGTCGATGCCGATCTCGGCCTCGGCAATGGCGATCCGCGCGCCGCCGAGCGCACCTGGCAGTTGCTCAACCAGGTGATCGGCCGCGCCGGCCGCGAGCAGGGCCGGGGCCGCGGCTATCTGCAGACCCACCAGCCCGAGCATCCCGTCATGAAGGCGCTGATCGCTTGTGACCGCGAAGCGTTCTATACTAGCGAGATCGAGGCGCGCGAACGCACCGGCTATCCGCCGTTCGGGCGGCTGGCGAGCCTGATCATTTCGGCAGGGGACAGGCCCACGGCGGAAGGCTTCGCCCGCCGGCTGGTGGCGTCAGCGCCGCGCGAGGAGGGCGTGCTGCTGCTCGGCCCGGCCGAGGCGCCGCTGGCCGTCATCAAGGGCCGTTACCGTTTCCGGCTGCTGCTCAAATCGGCGCGCAACTTCGATCTATCGGATTACTTGCGCCACTGGCTGGCGCATGCCGAGAAGCCCAAGGGCAATCTCAAGCTCGAGGTCGACGTCGACCCGCAGAGCTTCTTGTAGCGCAAGGCGCGCTCTTTCCGCCGTCATTGCGAGCGTAGCGAAGCAATCCAGGGGCCCCGTTGGGACTCTGGATTGCTTCGTCGCTTCGCTCCTCGCAATGACGCGCGGATAGATACGTGGCTTACGACACGACCTCGGCGGTGACGCGGCCGACGCCGGAGCGGGTCAGGCCGATGGCGCGGGCGGCGCCGGTCGAGAGGTCGAGCACGCGGCCGCGGATGAACGGGCCACGGTCATTGACGGTGACGATGACGCTGTTGCCGCCATGGGTGACGCGCAGCTTGGTGCCGAACGGGAGCGAGCGGTGGGCGCAGGTCATGGCATTGGCGTTCATGCGTTGGCCGGAGGCGGTGCGGCTGCCGGACTCGTTGCCGTAGTAGGACGCCATGCCGGAGAAGGTGCGGCCGGTGCCGGAGGTCGGCGAGACCGACGCATTGGCATTCATCCAGGACGAGTTGTTCGACCAGCCGTTGGAAAAGGAGTCTGCTGCGGGCTGAGCAGCCTGCCGCGCCGTGTGATGATGATGGTGGCGCGCATGATGGTGGTGGTGCCTGGAGCGGGCCGAGGCTTCGGTGGCGGTGCCGCCGACGATCAGCGTGACGGCAACGGCGAGCGCGGTACGCGAGCCGGCGATCTTGCCAGCCGAAAGGTTGTTCAGTTTCAGCATCTATGTCCCTCGAAACAGTATTGCTGCGTTCTGCAGCCAGTGGACCCCCGTCAGGTGTTGAGGCGCGCGCCGTTTGATGGCGCAATGAGGCACGAATGGGGCAGTAGAAATTGTTCCGTTGGTCTTGGATTATCTTTGGACTGCGGATGTTCATCACGGAAAATTCCGTAATCTCGCTGTTTAACATTCTGTTAACTTATAAATACTTTGAATTACTGTTGAGTTAAGTTCTTGTTGAGCTTGATTGCCTCTTGACAAGTAATCCTGGCGAAAACGGGCGATCTCCGCCCGGCCGTACCTGGACACCAGGCAAGGCCAAACGGGCATAGCGGCCATGCAGCAACAGTTGGAACGGTATGGGCGGGAGGCGGTATCCCGAGCCGGTCAGACGGATGGCGTGAGCAGCACTCGAACTCGCCGTTCGCGCCGCCTCATCGCGTCGCGGCAAGAACGTGCCGATTAGCGGGCCACCGCTTGTTGCGGCTGCGCGTACGCTATGTTAGCAAAGCGCCGCTTTTCGTGATCAAGCCGCTCTCGCGGCGATCGAAAATCAAAGTCCTGCTTGAATTCCAAGGGCTTAATCGGTTTGCACCGCAGCGGTGCGCCGGTTTCCCTCTTGTGGGTTGGGCACTTATATAAAGAGCGCGCCTGTGGCTGCTGAAGATCCCTCCGTGTCCGGTGTGTCCGGTCGTTATGCGACGGCCCTGTTTGAGCTGGCCCGTGACGAAAAGTCCGTCGATGCGGTCAAGGCCGATCTCGACAAGTTCAATGCCCTTCTCGATGAGAGTGCTGATCTGAAGCGCCTTGTCCGCAGCCCGGTGTTCGGTGCGGACACGCAGCTGAAGGCGCTCAATGCCGTGCTCGATAAGGCCGGCGTCACCGGCATTGCCGCCAACATCCTGCGCGTGCTGACCACCAACCGCCGCCTGTTTGCGGTGTCCGACGTGATCCGCGCCTTCAATGCGCTGGTCGCCAAATACAAAGGTGAGGCCACGGCCGATGTCATCGTCGCCGAGCCGATCTCCGACAAGAATCTCGACGCCTTGAAGGCCTCACTGAAGACGGTGACCGGCAAGGACGTTGCGCTCAACGTGAAAGTGGATCCAGCGATCATCGGCGGGCTCGTCGTCAAGCTCGGCAGCCGGATGATCGACAGTTCGCTTCGCACCAAACTCAACTCGATCAAGCACGCGATGAAAGAGGCAGGCTGATGGACATCCGCGCCGCGGAAATTTCCGCGATCCTCAAGGACCAGATCAAGAATTTCGGGCAGGAAGCCGAAGTCACCGAAGTCGGACAGGTGCTGTCCGTCGGTGACGGTATCGCCCGCGTCTACGGTCTCGACAACGTCCAGGCCGGTGAAATGGTCGAGTTCGAGAACGGCACCCGCGGCATGGCGCTGAACCTCGAGACCGACAATGTCGGCGTCGTCATCTTCGGCGCCGACCGCGAGATCAAGGAAGGCCAGACCGTCAAGCGCACCCGCGCCATCGTGGACGCGCCGGTCGGCAAGGGCCTGCTCGGCCGCGTCGTCGACGCCCTCGGCAACCCGATCGACGGCAAGGGCCCGATCCAGTTCACCGAGCGCAAGCGCGTGGACGTCAAGGCGCCGGGCATCATTCCGCGCAAGTCGGTCAACGAGCCGATGGCCACCGGCCTGAAGGCGATCGACGCTCTGATCCCGATCGGCCGCGGCCAGCGCGAGCTGATCATCGGCGACCGCCAGACCGGCAAGACCGCGATCGCGCTCGACACCATCCTGAACCAGAAGCCGCTCAACGCCCAGCCTGACGAGAAGATCAAGCTGTACTGCGTCTACGTGGCCGTCGGTCAGAAGCGTTCGACCGTCGCCCAGTTCGTGAAGGTGCTGGAAGAGCAGGGCGCGCTGGAATACTCGATCGTGGTCGCCGCGACCGCGTCCGATCCGGCCCCGATGCAGTACCTCGCGCCGTTCACCGGCTGCACCATGGGCGAGTACTTCCGCGACAACGGCATGCACGCCGTCATCATCTATGACGATCTGTCGAAGCAGGCCGTCGCCTACCGCCAGATGTCGCTGCTGCTGCGCCGCCCGCCGGGCCGCGAAGCCTATCCGGGCGACGTGTTCTATCTGCACTCCCGCTTGCTCGAGCGCGCCGCCAAGCTGAACGAGACCCAGGGCGCCGGCTCGCTGACCGCTCTGCCGGTCATCGAAACCCAGGCCAACGACGTGTCGGCCTACATCCCGACCAACGTCATCTCGATCACCGACGGCCAGATCTTCCTGGAGACCGACCTGTTCTTCCAGGGTATCCGTCCCGCCGTGAACGTCGGTCTGTCGGTGTCGCGCGTCGGCTCGTCGGCGCAGACCAAGGCGATGAAGAAGGTCGCCGGCAAGATCAAGGGCGAGCTGGCGCAGTACCGCGAAATGGCGGCCTTCGCGCAGTTCGGCTCCGACCTCGACGCCGCGACCCAGCGCCTGCTGAACCGCGGTTCGCGCCTGACCGAACTCCTGAAGCAGCCGCAGTTCTCGCCGCTGAAGATGGAAGAGCAGGTCTGCGTGATCTGGGCCGGCACCAACGGCTTCCTCGACGGTCTTCCGCTCAACAAGGTCCGCGCCTTCGAGGACGGCCTGCTGTCGCTGCTGCGCGGCAAGCACGCCGATCTCCTGAACACGATCCGCGACACGCGCGATCTGTCGGACGACAGCGCGGCCAAGCTGAAGGCTGCGGTCGAAGGCTTCGCCAAGACCTTCTCCTGATTGGATCAGGAGGCGGTGGCCGGGCGACCGGCCACCCCACGTTGTTCCGACGTGGAGCAAGACGTCACGCCAGGCACACGGCCTGGCGCTTAGGATTTTTTAGATGGGTTGAGCGGTCGGTCCCACGGGGACGTCCGCCGGGGTGAGCTAACGAGCCATGGCGTCACTGAAAGATATGCGGGTCCGCATCGCCTCGACCAAGGCGACGCAGAAGATCACCAAGGCCATGCAGATGGTCGCGGCCTCCAAGCTGCGCCGCGCGCAGATGGCGGCCGAAGCGGCGCGTCCCTATGCCGAGAAGATGGATGCCGTGATTTCGAACATCGCGGCCGCCTCCGCCGGCTCGCCGGCGAGCTCGAAGCTGCTGGCCGGCACCGGCCGTGATCAGGTGCACCTGCTGCTGGTCTGCACCGGCGAGCGCGGCCTGTCCGGCGCGTTCAACTCGTCGATCGTGCGCTTGGCACGCGAGCGCGCGCTGGCCCTGATGAACCAGGGCAAGGAAGTGAAGTTCTTCTGCGTCGGCCGCAAGGGCTATGAGCAGCTCCGCCGCCAGTTCGAGAAGCAGATCATCGCCCATGTCGACCTGCGCTCGGTGCGCCAGATCGGCTTCGTCAACGCCGAGGAGATCGCCAAGCAGGTGATCTCCCGCTTCGACGCCGGCGAGTTCGACGTCTGCACGCTGTTCTATTCGCGCTTCAAGTCGGTGATCGCGCAGATCCCGACCGCCCAGCAGATCATTCCGCTGGTGGTCGAGGCGCCCGCCGCCAACGCCGCGCCGGTCGCGCTCTACGAGTATGAGCCGGAGGAGGACGAGATCCTCTCCGCGCTGCTGCCGCGCAACGTCGGCGTCCAGATCTTCCGCGCGCTGCTCGAGAACAACGCCTCGTTCTACGGCGCGCAGATGTCGGCGATGGACAACGCCACGCGCAACGCCGGTGAGATGATCCGCAAGCAGACGCTGGTCTACAACCGCACGCGTCAGGCGATGATCACCAAGGAACTGATCGAAATCATTTCGGGCGCCGAGGCGGTCTGACCGCGCAGCGCCCGCTGGAAGCCAACACGTTCAATATTCGCGGTCCAACCGACCGCGCCTGAAATTCGGATCGTAAGGAGAGAGATGAGATGGCTACCGCAGCCAACCAGATCGGTCGCGTCACCCAGGTGATCGGCGCTGTCGTCGACGTTCAGTTCGAAGGTCACCTGCCCGCAATTCTCAACTCGCTGGAAACGAAGAACGGCGGCAACCGCCTCGTGCTCGAGGTCGCCCAGCATCTCGGTGAATCCACCGTGCGCGCGATCGCGATGGACACGACCGAAGGTCTCGTCCGCGGTCAGGAAGTGACCGACACCGGCGCTCCGATCCGCGTTCCCGTCGGCGAGGGCACGCTCGGCCGTATCATCAACGTGATCGGCGAGCCGATCGACGAAGCCGGCCCGGTCAAGGCCGACAACGTCCGCGCCATCCACCAGGAAGCGCCGACCTACACCGACCAGTCGACCGAGGCCGAGATCCTCGTCACCGGCATCAAGGTCGTCGACCTCCTCGCTCCCTACGCCAAGGGCGGCAAGATCGGCCTGTTCGGCGGCGCCGGCGTCGGCAAGACCGTGCTGATTCAGGAGCTGATCAACAACGTCGCCAAGGCGCACGGTGGTTACTCGGTGTTCGCCGGCGTGGGTGAGCGTACCCGCGAGGGCAACGACCTCTATCACGAGTTCATCGAGTCCAAGGTCAACGCCGATCCGCACAACCCGGATCCGAGCGTGAAGTCGAAGTGCGCGCTGGTGTTCGGCCAGATGAACGAGCCGCCGGGCGCCCGCGCCCGCGTCGCGCTCACCGGCCTGACCATCGCGGAAGACTTCCGCGACAAGGGCCAGGACGTGCTGTTCTTCGTCGACAACATCTTCCGCTTCACCCAGGCCGGCTCGGAAGTGTCGGCGCTGCTCGGCCGCATTCCTTCGGCGGTGGGTTATCAGCCGACGCTCGCCACCGACATGGGCGCGCTGCAGGAGCGCATCACCACCACGACCAAGGGCTCGATCACCTCGGTGCAGGCCATCTACGTGCCGGCCGACGACTTGACCGACCCGGCGCCGGCGACCTCCTTCGCCCACTTGGACGCGACCACCACGCTGTCGCGCTCGATCGCCGAGAAGGGCATCTATCCGGCCGTCGACCCGCTCGACTCGACCTCGCGCATGCTCTCCCCGCTGGTCGTCGGCGAGGAGCACTACGCGGTCGCCCGTCAGGTGCAGCAGGTGCTCCAGCGCTACAAGGCGCTGCAGGACATCATCGCCATCCTGGGCATGGACGAGCTGTCGGAAGAGGACAAGCTGACGGTGGCGCGCGCCCGCAAGGTCGAGCGCTTCATGTCGCAGCCGTTCCACGTCGCCGAAATCTTCACCGGTTCGCCGGGCAAGTTCGTCGAGCTCGCCGACACCATCAAGGGCTTCAAGGGCCTGGTGGAAGGCAAGTACGACCACCTGCCGGAGGCTGCCTTCTACATGGTCGGCACCATCGAAGAGGCGGTCGAGAAGGGCAAGAAGCTGGCCGCCGAGGCGGCCTAAGCGACTGGCGAACGGGGAGGAGCGAATAAGTCCATTCGCTGCTCCCTTCGCAACTCGCTCGTCGCCACTCGCTATCAGCAGGTTCTCTCATGGCTACTTTCCACTTCGATCTCGTCTCGCCGGAAAAGATCGCCTTCTCGGGCGAGGTCGACCAGGTCGACGTTCCCGGCGAGCAGGGTGATTTCGGCGTCCTCGCCGGCCACGCACCGTTCGTCGCCACCCTGCGCCCGGGCATTCTGACCGTGACCACGGGCGGAACGCAGCAGAAGATCATCGTGCTCGGCGGCCTCGCCGAGATCTCGGAGAAGGGTCTCACCATCCTCGCCGACGTCGCGACGTCGCTGAAGGAGCTGGACCAGACCGCTTTCGCCGCCGAGATCTCCGGCATGGAAGCGAAGCTGAACGAGAAGCAGGGCAACGAGCTCGATCGCGCGATCGAGCGGCTCGACCACTTCAAGACGATCCAGCAGCAGCTCAACACCACGGCGCTGCACTGATCGATCAGCTGGATCTGAACGGATGTTCATGGCCGGGCTCTGCCCGGCCATTTTCGTTTGCCGGTTCGAACGTGCCGCGCCCGGCGATGACTACTTCAAGGGATGCGGGTTGCGTGCTCACAGATCTGATTGCATGCTCCCGGCCGTTCGAGCGGGCGTGGTGACATGGCAGAGCAGACCGTCCTGAAGCGCAAGATCGCGGCGATCTTCGCCGCCGACATTGCCGGCTACTCGCGCCTCGTCGCGGAGGACGAGGAGGAGACGCTGCGGCGTCTCGCGGCCTATCGCGAGGTCGTCGACGACTTCATCGCGCGTGCCGGCGGCCGCATCTTCAACACCGCCGGCGATGCCGTGCTCGCCGAGTTTCCGAGCGCGGTCGAGGCCGTGCGCTGCGCCATCGACATCCAGGAAAGCCTGCGGACGCGCAACATGGCGTTCCCGCCGAACCGGCAGATGAGCTACCGCATCGGCATCACGATCGGCGATGTCGTCGAGCGCGACGGCGATCTGCTCGGCGACGGCGTCAACATCGCCGCCCGGCTCGAAGGGCTCGCGGATGTCGGCGGCATCTGCATCTCGCGCGCGGTGCACGAGCAGGTCGCCAACAAGCTGTCGGTGCAGTTCGCCGACATGGGCGCCCGCGAGGTCAAGAACATCCCGACGCCGGTGCACGCCTATCGCGTGGCGATGCGCCGCGAGGACGGCACCTACGCGCCAATGAAGAAGGCGGGCAGGCTCGGCGGCGCGCGAGGCCTGCTGCTCGCGGCGGCTGTGACCGCGGGCGCGCTTGTCGCGATCGCCGCCGGAACGTCCTTCTATCTCGATTACCGTGAGACCAAACCTGCGCAGCGCGACGCGGCCAAAGCCGCGGCTGAAGCGCTGGCCCGGCTGTCTGCCAAGCCGACGTCGCCGATGCCGGACGCGGCCTCGCCGACGCCTGCATCAACGGCTTCCACGGCCGGACAACCCAGCCCGGCGCCCCAACCGTCGCAGCCCGCGCCGTCACCGTCTTCGACGACGGCCGTGATCGAGAAGTTCGCAGCCGACGCGGTGCCGTTCGTCAGCGAGCGCACCCGCATCGCGCTGGCGCGCGACTACGCGCCTGCTCCCGCGCACAAGGCGTTCGCGACAACGATCAACGGCGTCAGCGCCTATGTCACCGGACAGCCCAGCGACGAAGCGGCGAAAGCGGCGGCGCTCGAGCAGTGCCAGCAGCGCGCCGAGAATTCGAATGGTCCGCGCAAATGTGAGCTCTACGCCGTCGGCGACAACGTCGTCTATGCGCACAGCAGGCCGCCTTTGCCGCCCCAGCCCTGGGTGCGTCATGACCCGCTCACCGAGCGGGCCTTCAGCGCGGCGGAGATGCCGCTGATTCGTGACACCGGCCGCGACCGACTGACGACGAACTACGGCACCGCGCGGCGTACCAAGGCGATCGCGCTCGGCCCGGGGGGGCAGTTCTTCTATAGCGTCGGTGGTGACCTGGTCGACGATGTGGTCCGGCGCAATCTCGAAGCCTGCGGTGCACAGGCCGGGACGGCCTGCATCATCGTGGCGCTGGACGACACCTTCGTGGTGCCCGTGCCCGCGGTGATGAAGGCGACCGGCTTCTTCCACGCCGCCAGCCACACGGCGATTGCCACCGACGCCCGCGAGGAGGTCGCGCGGCGCCTGGTTGCTGCAACGTCGGGCTGGAATGCGATCGCGGTCGGCAAGGCCGGACATCCCGGCTACGGCCTGAACGGTGATCGAGAGGAGACCGCGATCGGCGGCGCCCTGGCCGATTGCTCCACCCGCGACAGCGACTGCCGCGTCATCGCGATCGGCCCGTTCACGGTGGAGGATAATTAGGCTCTCGCTCTTTCCGCCGTCATTCCGGGGCATCGCGCAGCGATGAGCCCGGAATCCATAACCACGAGCGGAAGTTGTTTGCACGACAAGCGCCACATCCGTCTCGCGCCTCATAACGGCTTGTGGCTATGGATTCCGGGCTCGCGCTGCGCGCGCCCCGGAATGACGTATGGAGAGAGCCTGCGCTCCTCAGCAAAGGAACGATCAGTCGCCAGACTTGGCGAAATGCGCGAACGCGCTCGCCACCGCGCGGTACACCTCGCGACGGAACGGCACCACCAGCTCCGGCACACGCGCGAGGCGCTCCCAGCGCCAGGCGTCGAACTCGGCCGGTTGGCCGTTGCGCGGCGTCACCGGGTCGATGTCCGCCTCGCGTCCGGTGAAGCGCATCGCGAACCATTTCTGGCGCTGGCCGCGGAAGCCGGCGAGCCGGTGGTTGGGATCCTCGAACGGCGGAAACTCGTAGGTGAGCCAGTCGGTCTCGGCGAGAATGTCGGCGTCGCGGATGCCGGTCTCCTCCCACAGCTCGCGCCGTGCGGCCGCCTGGAGGTCCTCGCCGGGATCGACGCCGCCCTGCGGCATCTGCCATTCGAGACCCGGCAGGACGATCTCCGGGCCGTCGTCGCGGAAACGGCGCCCGAGGAAGACGAGGCCTTCGGCATTCAACAGAGCGATGCCGACGTTCGGGCGATAGGGTCTGGTTTCGGTCATGGTCGCATCCATGGTCTGCGCGTCGCATAGCAGCGCAGCGTGACGGCGTTGTCGCGGCCGATCTGCAGAGATGTCGTGCAGGGGCGTCGCAGACGAGCCGGCTGGCCTGGCTCCGGCTGATCAGCCGCCCGCCAGCGTCGCGAACTCCTTGGCCACCCGCTCATAGACCGGCCGTTTGAACGGCACGATCAGCGTCGGCAGGTTCTGCAGCGGCTCCCACCGCCAGGTGATGAACTCGGCCTTGTGATGGCCGCCGCCGGGACGCTCGACGTCGATCTCGGAATCCTTGCCGGTAAAGCGCAGCGCGAACCATTTCTGACGCTGGCCGCGATAGCGCCCCTTCCACGCCCGGCCGGCCACGGTTCGTGGAATGTCATAGGTCAGCCAGTCGTCGATTTCGGCAAGCTTCTCGACCGAGCGGACGCTGGTCTCCTCATAGAGTTCGCGCTTCGCGGCTTCCCAGGCATCCTCGCCGGGGTCGACGCCGCCCTGCGGCATCTGCCAGACATGGGTGTCGTCGACATGTTCGATGCCGCCGGCACGGCGACCGATGAACACAAGCCCTTCCGAGTTGATCAGCGCAATGCCGACGCAGGTGCGGTAGGGCAGGTCCTCGTAGCGCGTCATTCCGTCTCGGCCTTCCTGCGTTGCCCCGCGCCATCGCGACAGACCCCGCGTCACGTCGCCGCCGCGGCAGCGTACGCTCGTTCAGTTGGATTTTGATTTCAGCATCGCGGTTGTCAATGGCACCAGCAGGATGCCCTTGCGGTCCAGGCCCTTGATCCAGGTGCCGATCCGGTCGATCGAGACCGGCAGGGCCGACGCCGTGCCGACCGCGACTCCGCGCTCCTTGGCGAGGCTCTCGAGCTTGGCCAGCGCATTGTCGATCTCGACCGCGGTCGGCACCGCATCGATGGCGACGTCGCCCTTCGCGAACGGAACGGAGCGCCCGGTCGCCAGCGACCCGGCCACGCTGCGCGGCGCGGCGCCGTCGTCGAACAGCGCGAGACCGCGCTTGGCGGCCTCGTTGACGATCGGCTGCATCGCGGTCTCGGTCGCGACGAACCGCGCGCCCATGAAATTGCCGATGCCGACATACCCCTGCAGCCGGCTCATGTGCCAGAACAGGCGGTCGATGTTCTGGTCCGGTCCCAGCGTGGCGAGCAGCGTTTGCGGGCCCGGATCGTTGTCCGGATAGTCGTAGGGCTCCATCGGGACCTGCAGCAGGATTTCATGGCGCTGCGTGCGGGCGCGCTCGGCGAGCTTGGTCGGATCGGAGCCGTATGGCGTGAACGCCAGGGTCACCGCCGGCGGCAGCTTCATGATCGCGTCGACGGTCTTGGCGGCGCCGACGCCGAGTCCGCCGATGACGATCGCGACGGCCGGCATCCGCGCCGCCTTGGCCCGGTCGGCATCCGCCGCATAGGCCGTGAACGGCTTCAGCCCGTCGGCCATCACGGGGATCATGCCGTAGCGCGACTTCTCCAGCAGGCGCGGATCGACGCCGGGCGGCATGGCGCCGGCCGGCGCGGCCGATCCCGGCTCGGCCGTGTCGCCCCCGCCACCGATCGCAACCTCCTGGCGCGCGCCGCTGGAGCCGTCGATGATCGTCACGGTCTTGCGCTCGCCCTCGGGCTTGGCGGCCGGTGCGGCGCCGTGCTCGGACTTTGCCTCGGGTTTCGCCGCTGTGGGCTTGTCGTCCGGCTTGGCGCCGTCGTTGATCGCCACTCGCGCCACCGGCTCGCCGCCGAGCGGATTGTCGCCGAAGAGCGCAAAGCCGGCGAACACCACCAGGACCAGGCCAAGCAGCATCGCAAGCGCCTGCAACGCCGTGAAGGGAAGCCGAATGCGGCGCCTGCGACGCTTCTCCGTCTGTCCGAGCGGGGCGCTCAGCTCGTCGGCCGTCTCTGTCATCGAAATTCCCGAATCAATCGGGTCGACGATACCACGCCAGCAATTCGGGCGCAGGCGGAGTGTCCGCGAGCCCGTAAATCGGCGGAGCCGCAAGACCAAAAGCAAAGGGCGGCCGCTAGGCCGCCCTTCAAAGCAGATGTCACGTTGGCGGATTGCCGATCAGTTGGCCTTCGGCTTATCCGCCGAGGCCTTTTCGGTCGGGGCCGGCGTGTTGGCGCTGTTCTTGATGCCGTGCAGCAGGTCGGCTGCCATCTTGAGCGCCTTGTCGTCCTTGGCATCCGGCGGCACGTAGGACTGCGAGCCGGTCTTCTCGTCGCCGTCGTTCTTGAGGTGGCCACGCAGCGACGCCTCGCCCTTGGTGTCGGTGCGCGACTTCAGCTCCTCGGGCACGTCCTGCAGGACCTCGATGTCCGGCACGATGCCCTTGGCCTGGATCGACTTGCCCGACGGCGTGTAGTAGCGCGCCGTGGTCAGGCGCAGCGCGCCATTGCCGGCGCCGAGCGGGATGATGGTCTGCACCGAACCCTTGCCGAACGAGCGGGTGCCGACCAGCGTGGCGCGCTTGTGGTCCTGCAATGCGCCGGCCACGATCTCCGAGGCGGAGGCCGAGCCGCCGTTGATCAGCACGATGACCGGCTTGCCCTTGGTGAGGTCGCCGGCATGCGCGGCACGGCGCTGCGTTTCCTCGGCATTGCGGCCGCGGGTCGAGACGATCTCACCGCGCTCCAGGAACGCGTCGGAGACGGTGACCGCCTCCTCGAGCAGGCCGCCCGGATTGTTGCGCAGGTCGATGATGTAGCCCTTCAGCTTGTCGCCGATCTGGTTCTGCAGATCCGCGATGCTCTTCTTCAGCCCCTCGGTGGTCTGCTCGTTGAAGGTCGTGATGCGGATATAGGCGATGTCATCGCTCTCCGGGCGCGAGCGCACCGAGCGGACGCGGATGTTGTCGCGGGTCAGCGTGATGTCGAGCGGATTGTCGGCGCCCTTGCGCACGACCTTCAGCTTGATCTTGGTGCCGACCGGACCGCGCATCTTCTCGACGGCCTGGTTCAGGGTCAGGCCCTGCACGGCTTCGTCATCGAGATTGGTGATGATGTCGTTGGCCAGGATGCCGGCCTTCGACGCCGGCGTATCGTCGATCGGCGACACGACCTTGATCAGGCCGTCCTCCATCGTGACCTCGATGCCAAGGCCGCCGAACTCGCCGCGGGTCTGCACCTGCATGTCGCGGAAGCTCTTCGCATCCATGTAGCTCGAATGCGGATCGAGGCCCGAGAGCATGCCGCTGATCGCGGACTCCACGAGCTTCGAATCATCGGGCTTCTCGACGTAGTCACTGCGCACCCGCTCGAACACATCGCCGAACAGGTTGAGCTGGCGATAGGTATCGGAGGTCGCGGCGCGCGCGGTCGATCCCATCAACACCGCGCGCGGTTGCGTCACGAACAAGGTCAGTGCCGCACCGGTGGCCGCGCTCAGGAGAATTACCGAAGTCTTACGCATCATCCGCGTACCTTTTCGCCTTCATTTGCGGCCCACCATGGGCCTGGATCGATTGGAGTACCGTCCTTGCGGAACTCGACATAGAGCACTGGTTGACTCGCATTCGTAGCGAGAATGGAGGCGACTTGGGACGTGATACCCATGGTCGCGACCGGCTCTCCCGTCTGAACAAACTGCCCGATATTGACGGAAATGCGCTCCATCCCGGCGATCAGGACATGATACCCGCCACCCGCGTTGAGGATCAAGAGTTGTCCGTAGCTGCGGAAGGGGCCGGCATAGACAACCCAGCCATCACACGGGGTTGTGACCTGGGCGCCCGGACGGGCCGCCAAAGAAATGCCTTTATCGGACCCGCCGGCGCCGTCGGACGCGCCGAACTCGCGAATTTTGTTGCCGTTGACCGGGTAGGTCAGCATGCCCTTGGTCGAAGCGAACGCGATCGCCGGCGCCTTGCGGGTCGGATTGCGCAGCGCGTTGGCGTCCGGCTTGGCGTTGACGGGAACGCCCTGCAGGCTCGCCGTGGAGGCCGCCTTGGCTGCGCTCTTGAGGTCGAGCTCCATGGTCGTGATCAGGCTCTGCAGCGAGTCGATCTGCTGGGCCAGCATGGCGGCTCGCGCGCTCTCGGCCTCCATGTCCTTCTCGGCGGAGCTCTGCTTGCGCTGGCGCTCTTCCACCAGGGCGGCGAGGCGGGTCTGGTCGGTCCGCAGTCTGTCGCGGTCGGTGGCGAGCTTGTCGCGTTCTGACGCAATCGTCTTGCGGATGGCGACGAGCTCGCCGAGATCGGTCGACAGCTTCTCGGCGCGGCCGCGCATCTCGGGAATCACCGAGCCCAGCAGCATCGCGGTGCGCAGCGACTGCAGCGCATCTTCCGGGCGGACGAGCAGGGCGGGCGGGGTGCGGCGGCCGGCGCGCTGCAGGGCGGCCAGGACCTCGATGATCTCGGTGCGTCGTGCCTCCAGCGACGTGCGCAGATCCTGCTCGCGGCCATCGAGGCCGCGCCGCCGCGTCTCGGCCTCGCCGACGCGGATCTCGACGCTGCGCACCTGCGCGGCCACGTCGATCAGCTGCTGATTGAGCTTGCCGCGATCCTCGCCGAGCGCGGCGATGTCGGCTTTCAGGCGCTCCTGTGCCTCGGCGGCGGCCTTCTGGGCGGCGCGTGCGGCTTCGAGCTCCTGCTCGCGCTGCTTCAACTGCTCGGGCGTCGGCGGTGCTGCCGGTGGTGCGGTCGTAGTGATAGAGGGACGCAGCCCGGTCTGCGCGGTCGCAGACCAGGTGGGAAGGGCAAGGAGCAGCGCGATCAGCGACGCGTGGCGCGCCCAGCCGCGGCGGGCCGGATGAGAGAATGGACAAAGGGGCCGCGCGAAAACCATCGACGTCCTTATTGTGCTCCGATCGTCCCTGATTCAAGCGCGGTGATAGGGGTGACCGGCCAGGATCGTAGCAGTACGGTAAATCTGCTCGAGCAGCAGGACGCGGACGATCTGGTGCGGCCAGGTCGCAGCTCCAAACGCGACCCCTAGCTTGGCTCTGCGCCGCAATTCGGGCGAAAGTCCGTCGGCGCCGCCGATGACGAAGCAGGTCGCCGCGACGCCCTCGTCACGCCAGCGCCCGATGTGACCCGCGAAGGTTGTGCTGTCGATGTTCTGGCCCCGCTCGTCCAGGCAGACCAGAACGGACTTGTCGGGGATCGCGGCCGCGATCGCCGCGGCCTCCTCGGTCATGCGTGTCGCCGCATCGCGTGCGCGGCTTTCGGGAATTTCATGGATGTCGAGGCCGCGAAAGCCGAGCTTGCGGCCGATGTCGTCGAAACGCTCGCGGTAACGCTCCGCGAGCTCCCGCTCCGGACCCTGCTTCAACCGACCGATGGCGACCACGACCAGGCGCATGTGCACGCACTAGCACGTGCACCGCGCGATTCGCAGCCTGCTGCCGCTACAGCGTCTTCGCCGGCTTCGGCCCTTGCGTCCACAACCGCTCGAGGTTGTAGAACTCACGGACCTCGGGCCTGAACACGTGCACGATCACGTCGCCGGAATCGATCAGCACCCAATCGCAATTGGGCAGGCCCTCGATGTGGACCTTCTTGGCTCCGGCTTCCTTCAGGCCCTTGGCGACGTTCTCCGCGATCGATCCGACGTGCCGGTTCGAGCGGCCCGTGGTGATGACCAGGTAGTCGGAGTACGCCGATTTGCCGTGAAGATCGATGGTGACCGTCTCTTCCGCCTTCATGTCCTCGAGGCGGGAGAGGATCGTGCGCAGAGTCTTATCCGCGTCAGGCTTGTCGGCGTCGGGTCGCGCCTGCAAGGCCGCATCAGGGGTCGAAGCGTTACGCGCAGACTTGGCAGTGGACTTTGTCGCAGTTGACTTGGTCGTCGTTGCCTTGGTCTTGGGTAAGGCCGACTGGGACAATACAGATGTGGTCAGGGACCATTCCTTTCACTGTATCGCAGGCCGAATCCATCCCGGCCTGCTGACCATACTAGGCATGTGGGGTTAATGGTTTCAACAATCCAGTCCCCCGGTAGCTTGGTCCGAACTCTTGGCTGAATGTCCCGCCTCGGACCAGCGCGGGACCTGGAGTTCCATGCATATCCGATGCCGCCGCCGTGAGCCGGCTCGCATCTCAGAACGACTTCCAGCTGCCGTCCGGGTTCCTCAACCCGGTCGACGACAGGCTCATTTTCAGTCCCGTCAGGTAAACCCAGGCAGGCGCTGAGCGGCTCGCGAGCTGACTGGCTTGCGCCTCAGGAATGCGATACCGCGCCAACGCGCGAGCGGCCGGGGCATTCAGGGCGCGAAAGCTGCGCGGCGGGCGATCGACCACGGCAATGGGAACCTGGGCCGCGATGTGCTGCCACTTCTGCCAGCGATGGAACTGCGCGAGATTGTCGGCGCCCATGATCCACACGAAGCGCAGGCGCGAGGCACGCCGGCGCAGATAGTCGATGGTGTCCGCAGTGTAGCGGGTGCCAATGACGGATTCGAGACAGCTGATCTCGATGCGCGGATCGGCGGCGACCTTGCGCGCTGCAGCGGCGCGTTCGGCCAGCGCATGCAACCCGCTGACGTCCTTGAGCGGATTGCCTGGCGTTACCAGCCACCACACGCGATCGAGCTGCAACCGCTTCAGCGCGAACAGGCTGATCGCGCGGTGCGCCTGGTGCGGCGGGTTGAACGAGCCGCCGAGCAGGCCGATGCGCATGCCGTCGCTGGAGGGCGGCAGCGCCTGGCGGATCGCAAGGCGCTTGGCGGCGTCGTCGCTCACGTCTGTCACCGCCTGCTGCTCTCGCAACTCAACCACGGGATGCGGCGGTCATGGCCGCGTCTGACCGCTGCCGTGGATGCGGTATTTGAAGCTCGTCAACTGCTCGACGCCCACCGGCCCGCGCGCATGGAACTTTCCCGTAGCGATGCCGATCTCCGCGCCGAAGCCGAACTCGCCGCCATCGGCGAACTGCGTCGAGGCGTTGTGCAGCACGATCGCGGAGTCGACCTCGTTGAGAAACTTGTCGGCGGCGGCATTGTCCGCGGTCACGATCGCATCGGTGTGGTGGGAGCCGTGCGCGTGGATATGCGCAATCGCGCCGTCGACGCCGTCGACCACCTTCGCGGCAATGATTGCGTCGAGATATTCGGTGTCCCAGTCCTCATTGCTGGCCGGCTTCACGCGCGCGTCGGCCGCCCGCACGGCGTCGTCGCCGCGCACCTCGCAGCCGGCGCCGAGCAGCATGTCGACCAGCGGCTTGATCTTGTCCTGTGACGCCCGATCGATCAGCAGGGTCTCGGCGGCGCCGCAGACGCCGGTGCGGCGCATCTTGGCGTTCAGCACGATCGACTTCGCCATTTCGAGATCGGCGGCGCCGTCGACATAGACGTGGTTGACGCCTTCGAGATGCGCGAACACCGGCACCCGCGCCTCGGCCTCAACGCGCGCAACGAGACTTTTTCCCCCGCGCGGCACGATCACATCGACGCCGCCGTTCAGGCCGGACAGCAGCAAGCCCACGGCGGCGCGATCGCGCGTCGGCACCAGCGTGATGGCAGCCTCTGGGAGGCCGGCTTCGCGCAGCCCTTCGACCAGGCAGTCATGGATCGCCCGGCAAGAGCGGAACGAGTCCGAGCCGCCGCGCAGGATCACCGCATTGCCGGACTTCAGGCACAGCACGCCGGCATCGGCCGCGACGTTGGGCCGGCTCTCGAAGATCACGCCGATCACGCCGAGCGGCACCCGCACGCGCTCGATGGTCATGCCGTTCGGCCGCTGCCAGCTCTCGGCGACCACGCCGACGGGATCGGCGACGCCGCGCACCACGGCGATGCCGTCCGCCATGCCTGCGACCCGCGCCGGCGTCAGCGTCAGGCGATCGAGGAACGACGCCGCCATGCCGGCGGCCTTTGCCTCGGCGACGTCCTCGGCATTGGCGGCAATGATCGCGTCAGCGCGGGCGCGGATCAGCCGCTCCATCGCCTCCAGCGCCCGGTTCTTCTGCTCGGCCGGCGCCAGCGCCAGCACCCGCGCGGCCGCACGGGCGCGCTGGGCGAGGTCGTTCATCAGCTGGGGCAGATCGGCGCTGCCGTCGATGGCTTTGAGAGGCGCGGTCATGGGCGTTTCAACCTTGAAGTAAGGCCTTTCAGTAGCATGGAAACCAGCCGTTTGCGACCGCTGGCGGGATGAGTCTATGCCGGTCCAGCCCCCGCGGGGCCGATCACCAGGTCGTCGCGGTGGATCATCTCCGCTCGGCCGGACATGCCGAGGATCACAGCCACATCCGGCGATGACCGGCCCTTGATGCGCTCCGCGTCATCGGCATCGTAGGCGACGAGGCCGCGGCCGATCTCGTCGGTGTCGGGGCCGCGTACCACCACGGCGTCGCCGCGGGCGAACTGGCCGTCGACCCGGATGACGCCGGCGGGCAGCAGGCTCTTGCCGGCGCGCAGCGCGGCGACCGCGCCGGCGTCGATCGTCAGCGTGCCCTTCGGCTCCAGCGAGCCGGCGATCCAGCGTTTGCGCGAGGTGACCGGATTGGCCGGGGTCAGAAACCAGGTGCAGCGGCCGCCATTGGCGATCGCCGCCAGCGGATGCTCGATCTTGCCGGAGGCGATCAGCATGTGGGTGCCGCCGGTGGTCGCGATCTTCGCGGCCTCGATCTTGGTCTTCATGCCGCCGCGGGAGAATTCCGACGCCGCGCCGCCGGCGATGCCCTCGATGTCGGCGGTGATGCTCTCGACCACCGGGATCAGCTTCGCGTCGGGATCCTGCGCGGGCGGGGCGGTGTAGAGGCCGTCGATGTCCGACAGCAGCACCAAGAGGTCGGCGCTCGCCATGGTCGCCACGCGGGCGGCGAGGCGGTCATTGTCGCCGTAACGGATCTCGGCGGTCGCCACCGTGTCGTTCTCGTTGATGACCGGCACCGCGCGCCATTCCAGCAGCTTTGCGATCGTCGAGCGCGCGTTGAGATAGCGGCGGCGCTCCTCGGTGTCCTGCAGGGTCACCAGGATCTGGCCGGCGCCGATGCCGTGCGCGCCGAGCACCTCGGACCAGATCCGCGCCAGCGCGATCTGCCCGACCGCGGCTGCCGCCTGGCTCTCCTCCAGCTTCAGCGGCCCGCGCGGCAGCTTCAGCCGGCTGCGGCCGAGCGCGATCGAGCCGGACGATACCACCAGCACCTCACAGCCGCGGCCATGCAGCCGCGCGATATCGGCCGCCAGCGCCGTCAGCCAGGCGGCGCGGACTTCGCCGGCCTCGGAATCGACCAGCAGCGACGATCCGACCTTGACGACGATGCGGCGGAAATTTTCGAGACGGGGGGCCATGGCGATTTCAGTCGTGGTCAGCTGCCATGGACGGCCTCTCGTGATCGAATGGAGCTGGCGCCACGAAGATGGTGCGCTCCCCTCCCCCTTGCGGGGAGGGGTCGGGGGTGGGGGTGGGGATCCACACGGCAAGACCGCCGTTGGGGCCA
>NZ_CAFI01000100.1 GCF_000239775.1 Bradyrhizobium sp. ORS 375
AAGCCCGTCACGGCCGCCGACAATCCGGAGACTCGCAAGGCCGCCACAGTCGACCCTGCGGCGTCAGCAAGCGCCGCCGCGCTGAAACCAGCCATGGCCAAGTCGGGCAGGACCAAATCGGATTCGACCAAGTCGGCTGCGGCCAAGGCAACCTCGAAGGCCGGATCGGCGGGGGTGCCGTCCGGCACCACGACGAGCGGCGGCGGAGTGGCGGCCAAGTCCGCTGCAGGCAACGTGGCGGGCAAGCCAGCATCCGCCAAGGCGCAAGCGGCCAAGGCTGTGGTCGTCGCCGTGAAGGAGCCGGCGCCCAAAGCCGGCCAGGCGGAGACGGCACCGGCTGCGAGCAAGCCGACGACGATGTCGGCGATCAGACGAATGATCGTGATGGCCAAGCCCGCCAACACCGGCACGCCGGCAGCGGGGCGGCCGCAGTCCGAGGAACGGCCGCGGCTGCGCACCGCCGGCATGCCGGCGTGCATGCAATTCCGCAGCTACAACGCAGCGACCCGCAGCTATCGCGGCTTCGACGGCCACGTCTACGCCTGCCGCTGAGATCGCGACTTGGCCTCGGGCGACGCCGGCTGTTGTGACGGCGCCGATGCGCCGTCACGGCAGAGTCCGGGCGACGGCGCCAAAGACCTGCTATAGAGCGCGCCATCCTTGACCCGCATGCGTGCTGTCGCCGATCCGATGACCGAGCCTCAATCCGACCTGTTTGAGATGCGCCGCCTGGAATCGCTGTCCAACACCATCTTCGGTGTGGCGATGACGCTTCTCGCTTACGATCTGCCAAAACCCAATTTTGCCCAGATGCCGGACTGGGCGGACCTGGCGCACACCTATTCCGGCCGGCTCGCCGGGCTGGTGCTGAGCTTCATCATCGCCGGCGTGTTCTGGATCAGCCATCATCGCCGGCTGGCGCGGCAGCCGTTCGGCAGCCGCTTCGTCGTCATCCTCGACCTGTTCTTCCTGCTGTCGATCGTGCTGTTGCCCGTCACCAACAGTCTCTACAGCAGCTACCGGCTGTCGAGCGCGGTCGCCGTGCTGTACGGTCTGCATCTGACCATCATCGCCGCATTGAACGCCGCGCTCTGGTGGCTTGCCCTTGCGGGCGGTCGGCATGCCGAGATCGCCGGTGCCGTCTTCCCGGTGATCGTGTTCGTGCCGGGCGTGGTGCTGGCCGCGTACGCGCCCCAATACGTGCAGTATTTCTGGATGCTCGGCTTCGGCGGATTTCTGGCGCGCCGCTTCGTCGGTCCGAGGCCGGTCAAATCGCCGGGCGAGGGCGGCTGAGCCCAACAAAGCTGAGCCCAATAAAAACGCGGCGGGCCGAGAGACCCGCCGCGCTGCAGATGTTGAACTCGCTGGTCCAGGGCCGAGACCGCCCCGTTGCCAAGCCGTGATGGCGCGATCGCTGACGAATCACGCGCATCGAACGTTGCTCACGAAGAGCCGCTCAGCGGGCGATCCCAGCGAGGTGACAGCGCTTGGTGAAAGACACTGGATCACCTCCTTTCGTTGTTGACGATGAAATCAATATAGGACGCTCCAGGCGGCGAGGGTAGGGGGGCCGACTACGGAACCCGCACCTCTGCTGCGATGCACTCGCCGGTGGGCGGACACACGCCCGGAATGCTCCCGACCGGCCGCGATGGGAGGTTGAGACCGGCAACGGACCATGTTAGGGAACGCCGCGACGCGGGTGTAGCTCAATGGTAGAGCAGCAGCCTTCCAAGCTGAATACGAGGGTTCGATTCCCTTCACCCGCTCCAACGCGCTGAGCAGCGAACACATCAGCCGCGAGCATGCGGACGTCCAGCAGCCGGCCTGGACATGATCAATCGCAATGAATCTGTTGCCCGATCCGCCGGCATGATCTGCCGTCGCTGAAATATGTCGTATTGCCGATCGTCTGTGACGACGTGCCGTCACTGAAATAGGTCTGGTTGCCGAGCTGCTGCGAGCTGGTACCGTCGCTATTGTACGTTGAGCGACCGATCTGCTGGGACGAGGAGCCGTCGCTCCAATAGATGTTGTTGCCGACACGCTGTCCGGACCGGCCATTGTCGCAATGGACCTGATTGCCGATGAGCTGGCAGCTCTCCGCCTGAGCTGCGGTGATCGCAGCCAGGCTGAATGCGACTGCGAGACTCATGCGCATGATGGACTCCTCGTGCTTTCGGAGATCAAATCGCAACCAGATCGCACCCGCAATGAGGAATGATCGGGTTACGGTTCGGCGCCGTCAACGCCCGCCCTGTCGACTTCTCGCGCCGCTTGCAGCATCGCCGGCCCGGAACGCCCGCATCTGGCCGCTGAGGAAGCGGAGCAGATGGCTGGCCGCGTGCGGCAGCTCGCGGCCGCGGCGGGTGATGACACAGGCTTCGCTCGAGGCCAGCAGGCGATTGTCGATCGGCAGGGCGCTGAGCGAGCTATCGGCGAGGTCGGCGGCGATCGAGAAGGCCGGCAGCAGCGTCAGGCCGAGGCCGCTCTTGACGAAATGTCTGAGCACGTTGATCGAGCTCGTGGTGAGCTTCGGCGTCAGCGCGATGTGCTCGGCGGCCTCCGCCATCGTCACGATCTGCCGTGTGCCGTAGCTCGCATGCATCAGCCCGAGCGGATGGTCGGCGAGCTCGCGCAGGCGCAAGGGGCGGCCGAGCCGCGCCAGCGCGTGATCCGGCGGCACGATCGCGCAGAGCGGCTGGCGGCTCGCGGTGGCGACGCGGATGCGCGGATCGGCTGATGGATTGAACACCAGGCCGATGTGATAGCGGTCCTCGGCGATGGCGTTGACGACCTCGCTGGTGCCGGCGAGATCGAACGCCATCGTCAGCTCCGGGTGACGCTGCCAGAACCGGCCGAGCGGGCCCGACATCAGATCGCTGACGAAGCCCTCGCCGAGTACGATGTCGACATGGCCGCGCTTCAGGCCGGCGAGCTCACGCAGCTTGGCGACCGTGTCGGCCTGGTCGGCCTGCCACTGCCGGAAGCGCTCGACCAAGAGGGCGCCGGCCTCGGTGGCGCGGATGCCGCGGCTCAGCCGCTCGACCAGCATGAGCCCGAGCTCTTTCTCGAGCAACGCGATCTGCCGGCTGATCACCGAGGCGTTGATGTCGAGCGCCTCGGCGGCGGCGCGCACCGAGCCGAGGCGGATGGCCTCGTGGAGGTAATGCAGCCGGTGGTGGTCGAGCGGGGCGGTGGACATGGTGCATCCGAAGTGTTGCCTTCAGGTCAACACTATCGTCGGGAGTCGCTGATGTCTGCCGTGAAATCGGGCGGCTAGGCTGCCGAGGCAATCTCGACAGGAGGCCTCGTGACTGCAGTCGGCATCATCGGACTTGGCAAGATGGGGCGCGGCATGGCGCTAACGCTGAAAAGCGGCGGCTTCGCCGTAACAGGCTATGACGCCTTGGGGACAACGCGCGAGGCGCTGGCGGACGAGGGGCTATCCATCGCGGACGGCGTCGGTGCGGTCGTCGGCGCGGCCGATATCGTGATTCTGTCGCTGCCGACGGCGGAGATCGTCGAGCGCGTCGTGGCGGGCGCCGACGGCATTCTCGCGCATGCGCGGGCCGGCGTCGTGATCGTCGACACTTCGACCTCGCATCCCGAGACCTCGCGCCGTCTGGCCGCGCTGCTCAAAGCGCGCGACATGGGATTCATCGATGCCCCGGTCAGCGGCGGCCCGAACGGTGCCGCCACGGGGACCATGACCATGGTGATCGGCGCCAATGACCAGGATCTCGCACGCGTGCTGCCGGTGCTGGAGCGCATGAGCGCCAAGCGCGTGCATGTCGGCGGCGTCGGCGCCGGCAACGTCGCCAAGATCGTCAATAACCTTCTCTGCGCCGCGCATCTGCTCACCGCCGCCGAAGCGCTGCGCATCGCTGACGCCGCCGGCGTCGATGCCTTCAGGTTGCTCGAAGGCCTCAATGCCGGCTCCGGCCGTTCCGGCGTCACGCAGGTCAACGTGCCCAACTGGATCCTCAACGGCGCGTTCGATTCCGGCTTCACGATGCAGCTGATGCGAAAGGACGTGAGGCTCGCGGCGCAATTCACCGGCGAGCTTGGTCTCGCTCTGCCCATGGCCGCGGACACCGCGCGCATCTGGGCCGAGAGCGCGGCCAGCATTGCCGATGCCGAGGATTTCAACCGCATCGTCGAGCTGCAGCTCGGCCCGATTGCGAAGCCGTGAGTGCAGCCATGACCCACTTCATCGATCCTCGCCTGCGCGAAGCGACGCAGCCGTTCTGGCCCGATGCCGGGATCATTGGCTCGCATGTCGGCGGCGAGCGTGTCGTCGGCGACGGCGCGACCGTGTCGGTCAATGATCCCGCGACCGGGCAATTGTTGTTCAGCTACCCCGATGCCGGGGCGGACGTCGCGGCGAAGGCCGCGGCGGCAGCCGCCGTGGGGCAGGTGACGTGGGGGCGTTTCACCGCCGCGGGCCGAGGCCGGGTGATGCAGGCGGTCGCACGCGCGATCCTCGCGTCGGCCGAACCGCTGGCGCAGCTCGAGTCGCTCTCCGCCGGCAAGCCGATCCGCGACACCCGCGGCGAGGTCGCCAAGGTCGCGGAGATGTTCGAGTACTACGCCGGCTGGGCCGACAAATTCCACGGCGACGTCATCCCGGTGCCGTCGAGCCATCTCAACTACACGCGCCGCGAGCCCATGGGCGTGGTGCTGCAGATCACGCCATGGAACGCGCCGATCTTCACGGCGGGGTGGCAGATCGCGCCCGCGATCAGCATGGGCAACGCCGTGCTGCTCAAGCCGTCCGAGCTGACGCCGCTGACCTCGCTGGCGCTCGCGGTGATCGCGGAAGCCGCCGGTCTGCCGAAGGGCGTGGTGAACGTGCTCGCGGGCTACGGCCATACCACGGGGCAGGCGGCGCTCGCGCAGCCCGCGGTGAAGAAGGTCGTGTTCGTCGGCTCGGTGCCCACCGGTAGGCTGATCGGCGAGGCCGCGGCGCGGCGGCTGCTGCCGTCGGTGCTCGAGCTCGGCGGCAAATCTGCCAACATCGTGTTCGCCGACGCCGATCTCGAACGTGCCGCGATCGGTGCGCAGGCGGCGATCTTCGGCGGCGCCGGGCAGAGCTGCGTGGCGGGCTCGCGTCTCCTGGTGCAGAGCGCGGTTTATGACCGGTTCGTGGATCTCGTCGCGCAGGGCGCGGCCAAGATCAAATGCGGTGACCCGCTGTCGGCGGACACCGAGATCGGGCCGATCAATAACGCCAGGCAGCATGATCACGTGCTGTCGCTGATCCGCGAAGGCGCGGCGGAAGGCGCGGAGATCGTTATCGGCAGCGATGGCACTGCGCAGCAGCAGGGCTATTACGTCAAGCCGACCGTGCTCAAGAACGTCACCAACGCCATGGCCATCGCGCGCAAGGAGGTGTTCGGTCCCGTCGTCGCCGCGATCCGCTTCGACACCGAGGAGGAGGCGATCGCGATCGCCAATGACAGCGAGTTTGGTCTTGCCGGTGCGGTGTGGACGAGCGACGTCGCGCGGGCGCATCGCGTCGCGGCGCAAGTGAAGGCCGGCACGTTCTGGATCAACTCCTATAAGACGATCAATGTCGCCTCGCCCTTCGGTGGCTACAACAACAGCGGCCATGGCCGTTCCTCCGGCGTCGAGGCGCTGTACGAATACACGCAGGTGAAGAGCGTGTGGGTCGAGACCGCGGCCGAGCCGGCCATCGCGTTCGGCTACGCACCCGGCTTGCGGGATTGAACCCGCATGGCATGATGAGTGCAGGAGCAGCGCACCCCGCGAACGAAACAGTTCCGGAATAAGGAACAGACATCATGCCGCGCTTCGTCAATCTTGCCATCGGTCAGCTCGGTCCCATCGCCAAGAGCGAGCCGCGCAGCGCAGTGGTCGCGCGGCTGATGGCCTTGATGCGCCAGGCGCACGCCAATGGCTGCGACCTCATCGTCTATCCCGAGCTCGCGCTGACGACCTTCTTCCCGCGCTGGTACATGGCCGACCAGGCCGAGATCGATACATATTTCGAGCGCGAGATGCCGGGGCCGGAGACGCAGGCGCTGTTCGCGCTCGCGAAGGAGCTGCGCATCGGCTTCTGCCTGGGTTATGCCGAGCTCACGGTCGAGGACGGCATCGTGCATCGCTACAACACGGCCATTCTCGTCGACAAGGACGCGCGCATCGTCTCGAAATACCGCAAAGTGCATCTGCCGGGTCATGCCGAGCACGAGCCGTGGCGCAAATTCCAGCATCTGGAAAAACGCTATTTCGAGCCGGGCAAGAGCTTCGGCGTGGCCAATGCCTTTGGCGGCGTCATCGGCATGGCGATCTGCAACGATCGCCGCTGGCCGGAGACCTATCGCGTGATGGGGCTGCAGGGCGTCGAGATGGTGCTGATCGGCTACAACACGCCGGTGCACAATCCGCCCGCGCCGGAGCATGACGATCTCTCGCTGTTCCACAACCGCCTCGTGATGCAATCCGGTGCCTATCAGAACGGCACCTGGGTGATCGGCGTGGCCAAGGGCGGCATCGAGGAGGGCGTCGATCATATCGCCGGCAGCTGCATCATCGCACCCTCCGGCGAGATCGTCGCGGCCTGCGCCACCAAGGGTGACGAGATCGCGCTGGCGCGCTGTGACCTCGACCTGTGCAATTCGTATAAGCAGACGATCTTCAATTTCGACGTCCATCGCCAGCCGCAGGCGTACGGCATGATCGTCGCGCGCAAGGGCGAGCGGCTGATGGCCGATGGCTCCGCGGTGCAGAAGCCGTGATGCAAGGCCGAGACCCCTCCACGAGTCATTCCGGGGCATCGCGCAGCGAGGAGCCCGGAATCCATAACCACAGGCAGATGTGCGGGGCACGCCGATGGTGACATGTCGCTTCTCCAACGCCCGCCTGTGGCTTGGATTCCGGGCTCGCGCCGCTGCGCGGCACGCCTCGGAATGACGAGAGGAGAGAGTGGGACTTGCCCATCATGCCTCATTTGCGTTCAAATGAATGCACTCCACGCGCATGGCATGGGCCTTGCTTACAATTTCGGCAATTGAACTCAGGCAGCTTGCATCAGGAGAGAACATGGATCGCAGAACGGTATTGAAGGGATTGGCGGGCGCGGGTGGTCTGGCGCTGACGGGATTTGCTGCGCCGGCGATCGCGCAAGGCGCGTCCGCGCGCACACTGCGTTTTGTGCCGCAGGCCAATCTCGCCAATTTCGATCCGATCTGGGGCACGCAATATGTCGTGCGCAACGCCGCCGCGATGGTCTGGGACACGCTGTATGGCATCGACGACAAGTTCGTGCCGCAGCGCCAGATGGTGGAATCCGAGGAGGTCTCGTCCGACGGCCTGACCTGGACCTTCAAGCTGCGTTCGGGCCTGAAATTCCATGACGGTGAGCCGGTGCTCGCCAAGGACGTCGTCGCCAGCCTGACGCGCTGGTCGGCGCGCGACCCGATGGGCCTGATGCTCAAGGCGATCCAGAACGAGCTCACCGCGGTCGACGACAAGACCTTCAAGTGGGTGCTGAAGCAGCCTTATCCGAAGATGCTGTTCGCGCTCGGCAAGGGCAACGCGCCGTGCGCCTTCATCATGCCCGAGCGCATCGCGCAGACCGACCCGTTCAAGCAGATGTCGGAATATATCGGCTCCGGCCCGTTCAAGTTCGCCAAGGGCGAATGGGTCCCGGGCGCCAAGGCCGTGTTCGAGAAGTTCGCCGACTACGTGCCGCGCGAGGAGAAGCCGGTGTGGCTGGCCGGCGGCAAGAAGGTGCTGGTCGATCGCGTCGAGTGGGTGATCATGCCGGATCCCGCGACGGCGGCCGCCGCTCTGCAGAACGGCGAGGTCGACTGGTGGGAGAACCCGATCACCGATCTCGTGCCGGTGCTCAAGGGCAACAAGAACATCGGCGTCGACATCGGCGATCCGCTCGGCAATGTCGGCTCGTTCCGCATGAACCATCTGCATGCGCCGTTCAACAACGTGAAGGCGCGCCAGGCCATCCTGATGGCGCTGAGCCAGGAAGACTACATGCGCGCGCTGGTCGGCGACGAGAACGCGCTGTGGAAGCCGCTGCCCGGCTTCTTCACGCCGGACACGCCGCTCTACACCGAGGCCGGCGGCGACATCCTCAAGGGCAAGCGCGACTTCGCCGCGGCCAAGAAGCTGCTGGAGGAAGCGGGCTACAAGGGCGAGCCGATCACCTGCGTGGTCGCGCAGGACCAGCCGATCACCAAGGCGTTCGGCGACGTCACCGCCGATCTCCTCAAGAAGCTCGGCATGACCGTCGACTTCGTCGCCACCGATTGGGGCACCGTCGGCGCCCGCCGCGCGCAGAAGACGCCGCCGTCCCAGGGCGGCTGGCACATGTTCCACACCTGGCATGCTGGTGCCGACTGCATCAACCCGGCCGCCTATACCGCGCTGCGGGCCAATGGCGACAAGGCGTGGTTCGGCTGGCCGACCAGCGAGAAGGTGGAGACGGAGATCACCAACTGGTTCAACGCCAAGTCGCTCGACGAGGAGAAGACCGTCGCGGCCCGCATCAACAAGGCGGCGATCGACGACGTGGTGTTCGCGCCGACCGGCTTCTTCCTCGGCTATACGGCGTGGCGCAAGAACGTCTCGGGCGTGACCAAGGGGCCGATCCCGCTGTTCTGGGGCGTGTCGAAGACCGCGTAGAGCATGATCCGGAAAAGTGGGCACCGGTTTTCCGACAAGATCATGCTCAAGACAAAGGGATGAGATCATGCTGCGTTTCCTTGGAAACGCGGCAAGATCTCCGGCGAAAGACGTCTCATGCTCGCTTATGCGCTCCGACGCGTGCTGTCGACCTTGCCCGTGATGGCGATCGTCGCGCTGTTCGTCTTCAGCCTGTTGTACATCGCGCCGGGCGATCCGGCCGTTGTCATCGCCGGCGACCAGGCGAGCCCGGCGGACGTCGAGCGCATCCGCGCCAATCTTGGACTGGACCAGCCCTTCCTGGTCCAGTTCGGCAGCTGGGTATGGCGTTTGCTGCACTTCGATTTGGGCACCTCGATCTTCACCAATCTTCCGGTGGCCGCGATGATCGCCCAGCGCATCGAGCCGACCTTGTCGCTGATGATGGTGACGCTGTTTCTCACCATCCTCATCGCGGTGCCGCTCGGCGTGATCGCGGCGTGGAAGGCCGGTACCTGGATCGACCGCGTGATCATGGCGTTTGCCGTGTTCGGCTTCTCGGTTCCGGTGTTCGTCGTCGGCTACATTCTCGCTTACGTGTTCGCGCTGAAGTTCGACCTCTTGCCGGTGCAGGGCTACACGCCGCTGTCGCAAGGCTTCTGGCCGTGGCTGCAGAACCTGATCCTGCCGGCGGTGGCGCTCGGCTGCGTCTACATCGCGCTGATCGCGCGCATCACCCGCGCGGCCATGCTCGAGGTGCTGCAGCAGGACTACATCCGCACCGCGCGCGCCAAGGGTCTGGGGCAGGGCGGCATCCTGTTCATTCATGCGTTGAAGAACGCAGCGGTGCCGATCGTCACCGTGGTCGGCATCGGCATCGCGCTGCTGATCGGCGGCGCCGTCGTCACCGAAAGCGTGTTCGCGATTCCCGGCCTCGGCCGCCTCACCATCGATGCGATTCTGCGCCGTGACTATCCCGTGATCCAGGGCATCGTGCTGCTGTTCAGCTTCGTCTACGTGCTCGTCAATCTCCTGATCGACATCACCTACACCCTGGTCGACCCGAGGATCCGCTATTGACCGCCACGACCACAACCTCTCCGCCACCGGGCCTCGTCGTCGCGCCACGCCTGCCCGACCTGATGGCGGCGCCGAAGATCCGGCGCGGCGTCATCGGCTTCCTGCGCAACCATCCGACGGTCGCGATCGGCGGCGCGCTCCTGCTCGTGCTCGTCATCATCGGCGTGTTTGCGCCGTTCCTGTTCACCGTCGATCCCACCGCGATCGCGCCGGCCAAGCGCACGCGGCTGCCGTCGGCGGATTTCTGGTTCGGCACCGATGCGCTGGGACGCGACATCTATTCGCGCGTGCTCTACGGCACCCGCGTGTCGCTCACGGTCGGCCTGTCTGTGGCGCTCGCTGCGTCGCTGATCGGGCTCGCGATCGGCCTCGTCGCCGGCTTCCTGCGCTGGGCCGACGGGGTCCTGATGCGCTGCATGGACGGGCTGATGTCGATCCCGCCGATTTTGCTCGCGGTCGCGCTGATGGCGCTGACGCGCGGCAGCGTCGGCAACGTCATCCTCGCCATCACCATCGCCGAAATCCCGCGCGTCGCGCGCCTGATCCGCGGCGTCGTGCTGTCCTTGCGCGAGCAGCCTTACGTCGATGGCGCCGTCGCCTCGGGCACGCGCACGCCGATGGTGATCCTGCGCCACATCCTGCCCAACACGATGGCGCCGATGCTGGTGCAGGCGACCTACATCTGCGCCAGCGCCATGATCACCGAGGCCATCCTGTCCTTCATCGGCGCCGGCACGCCGCCGACCATTCCGTCCTGGGGCAACATCATGGCCGAGGGCCGCGCGCTGTGGCAGGTCAAGCCCTACATCGTGTTCTTCCCGGCCGCATTCCTGTCGGTCACCGTGCTCGCCGTGAACCTCGTCGGCGACGGTTTGCGTGACGCGCTCGACCCGCGCATGGCGAAGTCACCATGAGCGGGGGTGTGAGAGGCATGTCAGTGCGCGCCATCGCACCCGCGTCAAAGCTGCCTGCGATGCGCTCCACTCTCTCCTCCCGTCATTCCGGGGCAGCCCGTAGGGCTGAGCCCGGAATCCATAACCACAGGGAGATGACGCGGGGCGAGATCCCACCACCAGGGTGCCTCACACCGCTTCCTGGGGGTATGGGTTCCGGGCTCGCGCTGAGGCGCGCCCCGGAACGACGAGGGGAGGGAGCGGGGCACGCTACTGATTTGGTCAGACCGGGCGGGGTCATCGACGCGTATGCCGATTGGGAGCTGACCTGATGCCCTTGCTCGAGGTCGAGAATCTCCAGGTCCATTTCCGCACGCCGACCGGCATCAACCGCGCCGTCGACGGCGTGTCGTTCCACGTCAATCCCGGCGAGACGCTCGCTATCGTCGGCGAGTCCGGTTGCGGCAAGTCGGTCACCTCGATGTCGATGATGCGCCTGATCCCGGAGCCGCCCGGCAAGATCGCAGGTTCGATCAAGCTCGAGGGCAGGGATATCCTGACACTCTCCGATCGTGAGATGCGCGCGCTCCGCGGCAACGACATCTCGATGATCTTCCAGGAGCCGATGACCAGCCTCAACCCCGTGCTGACCGTCGGCCGCCAGATCGGCGAAACCCTGCGGCTGCATCAGGGACTCGATCAAGCACAGGCCGAGGCCCGCGCCGTCGAGATGCTCACGCTGGTCGGCATCCCCGAGCCAGCGCGCCGCGTGCGCGAATATCCCCACCAGCTGTCTGGCGGCATGCGCCAGCGCGTGATGATCGCGATGGCGCTGGCCTGCAATCCCAAGCTCCTCATCGCCGACGAGCCGACCACCGCGCTCGACGTCACCATCCAGGCGCAGATCCTCAAGCTGATGCTGGAATTGAAGCAGCGCGTCGGTGCCGCGATCATCCTGATCACCCACGATCTCGGCGTCGTCGCCGAGGTCGCCGAGCGGGTGATGGTGATGTATGCGGGACGCAAGGTCGAGGAAGCGCCGGTGAAGGAGCTGTTCCGCTCGCCGCGTCATCCCTATACGCAGGGCCTGCTCGGCGCGCTGCCGAAGCTCGGCTCCTCGCTGTCGGGCGAGACCAAGCGCCTCGCGGAAATTCCCGGCCAGGTGCCGGACCTCAAGCAGCGCATCGACGGCTGCGTGTTCGCCGGCCGCTGCGCGCTCGCGACCGACCTGTGCCGCCAATATGCGCCGGGGCTGGAGCAGAAGGCGCCGCATCACATCGCCGCCTGTCATTTCGCCACCAAGGAGCAGGCCGCCGCATGACCATGCCGCTGCTCCAGGTCAACGACCTCAAGAAACATTTCCCGATCTCGGGCGGGCTGTTCGGCCGCACCAAGAGCAAGGTGCACGCGGTCGACGGCGTGTCGTTCGAGATCGCACGCGGCGAGACGTTGTCGCTGGTCGGCGAATCCGGTTGCGGCAAGTCGACGGTCGGCCGCGCCATCCTGCGGCTGTTCGACATCACCGGCGGCCAGATCGTGCTCGACGGCCAGCGCATCGACGATCTCGGCCCGCACCGCCTGCGCGAGATGCGCCGCCGCGTCCAGGTCGTGTTCCAGGATCCGTTCTCCAGCCTCAACCCGCGCATGCGGATCCGCGACATCCTCGCCGAGCCGATCCGCAATTTCGGTCTCGCCAAGGACAGTGCCGAGCTCGACACGCGCATCGGCGAATTGATGGAGATCGTCCGCCTGCCGCGCGACGCCGTGAACCGCCGCCCGCACGAATTCTCCGGCGGCCAGCGCCAGCGCATCGGCATCGCGCGTGCGCTCGCCGCCAAGCCGGAGCTGATCGTCTGCGACGAGGCGGTGTCCGCGCTCGACGTCTCGGTCAAGGCGCAGATCGTCAATTTGCTGCAGGATTTGCAGCGCGAGTTCGGCCTCGCGCTCCTCTTCATCAGCCACGACCTCGCCATCGTCGAGCACATGACGCACCGCGTCGCGGTGATGTATCTCGGCAAGATCGTCGAGATCGCGCCGAGGCGGCAGATCTTTGCAAGCCCCGGCCATCCCTACACCAAGGCGTTGCTGTCAGCCGTGCCCGTCCCGGAGCCCGGCGCCGAGCGCTCACCGATCATCCTCAAGGGCGACGTGCCAAGCCCGGTCAATCCGCCGAAAGGCTGCCGCTTCCACACACGTTGCCCGCTGGCCTTCGACCGCTGCCGCAGCGAGGTGCCTGAGCTGCGGCTGAAGGGCGAGGATCAGTGGGTCGCGTGTCACCTGGAGAATGTCGCATAGTTGGCGTCGCGCTGGGGTTCTGATCCTCCGCTGCCACGCCCCCCTCCGCTGTCGTCCCGGGCAAGCCTGCCGACGCGAAGCGACGGCGGGCGCTGACCCGGGACCCATACTCCGTGACGGTTGTAGCCTTGCGCAAGTGGGGCCATCTCGTGTCGCGACATCATCCTGTGGTTATGGATCCCGGCGTGCGCCGGGATGACGGCGGAGGGTGTGGAGGCAGCGCGGCTTTGCCGAGGGCAGGGTCCGGGGTGCATGCCGTGCGTCCTGCGACCCATCCGCCACACCGAACCGGCCAACCGTCCCCGCCAGCCAGCCATCCCCAGCCCGGTGCATTGTCACCGCCCGACCCGGCGACTAGAAATTGATCCGGTTGAGGAATCTCAAGTCCACCGCCGCGCCGGAACCCGATTGGCGCGGCATGTCCTGCGTTCGAAGAGGCCGCCATGCATCTTGCCCATGATCCCACGGCTCCGGCGGCAGCGCAGATCAGCTTCGACCAGTTCCTCGCCGTGGACATCCGCGTCGGTACCATCGTGGCCGCCGAGCCGTATCCTGAGGCGCGCAAGCCGTCGCTGAAGCTGACCATCGATTTCGGCCCCGCCATCGGCACCAGGCGCTCGAGCGCGCAGATCGCCTCGCTCTACGATCCGGCAACGCTGGTCGGCCGCCAGGTCGCCGCCGTCGTCAACTTCCCGCCGCGGCAGATCGGCAAGTCCATGTCCGAGGTGCTGACGCTCGGCTTTCCCGATGAACAGGGCAATGTCGTGCTGTTCCAGCCCGACAAGCGCGTGCCGAACGGCGCGCGTCTGTTCTGAGCGGGGGGCGAGACCGTGGATATGCTGCTGGAACCTGTTACGCTGCCGCCATTCCCCGAAGGCTTGAGGATTTCGCTGCGGCAGATGCATCTTCTCCAGGCTCCCATGGGTAGCACCCTGGTGACCGGGGGCGCCACCTTTCGCGTGTTCGCCCCGCATGCCAAGGCGGTCTACGTGTCCGGCCCGTTCAACGACTGGGCGCAGGATGCGAGCTGCCGTCTGGCGCCGATCGGCAACGGCCATTGGGCGGTCTTTATTCCCGGCCTGAAAGACGGCGATGCCTACATGTACTTCGTCGAGGGCGAGGGCAATTCGGGCTACAAGCGCGATCCGCACGCGCGGCTGCTCACCGTCGACCCACCGTTCCCGCAGGCGCATTCGGTGCTGCGCAACCCGCAAGCGTTTCCCTGGCATGACACCGACTTCAACCCGCCGCCCAGCAACGAGCTGGTGATCTATCAGCTGCATGTCGGCACGTTCGACATGAAGGCGGGCAATCCCGACGGCTGCTTCTTCGACGTGATCGAGCGCGTGCCGCATCTGAAGAAGCTCGGCATCAATGCGATCGAGCTGCTGCCGGTGCAGGAATTCCCGTCAATGTTCAGCATGGGCTACAACGGCACCGACCTGTTCAGCCCGGAAACCGATTATGGCGAGGCGGAGGAGGCGCATCTCGCGGCCTATTTCGCGCGGACCAACGAGATCCTCACGGCCGCCGGTGCCGCGCCTTACGTCGAGGTCAGCGTGGTCAGGCATTGCGACGACCAGCTGCGCGCCCTGATCGACGTCTGTCATGTCCATGGCATCGCCGTGCTGTTCGACGTCGTCTACAACCATGCCGGCGGCGGTTTCGACGAGGCCAGCATCTGGTTCTTCGACCGCCAGCCTTACGGCGATCCCAACCGCAGCCTGTATTTCACCGACCAGGGCTGGGCCGGCGGCCAGGTGTTTGCCTATTGGAATGCCGACGTGCGGCAGTACCTCGTCGACAACGCCATCATGCTCTATCGCGAGTACCACGCCGACGGCCTGCGCTTCGACGAGGTCAGCGTGATGGACCGTTTCGGCGGCTGGGCGACCTGCCAGCAGCTCACCGAGGCACTGCGCGCCGAGAAGCCGGACGCGATCCAAATCGCGGAGTACTGGCCGGTCAATCCGTGGGTCGTGAAGGACATCGCCGAGGGCGGCGCCGGCTTTGACGCGACCTGGAGCGACCGTCTGCGGCTCGCGGTCCGCGGCGCCATTGCCAGCGCGGCCGGCGGCGCGGGGGCTTCCGTGCCGATGCAGCCGATTGCGACCGCGATCGCCGATCTAGGAATCGGCCATCGCTGGCGCGCGGTCAACTCGATCGAGAACCACGACATCGTCTATGCCGGCCGCGAGCCGCGCGTCTCGCGTCTCGCCGATCCCGTCGACAGCCGCTGCTGGTACGCGCGCAGCCGCTGCCGCGTCGCCACCGGCCTGCTGCTGACCGCGCCGGGCATCCCGATGCTGTTCATGGGCCAGGAGCTGTTCGAGGACCGGCCTTGGAGCGACACGCCGAGCCTGGACACCACGATCCAATGGGCGCTGCTCGACGGCGAGGACAAGATCACCGCGGATGCGATGCGCTTCACGCGTGAGCTGATCGCCATCCGCCGCACCCATCCGGCGCTGACAGGCGAGGGCTGCGCCATCGTCCATGCCCATGACGGCAACCGCGTGCTCGCCTTCCATCGCTGGGATGGCCAGGGCGACGACGTCATGGTGATCGTCAGCCTGAGCGAGACGCCGTGGCGCGACTACGCCATCGGCTTTCCGGCCGGCGGCACGTGGCATGAGGTGTTCAACAGCGACGTCTACGACAATTGGGTCAATCCCGGCGTGGTCGGCAACAACGGCGCGGTGAATGCAAGCGGCCCGGCGCTGCACGGCCAGCCGAATTCGGCTGACGTGACGATCCCAGCCAACGGCGTGCTGGTGTTCGCTCGGAGCTGATAGGCTTTGCCGTGCTCTCTCCACGTCATTCCGGGGCGCGTCGCGCAGCGGCGCGAGCCCGGAATCCATAACCACAGGCTGGCGTGTGACATGAGATGATTGCGAAGCCAATCTTCGACAAACAAACGGTCGTGGTTATGGATTCCGGGCTCATCCGCGCGGCCTCAAAATGGCTTCGCCATTTTGCGCGCGAATGCCCCGGAATGACGTCGAGAGAGCGTGCAACCCTTGCGCAGACCGATATGCGCGAGGAGACCCGAGCTATTGCCGCCGTCATTGCGAGCGCAGCGAAGCAATCCAGGGTGGTGGGCGGAACCCTGGATTGCTTCGCTGCGCTCGCAATGACGCGGTGAGAGCGGAGCGCGCCATCGGCAGAGCGACCTGCAGAGGCAGACTATACAATCAGCCGCCCCTGGCGTTCCGCAACCCCGATCACCGCCTCGGTCCCGGCATTGAAATCGAGATGATCCGCCTCGATGCCGTCCGAGAAGATCACGCCATTCTCCGGCATCAGCGAGCGCAGCCGCAAGGTCTCCGCGCCATCGAGGCCGCCGCACACCAGCGTCGTCTGCGACGTCTTGCTCGGGAACGGCTCGCGCACGGCAAAGCGAAGCGCGCGGGCGTCCCAGGGCAGGGCGGTGTAGCCGCCGTCGCCATGGCTGCCATAGCTGCCGGCGATCGCCAGCGCGCCGGTGACGATGCTCTTGAACCAGGCCGTCGAGCCGAGCCCCGTCGCCACGATCAGGCCACTGGACGACTGCCGCTCCTGCGCCTCGCGTGTCGCGATTTCGTAGCGCGCCGACACATGCGTGCGGGCGCCGATGAAGAGGTCATTCACCGCGTACAGCACCTGGCCGTCGGCGAGGCTCGCGCGCGCCATGGTCACCGCCTTGGCCGTGCGCTTGCCGGCGGCCACCTCCGGCAAGAGGCTCGCGAGGTTCTCCGGCGCGAACGGCAGCAGTACGCCGTCATGGCGGGCGGCATCCGGGTTCAGGCCGAGCAGCGGCTGGCCGTCGAGATATTTCATGGTGTTGGCGACCAGCCCGTCGGGGCCGAGGGCCGCGACGATGTCGGCGGGGCCGAAGATGAAATTCGGCAGGAAACCGCGGTCGACGATCTGGTAGCGGCCCCAGCGCTCCAGGGTCTGCGTCGCCGTGGTGCGCGCGGCCTGGTAGGCCGCGTGCTCGCGTTCGTAGTCGGAGAAGTCGGCGCCGAGATGCTCGACATAGAAGCGGGCCTGGTCCGCGGTCAGGAACTTTGCGATCAGCTCCTCGAGCCGCGTTCTCCTGGTGACCAGCACCACCTTGCGGTCACTGCCGGACACGGGGGGCCTCCGCGGGCTTCTGCATCAGGCTGTTCAGCAGCTCCGGCGAGACGTTCAGCTGCCCGATCTTCTCGGCCTTTTCGGCGAGGCCAGAGAACGCCTGCGCGATCAGCTGGCCCGGCTGCATGCCGGTCGCCGCCAGCGCCTGGATCACGCGGGTGTCGACGCCCTCGAAGATCTTCATCAGCGCGCCGACGCGGTAGGCTTCGGCGTCCGCCAGCGTGCGGGTGTTGGCCGCGTTCAACGACACGAAGTCCTTGCGCTTGGCTTCCAGCCCGATGTCGGCGACCATGCCGGCCTCGCGCAGCTCGTTCTTCTTCGCCGCGACGCTGGCCTCCGCATCCATCTGCGTCTCGCGGATCGAGCGCTTCTTCTGCTCGACCGCAATCTCGGTATCGAGCTCGCTCTCGCGGATGGCCCGCTCGCGTTCGACCGCGAAATTGCGCCGGGCGAAGATGGCCTCGTCCGCGGTCTTCAGGATCGCCTCCCGCGCCTCGGCTTCGAGCGCCTTGGCGGTCTCCGGCGTCGGCTTCACCGCGCGCACGGCGACGCCAAGGATTTCAAGGCCCAGCGCGTCGATGTCGGCGCGGCGCTGCAATCCGGTCGCGATCGCTTCCGCAATGCGATCGGAGGCACGCAGCGCTTCTTTCAGGGTCATGTCCTTGACCGCCTGCTGCGCCAGCACCTCGACCGCGCCGAGCACGCGCTGCGGCAGCTCCTCGGGGTCATCGGACTCGTAGGATTTGCCGTCGCGCTTGAGGGTGAAGTTCAGCATCGCCGCCGCCTTCTTCGGCTCGCCGATGCGATAGGTGACCTGGCCCTGGATCGTCAGCGTCTGAAAGTCGCGGGCGATCTGCTGGAAGATGAAGGCGGCGTCGCGGCTGCCGATGGGAATCGCGACCAGCGAGGTGGCGGGTCCATAATAGAAAGTGGAGAGCCCGGCGCCTTCCTCGACCACGGTGCCGGCGCGGTACTTGAGCAGGTAGGTGGTGGGCTGGGCCTTGATGAAACGCAAGCCGAACATGGCGGCCTCCTGACGTTTGATGGCATAAGTGTGTCACGACAACTAAGTAAGTTGGACAGTACAACTAAGTGTGCTAGTGTCAAGGGGCAAATTGGTGGGAGGCAACGGTATGGCAGGACGGCAAGGGCCGGGCGGCGGAGCAGGGGATAGACCGGGCGCCAAACGAGCCGGGCTGGATTTCCCGCGGCCGCTGACTACGGTCGACATCGTCATCTTCACGATCCGGCTCGAGGCCCTGCACGTGCTGCTGGTGCGTCGCGGCCATGGCGAAGGCGAGCCGTTCCCGGACGCATTCGCGCTCCCGGGGGGCTTCGTCGACGTCGCCAGGGATGCCGATCTCGCCGCCTGCGCCCGGCGCAAGCTCGCCGAAAAGACCGGCGTCGTCAGTCCCTATCTCGAGCAGCTCGGCAGCTGGGGCAGCGCCACGCGCGACCCGCGCGGCTGGTCGGCGACGCATGCCTATTTCGCGCTGATCCCGGCCTCGGCGGCCGACGCGGCGCTCGCCGCCGATGCGCAGTGGTTTCCGCTTCAAGACGACAACGTCAAGCCGAAGCTCGCCTTCGATCATGCCGAGATCCTGCAGGCCGCCGTGCAGCGGCTGCGCAACAAGGTCGAGTACACCTCGCTTCCGGCCTATCTGATGCCGGAGGAGTTCACCTTGCCCGAGCTGCAGCGAACTTATGAGGTCGTGCTGGACCGCCTGCTGGAGAAGAGCGCCTTCCGGACCCGCATGCTCTCGGCCGATCTGATCGAGCCGATCGCCAAGATGCGCAAGGGACCGAACCGGCCGGCCCAGCTTTACCGACTGAAGAAGAAGGCCGCGCCGGTGTACTTCGCGCGCACGTTTAATGCGCCGGAGTGAGGGTGGTGTAGCCCGTCTGCCTCGCCACCGTCATTGCGAGCGCAGCGAAGCAATCCAGGGTCGAGCGAGGACTCTGGATTGCTTCGCTACGCTCGCAATGACGGGGATGAGAGGACAATGCGCCACGCGACCGCACTGGCTGCGCGGCGCAAGGCCGGATCAGGCCGAGAAATCCACCACCAGCGATTTGCTGGTCGAGCTCGAGGAGCTGCTGCCACTGGCGCTGTAGGATGACGTCTTGCTGCTGTTGGAGCTCTGCAGCGCCTCGAGCAGCTTCTTCAAGAGCTCCTCGACCTGAGAGGAGGACGACGACGACGAGGTGCTCGACGTGGTGTCGGTGCTGGAATCGTCACTCGGCGGAGGAGCCGGCGGGCCGCCGGCACCGCCCGGACCGCCGGAGAAGGCGCTGGCAAACACGTTCTTCAGCTCGGTGGCCTGGTCGGAGGTGAGCTTGCCGCTGTCGACCTCGCTCTGGATCAGATCGTCGATCTTGGACTGCATCTCCTTGGGCGAAGGTGGCGTGCTGGAGCTCGTCGATGAGGACGAGCCGCTGCCGCTGGTCAGCGCGGAATCGATGTCGTCGAGCGCCGATGACAGCGCGGTCTGGTCTGTCGCGCTGATCTTGCCGGCCGAGACTTCCTTGGTGAGCTCCTGCTTGAGCAAATCGAGCGGCGAGAAGCCACTCATGGAGGAGGCAGAGATCGACGTCATGACGTGCTCCGATGGTTGTGACATCAAACCTGCATCCAGCTGTCGACCGGAGCGCTTAACAGCTTCTTGTTCCGTATGTCTCGATGTGTCCGGCTGCGGGTTGCACATAAAATGAAGCAAGAAAGTAGGTCGGACCCCGTACTTTTGCGGAGCGCTCGCAAGTGCCACAGCGGGCAGCGCCGCCAATGCTGCGCTGTCAGAGATGGTCGCAGTCGCCGGGCGGCGCATCGGCGACGCGCGCGAGAGCCTGATCGTCAATGCCGTCATGATGCTCGTCGCGCTCGCGGTGGCCCTGGCCGGCCTGGTGGTGGTCCAGAGCCGGATCTCGGCGGCGATCCGCTCCCTGGCCGCGGCGATGCGCCGTCTGGCCGATCGTGACTATACGATCGAGCTGACCGGGCTCGACCGCCGTGACGAGATCGGCGAGATGTCGCGCATGGTGGCGGTGTTCAAGGACAGCATGATCGCCGGCGACCGGCTCGCCAGCGAGAAGGAGGCCGAGCAGGCGCGGCGCGAGCGGCGCCAGGGCACCGTCGATCAGCTGATCCGGCAGTTCGAGGCGACCGTCACCTCGTCGCTGCAAACCCTGACCGCTGCCTCCAGCGAGCTAAACGCGACCGCGCAATCGATGTCGACGACCGCCGACCAGGGCCGTCAGAAAGCCTCGTCGGTCGCCGATGTGTCGCAGCGCGCCTCTGGCAACGTCCAGATGGTGGCCGCGGCCACCGAGGAATTATCGGCCTCGATCAGCGAGATCAGCCGCCAGGTCACCGAGTCGACCTCGATCGCGAGCGCCGCCGTGACCCAGGCGGAGAAGACCAATGACGAGGTGCGGGCGCTGTCGGATGCCGCGCAGCGGATCGGCGACGTCGTCGCGCTGATCAGCGGCATCGCCGAGCAG
>NZ_CAFI01000099.1 GCF_000239775.1 Bradyrhizobium sp. ORS 375
AACTACTGGGCGCTGTACATCTACCTCGCCATCGTCACCGCCTCCGCCTTCGCGCTGGCGCGCGTGCGGCTGTGGCGCTGGCTGGCGATGACCACGATCGGGCTGTCGTTCCTGTGGACCCTGCCCGGCCTCGACGCCGGCGTCGAGACGGTGGCGCCCCACGTCTTCCACGTGGTCGCGGGCTTTGCGCTGGCCGCACTGATCGTCGTCTGCGGCTTCCTGTTCGGCCCCGCGGCAGACAATGACGAGGTCGAGCCGATCTCGTCGGCGAGCCTCCCCGTCTACCTGCTCGGTGCGATGCTGGTCGTGCTCGCGAGCTTCCATGACGGGCTGGCGCTGATCGGCTTCACGGTGCTGATCGCGGCCACGCTCGCCGTCGCCTGGCGCGCGCCGAGCGCGACCGGCGCGGTCGCGGCTGCGGCCGGCACCGTGTTCCTGGTGTTCGCCGAATGGGCGCTGCGCGACAATCCGGACCTGCTGGTGCTGCCCGGCGGCGCGCTGCCGGGCATGGGGCCGACCCCGCTCGGCGCCTCCGTCACGTCGCATCTGGTGACGGCGGCGATCTTCGCGCTCGGCTTCGGCGGCGCCGGCTTCCTGGCGCAGGGGCGCTCGGAGAACGCCGCGGTGCCGGTGGTGTGGTCGGCGGCCGGCGTGTTCACGCCGATCGCATTGCTGGTCGCGCTGTATGCGCGCATCGCCCATCTCGACCGCTCGATCCCGTTCGCGATCCTCGCCGTGATTCTGGCGGCGGCGTTCGCCGTCGCCACCGAGGCGCTGACCCGGCGCGAGGAGCGTCCGGGCCTGTCGGCCTCGATCGCGCTGTTCGCGACCGGCACGCTCGCTGCTCTCGCGCTGGCGCTGACCTTTGCGCTGGAGAAGGGCTGGCTGACGATCGCGCTGGCGCTGATGTCGCTCGGCACCGCCTGGATCTTCGAGAAGCGGCCGATTCCGTTCCTGCGCAGCCTGGCTGCGATTTTCGCCGCGCTGGTGGTGCTGCGCATCGACTATGATCCGCGCATCGTCGGCGCCGACGTCGGCACCACGCCAATCCTGAACTGGCTGCTGTGGGGATATGGCGTGCCGGCGGCATCGTTCTGGGGCGCGAGCTATTTGATGCGCCGCTATGGCGACGACGCGCCCTTGCGCGCGGTCGAAGCCGCCGCCATCCTGTTCACGACGCTGCTGGCGTTCCTGGAGATCCGCCACGCCGTCAATGGCGGCGACATGCTGGCCGTGCCATCGCTCGCCGAGATCGGTCTCGACGTCTGCGTCGCGCTGGCGCTCGCCATCGGGCTGGAGCGGCTGCGCGAGCGGAGCGGCAGCCTCGTGCACAATATCAGCGCCGTGATCCTCACCGGCTTCGCCGGCGGCGCCACCGTGCTCGGGCTGTTGCTGTTCGAGAACCCGATGGTCTCGGACGACGCGATCAGGGGCGGCGTGCTCAACATCCTGATCCTGGCCTACGCCTTCCCCGCGCTGCTGCTGCTGCTGTTGTCCTACGCGGTGGCGGGCCGCCGTCCTGTCGCCTATGGCAACACGCTCGCCGCCGGCGCGCTGATCATGGCGCTGTCCTATGTCAGCCTGGAGATCCGCCGCATCTATCACGGCCCCGTTCTGACCAGCGGCGTCACCAGCGCGGCCGAGCAGTACACCTACTCGATCGCGTGGCTGGCCTTCGGCGTCTTGCTGCTTGGCATCGGCGTCATCGTGTCGTCGCAGCGCGCGCGGCTCGCGTCGGCGATCGTGATCGCCCTGACCATCCTGAAGGCCTTCCTGGTCGACATGTCGGCGCTGACCGGCGTGTGGCGCGCGCTGTCGTTCATTGGCCTCGGCCTGGTGCTGGTGGCGATCGGCTGGCTGTATCAGAAGGTGCTGTTCCGGCGGCAGCAGCAGGCACCCCCTGCTGCGCCGGCGGCGTGATCGTCAGGCTGCGCGCACCGATTGCAGGAACGAGGCGACCTCGCGCTTCAAGCGGTCGCTGTCGGTCGCCAGCGATTGCGCCGCCTGCAGCACATGCGCGGACGCCTGGCCGGTCTCCGACGCGCCGCGCTGGACGTCGACGACGTTGGAGGAGACCTCCTGCGTTCCCTGCGAGGCCTGCTGGACGTTGCGCGAAATCTCCTGCGTCGCCGCGCCCTGCTCTTCCACCGCCGCGGCGATGGCGGACGAGATCTCCGACAGTCGCTCGATCGTCGTGGAGATCGCGCGGATGGCGCCGACCGATTCCTGCGTCGCCGCCTGGATGCCCGAGACCTGCTGGCCGATCTCGTCGGTCGCTTTGGCGGTCTGCTCGGCGAGCGCCTTCACCTCGGAGGCGACGACCGCAAAGCCGCGACCCGCTTCGCCAGCGCGTGCCGCCTCGATGGTCGCATTCAGCGCCAGGAGGTTGGTCTGGCCGGCGATCGTATTGATCAGCTCGACGACGTCGCCGATGCGCGCCGCCGCCTTGCTCAGCTCGCTGACGCGATCATTGGTCATGCGCGCCTGGTCCACTGCCTCGGTGGCCATGCGGGCCGATTCCTGCACCTGGCGGCTGATCTCGGTGATCGACGACGACAGCTCCTCCGTGGCGGACGCGACCGACTGCACGTTGGTGGAGGCCTCCTCCGACGCGGCCGCGACGGCCGTCGAGATTTCCTGGGAGCGGGTGGCCGTCGAGGACAAGGCGCCGGCCGAATGCTCGAGCTCGGTCGAGGCCGACGACACGGTCTGCACGATCTCGCCGATGGTGGCTTCGAACTGGCGCGTGATGTTGTCGACGCGGCGGCCACGCTCGATCTTGGCCTCGGCGTCGGCAGCCGCGCGCTCGTCGGCTTCCTTCTTCGCGATCAGCGCTTCCTTGAACACCTGCAGGGTATCGGCCATGGCGCCGATCTCGGTCGGCTCGCCGCGATGCGTGACCTCGGCGTTGAGGTCGCCCTTGGCGAGCTCCTGCATCGGCTTGATGATCGAGGCGATGCCCGACGAAACGTTCTGTACCAGATAGTAGCCGACCGCGACGCCCGCGATGACGGCCGCGGCGATGATCGACACAACCAGCCAGATCGCACGCGAGAAGCTCTCCGCCGCCTGGCGGGTGGCGTTGTCGGCACCCTTGTTGTTCAACTCGATGTCCTGGATGAAATATTTGTCGGCATCGCGCGCGATGGCTGCTGCAGACTTTTCCAGCAACTCGGTTGCCTCGCGCGGAAGCCTGCCCACGCTCTTGTTGGATTCGTCCATCACCTGCTTGATCGCGACGACGTACTTCTCCCAGGCCTGCACCCAGTTGTTGTAGATGGCGCGCTCCTCCGCCGAGCCGATCATCGGCTCGTAGGTCTTGCGATCCTTGTTGATGGTCTCGAGGATGCCGTTGACCCGCTTCTCGCCGGCCTGCTTGGCCTCGGCGGTCTCCGCCATGACGTGGGCACGCAGCGCAATGCGCAGCAGATTGATGTCGGCGCGCAGCTCGCCGATCGCGCGCACGCTCGGCAGCCAGTTGGTCGCGATGTCGACCGTGTTCGCGTTGATCGACTGCATGCTTGCGACAGCAAGTGCGCCAAGCCCGCACATGGCAACGAGCAAAAATGCGATGACCGAGATGATCTTCTTACGAATGGACATTCTGGACACGGATGACCCCAGCTGACTATGCGGTTCGCCACTCTTCCAGCGTCACGGACGGCCTGAACGTTCAGGACAGCGCTGCGCTGCGCGGCGTCGATGTCAGGACTCCGATACAACCGAAGTCGGAGTTCGGCGCTGACAATGCCATTGGGAGGGAAATCGGCTTATCGAAGGTTAATTCCGCCCCCGTAAGACTACCGACAATGCATGTAAAATGCTCACCGTCGCGGCTGGCGCGGTGTTATGAAACCGGCCTCCATGGGCCGGACAGTGTTGAGCCGCGCAAAGGCGTCGCGTTATGTGCAACACCCTGCCCCTGGCCAAGGGGCTTTTTCAACCTCTGGTATGCCAGTCGCTCATTTAAGGCCGTGTAAACAACACAACCTGCGCTAGCATTTCGACTACGGGAAAACAGACGGCGAAATCCACCATCTCGCGCGAGAGGGTGTTACCGCGACCGAGAGCACAACAGCTTACCTATCGATCGGCCACGCGCTCGGGATGTCCGCCCTGCCGTCAGTCTGGCCAAGAGGCGGCGGCCGATGCCAGACCGGCACCGGCTGATCGCGCGACACGTGCCTGTTGCGGAATTCGAGCGCTCCGCGATCAAGGCCGCAGCGATGACTTCAGAGGCAGGGGATACGGCTGGCCGCAGCAAATTGAAACTGCGGCTTGGGCCGATAGCGACTCAGATCATCCCCCGACGATCCGAGCTAGCTGATGGCTTCCGAGACCAGACGGATCCGGAACACCGGCTGCTTGGCTTCATCGAGCAGCTCCATCTGCCACTCGGTGCCCTGTTGCAGCGTCTTCGAGATGCCGCCGATGAGGTCCGAGCAGACGGCGGTCAACTCGTTCCAGGCGGATTCCCGGTTGGCGAACTCATAAGGCTGATCAGCAGCGCCGGAGTAACGACCCTGGCTGATCCGAAAGAAGTAAAGCGACATTACCGACCCTTTCTATTGGGCCACCCCCCTGGTCGCACACTGCTTGGGAGTCGCTACCGAGGCATGAATTTAGGCAACCGTACGACTACGGCGCAATGACCGCTACTGTGCGGTCCGCTCGGAAATATTGCTGTATGTTAATGGCAGCCGGTTTTTCAATCGTCGGTGAACTAACAACTAATCGGTCGAGCGACGCAACTCCGGCGCGGCATCGGCCTTCGAGTTCTCGGATTTGGCGGTATCGGCCTTGGTGTTCTCGGACTTGGTGTTCTCGGACTTGGCGTTCTCGGACTTGGAGACTTCGAGCCTGCCGTGATCGGCCTTCGCGGTTTCCGTCTTGACCGCCTCTACCTTGCTGCGCTCCACCCGCGGGGTCTCGACCCGCGCGGCCACCTCGGTGTGCGCCGGATCGGCCGCCACGGCGGCACGCGCCGAGCGCGGACGGGCGACGGCCCGGGCCATCAGCATCGTGGCGCCGCCCTGGTGCTGGAAGTCGCAATAGGCAAAGGCGCCGAGGCCGGAGACCGAGCCGCGGAAGCTGCGCTCATCCTTCTTGTCGAGATTGAAGCACGGCTCGAACGGCATGCCCTTGATCGAGGCGCAGACGTTCTGGCCGCGGATCTGCAGCGTGTTGCCGGGCAGGCGGATGTGACGCACCGGGCCGGAGCCGGAGAACTGCACTGCACCGGCGGCGCCCATGTCGTCGAGAATGCGGCCGGCGCCGCGGGTGCCGTCGACGCAGGTGAAGGCGAACACCTTGCCGGCCACGAATTTGCGGGCCTCGTCAGCCGTCATGGATCCCGCGATCGCGGGCGCGACCATGGCACCGGCAGTGACGGTCCCCAGCAAAAAACGCGCGAGCATGCTTCCAACTCCCACTAAACCCCACGCAGCGGGTAAGGCGGTATCTTTACCCCATGCTTACCATACCAACCATGGCGACAATGGAGCATTATGGTTTGAAAAGTCTGAACATCCTCAGGATATTCTTACCACCGTGCGGCCGCGGACCTGGCCGGCGAGGATCTGCGGACCCAGCGCGGCGACCTCATCCAGGGCGATTTCGTGAGTAATTTCAGCCAGTTTTGACCGATCCAAATCGGTTGCAAGGCGCGCCCAGGCGGCCTTGCGTGCGGGCAGCGGGCACATCACCGAATCGATGCCGAGCAGGCACACGCCGCGCAAAATGAACGGGGCGACCGAGGACGGCAGGTCCATGCCGGCGGCCAGGCCGCAGGCGGCGATGGCGCCGCCATACTTCGTCATCGACAGCAGGTTGGCGAGCGTGTTGGAGCCGACGCTGTCGACGCCGCCCGCCCAGCGCTCCTTCGCCAGCGGCTTGGCCGGCCCGGACAGCTCATTGCGGTCGATGACCTCAGTGGCGCCGAGCGACTTGAGATAGTCGGCCTCGGCGAGGCGCCCGGTCGAGGCGATCACCTGATAGCCGAGCTTGGCCAGCACAGCCGTGGCCACGGAGCCGACGCCGCCAGCAGCGCCGGTCACCACCACCGGACCGCTGGCCGGCGTGACGCCATGCTTCTCCAGCGCAAGCACCGCGAGCATCGCCGTGAAGCCGGCGGTGCCGATCGCCATCGCGTCGCGGGCGGAGAGGCCGTGCGGCAGGGCGACCAGCCAGTCGCCCTTCACCCGGGCCTTCTCGGCATAGGCGCCGAGATGCGTCTCGCCCATGCCCCAGCCGGTGCAGATCACGGCGTCGCCTGGCTTCCAGCCAGGATGGCTGGACTGCTCGACCGTGCCGGCGAAATCGATGCCGGCGATCATCGGGAAGCGGCGAACCACCGGCGCCTTGCCGGTCAGCGCCAGCCCGTCCTTGTAGTTCAGGGTCGACCACTCGACCTTCACCGTGACGTCGCCGTCCATCAGCTCGGCCTCGTCGAACTGTGTCAGGGCAGCAATGGTCCCCTTGTCGGCCTTGTCGATCCGGATCGCCTTGAACGTTCCCACAGCGGCACTCCCTGCGCTTTCTTCGGTTTCAGGCCATGTTTAGCCGAACAGACCGGCGGCGCAACTCAGGTGGCCGGAACGGCGCGCGCCACCGGCTTCTCGACGATCGGCAGGTTGATCAGCGCCGAGAGCACGCCGAACAGGATCGAGAGCCACCAGATCGGCGTATACGAGCCGTAGCGCTCGAACACGATGCCGCCGAGCCAGACGCCGAGGAAGCCGCCGAC
>NZ_CAFI01000098.1 GCF_000239775.1 Bradyrhizobium sp. ORS 375
TCTCAGGAAAAGGTCTTAGTTGGTGGAGACCTCTTCATTCGGCCGCTTCCAGCACGAAGGTAGTCCGCAAGTCGTGCCCGGCATTCCCAGCGGGTTCTCGAAGTTAGCTATCGATTGAGGGGGAGGACTCACGCAGAGTCCCCGTGTGGACCCCCACCCCTAACCCCTCCCCGCAAGGGGGAGGGGAGCTCACCGGCGTCGTGGCGTCGCGATCGCTTTATAAGAAGCTAATGCTCACCCCGCCTTCATCAGCCCTTCCTTCGTCAGTGCCTCCTGCACCTTCGGCCGGGCCGCCACGCGGTTCTTGTAGGCCACCAGGTTCGGCATCGCCGAGAGATCGAACTTCATGCGCTCGGCCCAGGTCAGGATCGTGAACAGATAGCCGTCGGCGACGGTGAACTGGCTGCCCATCAGATAGTCGCGGCCGGCGAGCTGGCTGTCGATGTACTTGAACTTGCTCATCACCCGGTCCTTGAAGAACGCCTTGGCCTCGTCGGCGAGCACTGGCGAGAACATCGGACCGAAATTCTTGTGCAGCTCGGACGTGATGAAGTTCAGCCACTCCAGCAGCTTGTAGCGCTCGCCGCTGTCGCGCGCCGGCGCTAATCCCTTGTCCTTGGCCTGGTCGGCGATCATCTGGACGATGACCGGTCCCTCTGTCACGATTTCGCCGCTCGGCAGCCCCAGGGCGGGCACCTGGCCCTTCGGATTGACCTTGAGATAATCGTCGCCATTTTCCAGGGTCTTGGCGCGCAAATCGACCTTGACGAGGTCGTAGGGCAGGCCGGCCTCGAGCAGGGCGATATGGGGCGAGAGCGAGCAGGCGCCGGGTGAATAATAAAGCTTCATCTTGTATTCCCTCCGTGAGACCTTTTTTTGCTGGAACCGACCGGGCGTACCACCCGCCCTTACATGCAGGTGCATGGAATAGTCAAGATTGATGCAGCTGCATCGAATGCGCTAGAACGAGGACCTGAGGATACGAGCCGGCCCATGAAACGCAAACCATCGACCGAGGCGACCGCCGCCTGGATCCGCCTGATGCGGGTCCAGAGCCGGGTGCTGGACTGCGTCGAGCAGGAGCTCAAGAAGGCCGGTTTCCCCCCGCTCGCGTGGTATGATGCGCTTCTCGAGCTGTCGCGGGCCCCCTCGGGCGAGTTGCGTCCGGTCGAGCTGGAGCGGCAGATGCTGATCCCGCAATATTCGACCTCGCGGCTGATCGACCGCTTGGTCGACGAAGGTCTGGTCATCAGGCGCGAATGCAAGATGGACAAGCGGGGCCAGTTCGTGGAGATCACCGAGGCCGGCCGCGAGTTGCAGAAGCGGATGTGGTCGGCCTATTCGGCGGCGATCGAGAAGCATGTCGGCTCCAAGCTGTCGGATGCGGATGCTGCCAAGCTCTGCACGCTGCTCGACCGGCTCGGCTGCTCCTGCGGGCAGGCCGCGCCCCTGGCGGCCGGAGAGGGCGCGTCGACCCGATGAAGCATTGGCACTCATTCACAGCCGCGGCCCCAAGGGGTCCGCGGCCCGTCCTGTCACCACGCGCGACCGTCGAAGCGCTTCTGAACCGAGACTCCCATGGCGCGTGACCAGATCGATATGACCCCGCTGCAGTCGCGCGACGAGCTCGTGGCGTGGCTGGAAGCCGGCGTGAAGCCGCCGTCGGCATTCCGCATCGGCACCGAGCACGAGAAGACGCCGTTCACGCTCGACGGTCACCGCCCCGTGCCGTACGAGGGCGCGCGCGGCATCGGCGCGCTGCTCGAGGGCATGAAGCTGCTGCTCGGCTGGGAGCCGATCATGGAGCGCGGCAACATCATCGGGCTGTATGACGTCACCGGCGGCGGCGCGATCTCGCTGGAGCCGGGCGGCCAGTTCGAACTCTCCGGCGCGCCGGTCGAGACCGTGCACCAGACCCAGAGCGAGCTGATGGCGCATCTGGCGCAGGTGCGCGAGATCGCGACCCCGCTCGGCATCGGCTTCCTCGGCCTCGGCATGACGCCGTCCTGGACGCGCGAGGAAATCCCCGTGATGCCCAAGGGCCGCTACAAGATCATGCGCGGCTACATGCCGAAGGTCGGCCGCTATGGCCTCGACATGATGTTCCGGACCTGCACGGTGCAGACCAATCTCGACTTCTCCTCCGAAGCCGACATGATCAAGAAGCTGCGTGTCTCGGTGGCGTTGCAGCCGATCGCGACCGCGCTGTTCGCCAACTCGCCGTTCACCGAGGGCAAGCCGAACGGCTATCTCTCGTTCCGTTCGGAGATCTGGCGCGACACCGACAATCAGCGCGCGGGCATGATCCCCTGGGCGTTCGAGGACGGCATGGGCTTCGAGCGCTGGGTCGACTACGCGCTCGACGTACCGATGTATTTCGTCAAGCGCGAGGAAAACTACATCGACGTCTCCGGCACGTCGTTCCGGGATTTCTTCGACGGCAAGAACCCGGCGATGCCGGGCGAGCGTCCGACGCTGTCGGACTGGGCCAATCATCTCTCCACCGCGTTTCCCGAGGTGCGGTTGAAGCGCTATCTCGAAATGCGCGGCGCCGACGGCGTGCCGTGGGGCCGCCTGCCGGCGCTGCCGGCATTCTGGGTTGGCCTGCTCTATGACGACACCACCCTCGACGCCGCATGGGACCTGGTCAAGGACTGGACGGCGTTCGAGCGCCAGAACCTGCGCGACGACGTGCCCCGCCTCGGCTTCAAGGCCCGCATCCGCAATCGCTATGTGTTCGAGGTCGCCAAGGAGTGCCTGACCCTGGCGCATCACGGCCTGCGCCGGCGCAACCGCGTCGACCATCTCGGCCGCGACGAGAGCCGCTATCTCGAGCCACTCGACCAGATCATCGCGTCGGGCCGTTCGCCCGCCGAGGAGATGCTGGAGAAGTACAATGGTCCCTGGCACGGCTCGATCGAGCCCGCCTATGACGAATATGCGTTCTGATCATCCGCGATTGCGGTGAGCATCGCGACGCGCGGCTGTCTCGTTGGCCGCACCTGCGCCGGGTTCCGCTGCGCGCAGCCAGCGCGGCACCTGATGACTATTTTGTTTCGTGATGTGTCCTGCGTCCGTTTTGGCCGCTCTCTGCCGCGGCTTCGCCTTTGGCTGTTCCGATCGGCCGGACCTGTTCATCCGCCATACAGGTTCGTGGCCATCAAATGACGGTCCAAGAACACGCCAGAAAAACTCGAACGTTAACAATGGGTCCAATGGTTCAGCGGCGTCGCGCGGGGCGTCTCATCGGGGCATGGCTGCGGGCATTCGCGTGCCTGCTCGCCGTTGCTTGCCTGACATCCGCCGAGGCCCAGACCTATTCGGACCGCCCCGGCGGCGACTACATGAGCGCGCCGATCGCCTCCGGCGATCCCGCCGACTGCGCGCTGTTGTGCGAGCACGACCGGCGCTGCCGTGCCTGGAGCTTCAACTATCCGACCGTGATGGAAGCGGGCGCGGTGTGCTGGTTGAAGAACAGTGTGCCGGCGCGGGTGCCCGACAATTGCTGCGTCTCCGGAGTGCGCGGTGCCGGCGTCGTCGAGGTCCGCAACGATGCGGTGGAGACCTCGATCGATCGTCCCGGCGGCGATTATCGCAGCTTCGACATCAAGACCACCGATCTGAAGGGCGGCGACAAGGCCGAGAAGGCTGCCGACAAGGGCGGCGACAAGGCGAGCGACAAGGCGGCTGACAAGAAGGATGAGAAGGCCGCCGACGCCGAGGAGATCTGCAAGGCCGCCTGCACCGGCGACAACAAGTGCCGCGCCTGGACGTTTGCGCGGCCGGGCTATGCCGGCAAGGAGGCGCACTGCTTCCTGAAGAAGGAGATCAAGCCGCCGCGGCGCCGGGCCGGATTCACGTCCGGCGTTGTTCGCTGAAGCCGCGGATCCCAACTCCGGATTTTTCTCGGTCGGCAGGTAACATTGCAGCGGTTCTGCGCGTACTGGGTTGCGGCTCCGGAGGCTTTCACCGCCGGCTGTCAGTCGCAACGCAGAAATCGGGGTTCGCCATGACGTTTTCGCGCAAGTTCTTTGCCGCCGCAGCTGTCGCTACCACTGTCGCCGTTGCCGGGCTCGGGCAGGCGTTCGCCGTCGACACCACGCCCTATTCGGACGCCGCCTTCAAGGCCGCGCAGACCGCCGGGCAGCCGATTCTGATCGAGATCCATGCCGGCTGGTGCCCGACCTGCAAGGCGCAGAAGCCGATCATCGACAAGCTCGCGGCCGAGCCGAAGTTCAAGGAGCTGAAGATCTTCCGCGTCGATTTCGACGACCAGAAGCCGGTGGTGAAAGGCTTTGGCGCGCAGATGCAGTCGACCTTGATCGTCTTCAAGGGCGCGAGCGAGACCGGCCGCTCCGTCGGCGACACCAAGGAAGCCTCGATTTCCGCGCTGCTCGACAAGAGCCTGTAACGCGCCATGGTCGCGCTGGCGCTGGCCTTCGTGGCCGGCCTGCTCTCGATCCTGTCGCCCTGCGTGCTGCCGCTGGTGCCGATCGTGCTCGGCGCGGCGGCCTCAGCGCATTCGCGCGGTGCGCTCGCGCTCGCCGCGGGCCTTGCGGTGTCGTTCACCGCCATCGGCCTGTTCATCGCGCTCGCCGGCAATGGCTTGGGTCTGGATGCCGGCGCGTTCCGCGTGGTCGCGGCTGTGCTCATGCTGGTGATCGGCATCGTGCTCCTGGTACCGGCCTGGCAGGCGCAGCTGGCCGTCGCCGGCGGTCCGGTCCAGCGCTGGGCTGACCAGCACTCGCAGGGTTTCGCGGGGTCAGGTGCGGGCGGTCAGTTCATGATCGGGCTGCTGCTCGGCTCGGTCTGGTCGCCCTGTGTGGGGCCGACGCTGGGTGCTGCGTCGCTGCTGGCCTCGCAGGGGCACGACCTCGTTCGCGTGACCGTCACGATGCTGGCGTTCGGGCTTGGCGCCGGCCTGCCCCTGGTCGCGCTTGGAATGGTGTCGCGAAGCACCACGATGCGGCTACGGGAGCGGCTGCTGTCCGCCGGCAAGCTCGGCAAGATGCTGATGGGTGCGGCGTTCGTGGTCGTCGCGATTGCGATCCTCAGCGGCGCAGACAAGCAGCTCGAGGCGTGGCTGGTCGCGATCTCGCCGGCGTGGCTGACGGAGTTGACGACGTCGATCTAGCGAGCGCGGGGCAACTGCCGTGCGACACCCGCGGTGTCATTCCGGGGCGGGCCGCACAGCGGCACGAGCCCGGAATCCATCGGGCCGCGCGCACTGACGATCAATGGATTCCGGGTTCGCGCTCCGCGCGCCCCGGAATGACGCGTGGAGAGAGCTGTTGCGCCGCGCACCGCAACGGTTCGATCATTCGTCAGGGGCGATCACCTTGAGCTCCGGCCACAACGCCTTCCAGCGCGCCGCCTTGGCGGTGTAGTTCGCCACCGAGAAATTGGCCGTGGAGTTCGGCCGGACTATCATCCGATCGATGTCGTCGAGGCCCTTCGGCGCATAGACTTCGTATCTGTCGCCGACAGCGCGAATCCCGACTTGCGTGTTGGCGGTGAGAAAGCGGTCGATGCCGTCGGTCGATCGTGTCAAAGGCGGGTAGGGGCGGCCGTGCTTGGCGGGATACCAGAGATGGACACGTGCCTGGTTGCGCACTTCCACCTTTGCCGCGACGCCAGCCAGTTCTGACGCGAAGCGCCGGATCACCGCGTCTTCTGCATCCCATGACGTATCCGGATCGAAATAGAACACGTCGTAGTCGAGAATGCCATGGTCGACGGCGCGTCCCGTCCGCACGTTCCAGACCGTCTGCACGAGGCATCCCGAGACGAGCCACGCATCCGGCAATGCCGTCGCGCGCAGCACATCGATGATCGCCGCGTTGACCGGATTACGAAGCGCTGACGTGACGAAGTCGTCTTCGATCATGTCCGTTGATAGCATGCAAATACCGTCCGCTCACGCGAACATTGCCGTAGTCATTTAATCGATGTGGGAAACAAAAAGCCTCAACAGCCATCTAGCGCAGCGACGGCTTTCCTTGACGCCAGCGCCCGCCACTGTCGCCGCAGCAGCGGCTCCACGTCGGCGCGCCCCGCCTTCGAGAGCCGCAGCAGCACGATCGGATAGTCGCGGTAGTGATCGGTAAAGTAGAACAGCTCTGGCCGGCTCTCGACCAGCATCGCGCGCTCGTCCGGCGGCACGCCGGGGAGGACGAGGCTGTCGCCGTCCTCCTTCAGCCGCGCCAGCATCTTCTTGCGTACCTTCAGCGCCGGTGTCCCATAGGACGTGCCGTCCTCGACCTCCGGCCATGCCAGCGCGAGTGCCCTGACATCGTCGAAGGTCACTGCCGCCTCTCAGCGCACCGCGGTGAAGAAGCGATCGAGCCGGAAGCCGGACAGCCAGGACCAGACCGGCTGGTTCTTGAAGCCGAGATCCCAGGAGCCGACCACGGCATCGGCGCGGCCGACGAGGTTGTCGATCGGCAGCAGGCCGACGCCGCCGTCGCGCAGCGAGACGCGGCTGTCGGCGGAGTTGTCTCTGTTATCACCGAGCACGAACAGCTTGCCGGGCGGGACGGTGACCTCCGGCGTGTTGTCGAGCCGGCCGTTGTCGCGCATCTTGAAGATCAGATGCGAGACGCCGTTCGGCAGCGTCTCGACGTAGCGATAGGCCGGCTCATTGCGGCCGCTGTCGTCCTCCGCATCGCCGATGCCGTCCGGCTTGAGCTGGGCGGCCTGACCGTTGATGTAGAGCTGGCCCTGGCGCATCTGGATGCGGTCGCCGGGCAGGCCGACGACGCGCTTGACCCAGGCCTGCGAGGTGTCGCCCGGCCAGCGGAATACGACGACGTCGCCGCGCTTCGGCGTCTCGCCGAACAGCCGGCCCGTCTCAGGCAAGGTGATCTGCATCGGCAGCGACGAGGTGCCGTAGCCGTAGGGGAATTTGGAGGCGAGCAGTGCATCGCCGATGAGGAGCGTCGGCTCCATCGAGCCCGAGGGCACGTAGAACGGCTCGGCGATCGCGCCCTTGGCGAGGAACACGACCGCGACCACAGCAGCGAGCTGCGCGATCTGCCCGCCCCACGTCGCCTCCTTGCGTGGGGCTTTGGTGCTGACCTTGCCCGTGGACATCTTGTCGAGGCTCATCGGCCCGTGCCTCCCACCGTGATGCGATCCATGCGAAGCGTCGGCTGTCCGACGCCGACCGGCACGCCCTGGCCGTTCTTGCCGCAGGTGCCGATGCCCGTGTCGAGCGCGAGATCGTTGCCGATCATGCTGATGCGATTGAGGTCGGTCGGGCCGTTGCCGATCAGCATCGCGCCCTTCACCGGCGCACCGACCTTGCCGTTCTCGATCTTGTAGGCCTCGGTGCACTGGAACACGTATTTGCCCGAGGTGATGTCGACCTGGCCACCGCCAAAATTCACGGCGTAGATGCCGTTCTTCACGGAAGCAATGATCTCGGCCGGGTCGCGCTCACCGGCCAGCATGTAGGTGTTGGTCATGCGCGGCATCGGCACATGCGCATAGCCCTGGCGGCGGCCGTTGCCGGTCGGCGCCATGTTCATCAGGCGCGCGTTCTGGCGGTCCTGCATGTAGCCGACGAGAATGCCGTCCTCGATCAGCACGGTGCGGCTGGTCGGCGTGCCTTCGTCGTCGATCGACAGCGAGCCGCGGCGCGAGGCCATGGTGCCGTCATCGACAACCGTCACGCCCTTGGCGGCGACCGGCTTGCCCATCAGGCCGGCGAAGGCCGATGTCTTCTTGCGGTTGAAGTCGCCTTCGAGGCCGTGGCCTACGGCTTCATGCAGCATCACGCCGGGCCAGCCGGCCCCGAGCACGACGTCCATCTCGCCGGCGGGGGCGGGGACGGATTCGAGATTGACCAGCGCCTCGCGCAGCGCGCCGTCGGCGGCCTCGCGCCACGCCTTGGTCTCGATGAAGCGCGCATAGGCCTCGCGGCCGCCATAGCCCTTGCTGCCGCTCTCCTGGCGGTCGCCCTGGCCGGCGACGACGGAGACGTTGACGCGCACCAGCGGGCGAATGTCGCGGTAGCTCTCGCCGTCGGGCCGGAGGATTTCGACCACCTGCCAGGTCGCGCCCAGGCTCACCGTCACCTGGCGCACGCGCGGATCCTTGTCGCGCAGATAGGCGTCGATCTCGCCGAGCAGCTTGACCTTGCTCTCGAACCCCGGCGCGTCGAGCGGATTGTCGTCGGCGTAGAGCCGGACATTGGTGTGCGGCGGCGGGCTCGCGAACGTCCCGGAATAGCCGCCGCGCACGGCGCTCACCGCGTCCGCCGCGCGCATCAGCGCCGGCAGCGAGACGTCGGAGGAATGGGCGTAGCCGACCGCATCATCCTTCACCGCGCGCAGGCCAAAGCCCTGGCTGGTGTCGTAGGTCGCCTGCTTGAGCCGGCCGCTGTCGAAGGTCAGCGCCTCGGTCTGGCTGTATTCGAAGAACAATTCACCGTCATCGGCGCCGGCCAGGCCGCGCGCGACCTCGCTCCGGACCGCATCACGATCCAGATTGGCGCGCTCGAGCAGGGAGGTGGTTGGAGCTGTCATGGGTCAATCCGTTGTCGGAGCGTTCATTCCAAGATAGTTGTTTTGACGCCGGGGCGCGAGGGGCAGGATGATTACCGAACTGACATGGTTGAGATCGTTCCCATTACGGCCGCTCACATCGAGAGCTTCCATCGCACGCTGGACTGCGTCGCGCGCGAGCGCCGCTATTTGTCCTTCGTGCAGGCGCCGCCGCTGGAGTCGACGCGCGCCTTCATTCTGAACAACATCCACGAAGGGTACCCGCAATTCGTCGCTCTCTCGGCCGGGGAGGTCGTCGGCTGGTGCGATGTGACGCCCAAATCGGGGCCAATCGATGCCCGGGTCGGGGTGCTCGGCATGGGCCTTTTGCCGCAGTTCCGACACCAGGGCCTCGGACGTCGGCTGATGGACGCGTCCCTGGAGGCGGCGCGGGCGGCAGGCTTCTCGCGCGTCGAGCTCACCGTCTATCGCGGCAACACCAATGCGATCCGGCTGTACCAGAAGGCCGGCTTCCTCCTCAAAGCCGTGCAGCCGCGGGAAGCCGGCAATGACGGCTTCGACCGCACATTACTGGTCATGGCCTTGGCGCTGGATGCGCGCGGCTGACGCGGCGCGCAGGCCGGTCCGACGGCGGTCTGATCACGTCAATGTGCGAGGCTGTGATGTCAAGCTGGCGCAACGTCAGGGCAGCTTGTCGAATCCGTCGGCAAGGCCGTTGAGGCTCAGCGGAAATCCGATGCCTTCTTCCGGCGTCTCGAAGATGATGAAGGTCGCCGTCTTCGCGGTCTTCAGCTGACCCAGCAGCTTGTCCTCCAGCACCACCTCGGCGACGCAGCCGTTAGGCAGGCAGCGCACGAAACCGGCGCGGCCGACATCCTGATTGTCGAGCTTCAGCCCGAGGCCGGACGGCAGCAGCACGCCGAGCGGCGCGACCACGCGCATCAGCCGGCTCTTCTGGTCCGCGGTCTTCAGCATGATCACCGTGAGGCCGGCATTGGAACGGTCCTCGGCGACCACGCTCTGGATCAGCGCGCACTGCTCGGCCTGCGCACCCGGCGGGGTGTCGCAGCGGATCTGCCAGTCGCCATGCACCGAGCGCACCGCGCCCTGCGCATGCGCCGCGTGCGGCATGTTGATTGCAGTCGCCAGCGCCAATGCGACGGCCGCGACACCGGCCATGGCAGCGACGCGCGTGGTGAGTCGCGCGCGCACCGCGCTGAATCGGCACAAACCGCGCGAGTCATTCGCAGCTGGGGTCGACATGTCAGCTGTCCTGTCCGTTGAAACCCTGAGCCGGGTCGGCGCCATGACAATTTCCTGTGGGTGATCTGCGCATCCGACGCCATGATACGGCAATGATGGCGTCATGAGGACAGCGCCAGCAGCGTACGGCACGAAACGATACGAAATAAGGCCGCACCCCTGGTGCAGGACCGCTGCGTCTCGCCGAATCAGCGCCGCAAACGACCATGGCCCGTTGCCTACATCGCGCCGCACGGCTGTCAAGCGCCCGTTGTCCGCGAAACCACGGGCTGCGGCAATTTCTCGGAAAAATCGATGGGCCGTCACCGAGAGCATCGCACGCGATATCCGGCTTAAGACTGCATTGCGATAGGTCAAGAATTATGGTTTGAGAAGAAAGATTTCGTCATTCCAGTGAACTGGCCCAGGTGCTTTTCTGAAGCGTCCGCCCGAAGGCCAATTGTCAGGAGAGCGGATCGACGGCGTGCCGCGTGAATCGCGCGGTGCGCTGAGGGGGAAAGTTCTGAAGGGAGCGCGACGACATGAAGATGTCGAAAGGCCAATTGGGCGCCTGCTTGCTGAAGTTGGCTGTGACGGGCATGACGCTCGTGTCGGGTGGATCGGCGTTTGCTGAAACGGGGCAGCCGGCGCCTTGGGAGTACAAGCTGCAGGAAGCCGCGACGCCGGTGATGGAGAACATCACCTGGTTCCATGGGCTGCTGCTGACGATCATCACCATCATCACGCTGTTCGTGCTGGCGCTGCTGGTCGCCGTGGTCGTGAAGTTCAATGCGCGCGCCAATCCGGTGCCGTCGCGCACCACGCACAACACGCTGCTCGAAGTGGCGTGGACGCTGATCCCGGTGCTGATCCTCGTCACCATCGCGGTGCCGTCGTTCCGCCTGCTGTTCCTCGAGCTGGACGTGCCGAAGGCCGATCTGACCATCAAGGCCACCGGCAAGCAGTGGTACTGGAGCTACGCCTATCCCGATAACGGCAAGTTCGAGTTCGACTCGCTGATGGCGCAGGACAAGAAGCCGCGCCTGCTCGCCGTCGACAACGAGATGGTCGTGCCGGTCAACAAGGTGATTCGTGTCCAGACCACCGGCGCCGACGTCATCCATTCGTTCGCGGTGCCGTCCTTCGGCATCAAGATCGACGCCATTCCCGGCCGTCTCAACGAGACCTGGTTCAAGGCGACCAAGGTCGGCATGTATTACGGTCAGTGCTCCGAGCTGTGCGGCAAGGACCATGCCTACATGCCGATCGCCGTGCGTGTCGTGAGCGACCAGGAATTCACCGCCTGGGTCGAGGACGCCAAGAAGAAGTACGCCAGCGCGCCCACGAGCACCTACGCCTCTGCTGCGGGCGTGTCGCAGTAACGCGGGGACGAACGCTTAAAAGATTGAGGGCCGCTTCAGGCGGCGGCCCACGGGGACACTGAGGATTGGACAATGGCGACGAACGTAGCGACCCACACCGGCCATGACGATCACGCGCACGACCATCCGACCGGATGGCGGCGCTGGGTCTATTCGACCAACCACAAAGACATCGGCACGATGTATCTGATCTTCGCGGTGTGCGCCGGCATCATCGGCCTCGCCATGTCGGTCGCGATCCGCATCGAGCTGATGTATCCGGGCGTGCAGCTCTTCCACGAGAACCACACCTACAACGTGTTCGTGACCTCGCACGGCCTGATCATGATCTTCTTCATGGTCATGCCGGCGATGATCGGCGGCTTCGGCAACTGGATGGTGCCGCTGATGATCGGCGCGCCGGACATGGCGTTCCCGCGCATGAACAACATCTCGTTCTGGCTGCTGCCCGCCTCGTTCGCGCTGCTGTTGACCTCGACCTTCGTCGAGGGCGAGCCCGGCGCCAACGGCGTCGGCGCCGGCTGGACGATGTACGTGCCGCTGTCGACCTCGGGCCATCCGGGACCGGCGGTGGACTTCGCGATCCTGTCGCTGCATCTCGCCGGTGCGTCGTCGATCCTCGGCTCGATCAACTTCATCACGACGATCTTCAACATGCGCGCGCCGGGCATGACCCTGCACAAGATGCCGCTGTTCGTGTGGTCGATCCTGGTGACGGTGTTCCTGCTCCTGCTGTCGCTGCCGGTGCTCGCCGGCGCCATCACCATGATGCTGACCGACCGCAATTTCGGCACCACCTTCTTCGATCCGGCCGGCGGCGGCGACCCGCTGCTGTTCCAGCACTTGTTCTGGTTCTTCGGCCATCCGGAAGTGTACATCCTGATCCTGCCCGGCTTCGGCATGATCAGCCAGATCGTCTCGACCTTCTCGCGCAAGCCCGTGTTCGGCTATCTCGGCATGGCCTACGCCATGGTCGCGATCGGCGGCATCGGCTTCGTGGTCTGGGCGCACCACATGTACACGGTCGGCATGTCCTCGGCGACGCAGGCCTATTTCGTCGCGGCGACGATGGTGATCGCGGTTCCGACGGGCGTGAAGATCTTCTCCTGGATCGCCACGATGTGGGGCGGCTCGATCGAGTTCCGCGCGCCGATGCTGTGGGCCGTGGGCTTCATCTTTCTGTTCACCGTCGGCGGCGTCACCGGCGTGGTGCTGGCCAATGCCGGCGTCGACCGCGTGCTGCAGGACACCTACTACGTCGTCGCGCACTTCCACTACGTGCTGTCGCTCGGCGCCGTGTTCGCGATCTTCGCGGGCTGGTACTACTGGTTCCCGAAGATGTTCGGCTACATGTACAACGAGGGCATCGCGAAGGCGCACTTCTGGGTCACCTTCATCGGCGTGAACCTGGTGTTCTTCCCGCAGCACTTCCTCGGCCTCTCGGGCATGCCGCGCCGCTACATCGACTATCCGGATGCCTATGCCGGCTGGAACCTGGTGTCGTCGGTCGGCTCGTACATCTCGGCCTTCGGCGTGCTGATCTTCATCCACGGCGTGGTCGATGCCTTCATGCGCAAGCAGCAGGCGGCGGCCAATCCGTGGGGACCGGGCGCGACCACGCTGGAATGGACCTTGTCGTCGCCACCGCCGTTCCACCAGTTCGAGGTGCTGCCGAAGGTGCAGTAAGCCCCGACGGCCTCCGATGCGGCGCCGCTTCGGCGCCGCATCGATATCTGCCAGCCGACGCGCCCCTGGGCGGACCCCTTGGGCGTAGCGGCCGGATCTCCGAAGCCAACGTGCTGACCTGCGCTGCCGCGCAAGAGTCCGGCGCCCTTTGAATTGAAGTCTGGATTCGTCGTGTCGGTCATTGATCAGAACGCCATCGCCGTCGACCCGCGGATTTCCGAGGCCGATGTTGGCGATTATCTCGCGCTCCTGAAGCCGCGGGTGATGTCGCTCGTGATCTTCACGGCGCTGATCGGCCTCCTGATCGCGCCCGGCCATTTTCACCCCGTGCTCGCGATCACCTCGCTGCTGTGCATCGCCGTCGGCGCCGGCGCGTCGGGCGCGCTGAACATGGCGCTGGAAGGCGACATCGACTCGCTGATGTCGCGCACCGCCAACCGCCCGATCCCGCGGGGACGCGTGACCCGCCAGGAGGCGCTGGCGTTCGGAATCACGCTGTCGTTCTTCTCGGTGCTGACGCTCGGCATCCTCGTCAACTGGTTCGCCGGCGCGCTGCTCGCCTTCACCATCTTCTTCTATGTCGTGATCTACACGCTGTGGCTGAAGCGCTGGACGGCGCAGAACATCGTGATCGGCGGCGCCGCCGGCGCGCTGCCGCCGGTGGTGGCCTGGGCCGCGGCGACCGGATCGGTTGCGCCGGAGCCGCTCTGGCTGTTCCTGATCATCTTCTTCTGGACCCCGCCGCATTTCTGGGCCCTGGCGCTGTTCCGCACCGACGATTACGCCCGCGCCGGCGTGCCGATGCTGCCCGTGGTCGCCGGTCCGGATGCGACCCGGCTGCAGATCCTTCTCTACACCATCGTGCTGGTGGCGATCGCCGCCGCGCCGTGGCCGCTCGGCTATTTCGACGCCGTCTACGGTGTCGTCTCGCTCGCGCTCGGCACCGGCATGCTGTGGCTCGCCATCGAGGTGTTCCGCAAGCGTGAGCGCAGCCAATCGCTGCGCGCCAACCGCAAGCTGTTCGGCTTCTCGATCCTGTATCTGTTCGCGCTGTTCGCGACGCTCGGGCTCGAGGCCGTGGCGCGGATGATCGCGCCGCTGATCTGGTAAGGGGGCGCGGGGCAGGAAGGCATGGCAACCGCGATGGTCGATCCGAACGAGCCCGAGGGCGTCGTCCTCACCGAGGCGCAGCTGCGCAGCCGCCGCCGGCGGTCGATCGCGATCGCTCTGGCGCTTGGCGTGCTCGTGGTGCTGTTCTTCGCCGTGACCATGGTGAAGGGCCCGATCGTGCTGAAGCGGCCGATGTAGCGTTCGATGCAGGACGGTGTGAGGCAGACCGAGACAATGGCGAGCGACGACCAGACCCCTCCGACGGCCGTACAGGTTGCGCCGCGCCGTGGCATTGGCCGCGACGCGCTGGTCGGCACCATCTGCGGGGCCGTCGTGGTGCTGATGGTCGGCGCGTCCTACGCCGCCGTGCCGTTCTACAACTGGTTCTGCCGCGCCACCGGTTTCAACGGTACCACGCAGGTGGCGACCTCGACGCCGTCGTCCGCGCCGCTGGCGCGCCGCATCGGCGTCCGGTTCGACGCCAATGTCGGTGGCGGGCTGCCCTGGAAGTTCGAGCCGGAGAAGACCGAGATCGAGGTCGCGATCGGCGAGGTCGTCACGGTCTACTACAAGGTCACCAACCAGTCGGCGCGCACCACCATGGCGCAGGCCGCCTACAACGTGACTCCGCTGACCTCAGGTGCCTATTTCCAGAAGATCAACTGCTTCTGCTTCACCGAACAGACCATGGCTCCGGGCGAGACCCGCGAGATGCCGGTCGTGTTCTACGTCGATCCGGCGATCACGGCCGATCACGAGAACGACGGGCTGAAGACGATCACGCTGTCCTACACTTTCTATCCCGTCCGCGACGCCGAGCCCAAGCCGGTCGCCGCGGGCGAGCCGGACAAGCCGCGGGGCAACCTATGACCGCGCGGCCGTCCGAGATCCGGGGACCATTGCTGTTGAACGACACCGTGCCGGGGCGACCGGCATCGATCTGGGGAGAGACTTGCCATGGCTGAGGCGCACGCCAAGCATCACGACTACCATCTGGTTGATCCGAGCCCTTGGCCGTTCGTCGGCTCGGTGTCGGCCTTCATCATGGCGTTCGGCGCGATCGGCTGGATGCACAAGATGTTCGGCGCCGCGCCGATCGTGTTCGGCATCGGCACCATCGGCGTGCTCTACACGATGGCGAGCTGGTGGGGCGACGTCATCAAGGAAGCCCAGTACAAGGGCGACCACACCCGCGTGGTGCAGCTGCATCACCGCTACGGCATGATCCTGTTCATCGCCTCCGAGGTGATGTTCTTCGTCGCCTGGTTCTGGGCCTATTTCAACGTCGCGCTGTTCCCGGGCTTCGAGGTGCAGGCCACCCGCGACGCGCTGATCGGCGGCGTCTGGCCGCCGAAGGGCATCGAGACCTTCGACCCCTGGCACCTGCCGCTGCTCAACACGCTGATCCTGCTGACCTCGGGCACGACAGTGACCTGGGCGCACCATGCGCTGCTCGAAGGCGACCGCAAAGGCCTGAAATACGGCCTGATCCTCACCGTCCTGCTCGGCGCCACCTTTACCTGCGTGCAGGCCTATGAGTACGGCCACGCGACCTTCTCGTTCGCCGGCCACATCTACGGCTCGACCTTCTTCATGGCGACCGGCTTCCACGGCTTCCACGTTCTGGTCGGCACGGTGTTCCTGATCGTCTGCCTGATCCGCGCCTATGCCGGCCACTTCACGCCGAAGCAGCATCTCGGCTTCGAGTTCGCCGCCTGGTACTGGCATTTCGTCGACGTGGTCTGGCTGTTCCTCTTCATCTGCATCTACGTCTGGGGCCACGGCGCCGAATCCATGGCGCACGGCGCGCACTAAAGCAGCGCACCAGCCTCGTCGAACGTGATAAGGGAAGGGCGGCCGTCGGGCCGCCCTTTCTCGTTGGGTGGCCGGTTGATCCGAATGTGATCCGCGTTCACCGCCTCCGGTTGTATCACCAGGAGGCGTTGCGTCCGGCGGCCGAGATCGAGACCAAGGGCAAGACATCATGATCAGCCATCCGCCCGTCACCCTGGCCCAGACCGTCCTGCGCGGGCTCGCCTGCCGCTGTCCGCGCTGCGGCCAGGGCAAGCTGTTCGAGGGGTTCCTCAACCTGCGCAAGCGCTGCGAGGCCTGCGACCTCGACTATGCCTTCATCGACACCGGCGACGGCCCGGCCATCTTCATCATGATGCTCGCCGGCGCCATCGTCGTCGGCGCCGCCCTGATCGTCGAGGTCAAGTACCAGCCGCCGTTCTGGGTCCATGCCGCGCTGTGGGGCCCGCTGATCCTGATCACGACGTTGCTGCCGTTGCGCGCGATGAAGTCGCTGCTGATCGCCCTGCAATTCCACCACAAGGCCGCCCCCGGCCGGCTCGTCGACAAGACCCCGCAATGACGGTGCGCTCCCTCTCCCCGTTCTTACGGGGAGAGGGTTGGGGTGAGGGGCCGCCGCACGGGAAGTGGATGCTGTGGACCCCCTTCACCCCGGATCGCTCTAACGATGCGATCCGACCTCTCCCCGCAAGCGGGGCGAGGTGCAGAATGAGCCAGCCGCGCCATCTGCCTCCTCATCGAACCAAAGAGACGGGTCAATCTGCCCGACCCGACCAGCAAATGACCTCCGCACTTCCCAAAGCCTCCTCCCGCGCCTTCGCCGCCTTCACCGTGCTGATGGTCGCGCTATTCATCGGCCTCGGCGTCTGGCAATTGCAGCGCCGCGCCGCCAAGCATGCGCTGATCGCAGCGCTCACCGATCGCATCGCCGCCGCCCCCCTGCCGCTGCCGCCTCAAAACGACTGGCGCGCGCTGACGCCCGAGCGCGACGAGTTCCGCCGCGTCAGCTTCAACGCCACCTACGCCAAGCTGCCCGACGCGATGGTCTATAGCGCCGGCTCCGCGGTGCGCGAGGACGTCTCGGGCCCCGGCACCTGGGCCTTCCTGCCGGCCCGCCTCGCGTCCGGCGAGACCGTCGTGATCGACGCCGGCTTCGTCGCCAACACCATGCAGGAGCGCAGCATCCAGGACCGTCAGGTCGGCAAGCTCGTCACCGGGGAGCCCGTGACCCTGACCGGTTATCTCCGCTTCCCCGAGGCGGCCGGCCTGCTCACCGCCGCCGAAAACCACGACAAGCGCCTGTGGTTCACCCGCGACCACCTCGCGATGGCCCGTGCGCTTGGCTGGGGCGAGGTCGCCCCGTTCTACATCGATCTGGAATCGCCGGTGCCGGACAACGGCATCCCCAAGCCCGGCCCGCTGTCGCCGCATCTGCGCGACGAGCACATGCAGTACGCGATCACCTGGTTCTCGCTGGCTGCAGCGCTCATCGCAGCCTTCGCCGTGTGGGCGAGGGGACGCCGCGCGCCGAAGCCCTGACCTCGTAGCCCGCACGAGCGATAGCGACATGCGGGAGCGGTGCTGACCCCGCATGTCGCTTTCGCTCATGCCGGCTACGCCTCGATCGACCTGACGCTGCTGGACACCCTCACCGGCGCGCCCACCGCCCCGTCGAGATCGACCTGCAGGCAGCACGGCACGCCCATGTCCTCGCCCTGCCGGATCGTGATCGGGCCCTCGGCCGCCCAGCCGAGTTCTCGCAGATAGCCGGCAAGCGCCGCGGCGGCCGCACCTGTCGCGGGATCCTCGTAGACACCGCCGAACGGAAACGGATTGCGCGCGTGAAACAGCTCCGGGGTCTCCGCATGGATCAGGGCGAAGGTGCAGAAGCGCTCGCGCTGCGCCAGCGTCTGGCCGCGGCTGAATTCATAGGCGATGGCCGCGAGGCGGCCGCGTTCGCGAAGAGCAATGACCGGATGATCCATTCCGGCGTGAGCGATGACCGGCGGAATCCGCTCGTCGAGATCGCCGTGCGTCAGCCCGAACAGCGCGAGGATCTCATCCAACGCGGCCGATGACAACGCGCGAGTCTGCGTTGGCGGCGATCGAAACGCCGCGCTCCACTCGTTCGCCGAATGATGCCCATCGACCGTGATCTCGGCATGATTGAGCCGCAATGCAAACCTTCCCGAGCCTTCCTGACGGGCCAGCGCCGCGCCGAGCGCGATGGTCGCGTGCCCGCAGAAGTCCACCTCGGCCTGCGGCGCGAAATAGCGCACCCGCCATGCATCTCCGTCCGGCGCCGCGAACGCCGTCTCGGAATAGCCGATCTCAGCCGCCGTTGCCTGCATCGCTGCTCGATCGGGCAGAGTCTCGCCGATGACGACGCCGGCCGGATTGCCGCCGCGTGAGCCGTCGGTGAAGGCTGCGATGCGTTGGGTGATCATGTTGGGATCCTGTCGAATGATTTGCAGATCATGTCGTTTCCGGGCGCGCCTGCAGGGCAGGCTATCGTAAATGGCGATGAAGAGCTGCTCCGACGAACGATCCTGCGTGTTTGTTACTGCGTCATGCCCGGGCTTGTCCCGGGCATCCACGTCGTTCTCGGTCCGTCGCACGACGTGGATGGCCGGGACAGGCCCGGCCATGAGGATGTGGAAAGAGATGAGTGCAAGACTGCGACCGTCAAATTCGATAGCCCTGGAGTACGAGGGGAGCGTCGCGCTCATGCTAGCTGGGCTTGCCGAGACGTTGGACGTTAGGTCAAGGTGAGCAGGGACGAAGTTCAGGAGCTGAACTTGAGCACTGATGACGCTGGTGTGCTGCGGACCTTCCGCGACCCGCTGGTCGGCTTGCCGCTTTCCCATGTGTGGCGAGGCGCTGGCTCCGCCATTTTCTTGGAGTTTGGACGCCTCACAGGTTGTAACCGCCGTGACGGCACGCCGGGAAACCCACGAGGCGAGTTTGGTCTGATGATTCAGTGGAGCTGGCGTATCGAAGACAGATCGTCGATCTTGTGCGGAAGCTGGAGTGAGGAATCTCGATGGGCGGAAACGTTCGATCTGATCCGTAACAAGGCAATTGTAGAGTTGTCGTTGGTCGGCCGATTGCCCGAAATCGCCGTCGCGCTATCCGATGAACTCTACGTGTCATCCTTCATGACCGCCGAAGGCGATCCCGCTTGGGCACTGTTCGATCGACGAAGGGACCCCTTGAGAACCTTGTGTGTTCAACATGGGCGACTCGAGATGGAGATCGCACAGCCAGCAGCAGGAATAAGCGGTCGGTAGGGAGTCCTGCCATGACTCAAGCAACGATCATCTCCATTCCCTCCGACCGCATTCACGACTGGGATAGTTTCCATCGCGTGTTTCAGGAGGTCCTCGGCTTCCCCGACTTCTACGGCTGCAACATGGATGCCTGGATCGATTGTATGACCTATGTCGACGATCCCGACGCCGGCCTGTCCAGCATCACCGTGGCCAAGGGGGAGGTTCTCATCCTGCGCATCGATCACGCCGACGCTTTGCAGCGGCGCTGTCCTGAACAATATCGGGCGCTCGTTGAATGCAGCGCCTTCGTCAATCAGCGGCGGGACAAACCCGGCGAGTCGCCGGTTTTGGCATTAATGCTAGGTGGCTGGTTCTAACCTTGGCGTCCCGCCCGCACATAAGCCCGCTCGCCCGTCCGCGGCTGAAACCACACGTCCAGCGTCACACCGCTGGTGGGATCGACGAAGCGCTCCTCGGTCTTCACCCAGTCCGGCCCCGGCGGCGCGCTCAGCGCATCGCGCTTGTAGCCGCCCTGGCGGAAAAAGAACCAGACCAGCACGACCGCTGATATGACGGCGAGCCAGAGCACGAGGCCGATCATGATGTGGGTTCGATCACGGCCGCCGTGCCGTAGGCGACGATCTCGCTCATGGTCTGGCCGATCTCGGCGCTGTCGAAGCGCATCATGAGAATCGCGTTCGCACCCATCGAGGTCGCGTTGTAGACCAGACGGTCGAGCGCATGGCGCCGCGCCTCCTCCAGCATCTGCGTGTATTCATGGATCTCGCCGCCGACGATCGAGCGCAGGCTGGCCATGAAGTTGCCGCCGATGCCCCGGCTGCGCACCACCACGCCAAAGCACTGCCCGAGCATCCGCACCGTGCGGTGGCCGGTCACGTTTTCAGTCGTCACGACGATCATGGGAGGCTCCATCTCTTGCCGGCCAACTCGGCCGGCGCTCGGTTTGACAACGGAGCCGGGGTTCCGGTTCAAGGGAGGCGCAAGCGTCGCGCGCTGTGTTCTTACCTCTCTCGCTCGAGATTACGCTGGGCCTTCAAACTCCGCTGTCGTCCCGGGCAAGCACGTCGGCGCGACAGCGCCGGCGTGCGCCGACCCGGGACCCATAATCCCGGTCGGTTGTGAGGCGGCAGGCTGGAGCAACAGCGTGCCTCATCCGGGCGATGGTGGTTATGGGTCCCGGGGCGGCGTCCGCCAACGCTTGCGCGTTGTCGGACTTGCCCGGGACGACACCGAGGTTGCGGCGGGCAGCGAACGCGACGACGGCTGCAGCCCGCCTTATTGGGGCTGAGTCGCCCGACGGGCAATCTGAGCCGGTTTTGGAGAGCGGCGAACTGATAAGTTCGGCTACGCCGAAACCATATCTTCGCCAACAGATACAACACGATCCGCCGTTCCTGCCCGCCTCGGCCAAAAGTTTCGCTTTCATTTTTTCCGAAATCGTGCTTGTTTATGCCCGTCCCGCCTCGTTGCGAGGGGCGTACGCGTCGTCACGGACGTGAGGCGGGATGCGATGGACGGGCAGGCTGCACCTGACGAGTGCGGCCGGCACGGACGGCGAAGTCGCGTGGTCCTGATACCCCGACGCTGGTATCACGCGCTGATGCGCAAGCATCATGCGCAACGGTGGCCAACAAGCCGGTGCACCGAGGAGATCGCGTATAAGTCGTAAGCCATCGCGCAGGGAAGGCCGGGTCGCTCTGGCTGAACCTGTGGTTCCTGCCCCGTGCATTCTTGCTCGCACGGGAGCCGCGGGTGCCAGCCGGCATCCGGTCTTCCCTGCGCCCTCCATTGGAAGGGGGGAGGAATGATTGCAAAGCTCGGGCGCCGATCGCGCCGCGAGATGGTGGAGCTGTGCGTCCCGGATCAGAATGCTTCCGCGCGGGAGCTCTCTGTGAAGTGCTCTGCTCTCTCCACGTCATTGCGAGGAGCACAGCGACGAAGCAATCCAGAGTCCCGCCCACCACCCTGGATTGCTTCGCTTCGCTCGCAATGACGGAGGAAGCGCTGATGTCTTCGACTTCATTCGGTGTTTTGAGGTGCCCCGCTGATCGCGACGTCCACCGCCGTCATCCTCGCGAAGGCGGGGTGGGGAGGCGAGACCTGGATCGACACCGGGCGGCGAGAGCCGGGCGCGTGGCACTGCCCAAACCCGGCTGACATCCGCCCGCGTAACGCCGCCGTAACCAGGCCTCATGACCATGTCCTCCGCCAACAACCGGTTTCACAGCCCGCTCAAAACCATTATGGTGCCGGACCATGTTGCCGCCAGGCGGTTCCGATTTCGAGTTCAATCAACGGGTTACGGCCTGATGACGCAGGTCAGGAGAGCGGTTTGACGCGCTATGTTTCGACCCGCGGGGAGGCCCCCGCGCTCAGCTTCTGCGACGTGATGCTGACCGGGCTCGCCCGCGACGGCGGCCTGTATGTGCCAGAGACCTGGCCGCAGCTGTCGCCCGAGACGATCGCCTCGTTCTTCGGCCGGCCCTATTGGGAAGTCGCGGTGGAGATCATCAAGCCGTTTGTGGCCGGCGAGATCTCGGATGCCGAGCTCGGCCGCATGGCCAACGAGGCCTACGCCACCTTCCGGCATCCCGCCGTGGTGCCGCTCGACCAGACCGCCCCGCATCAGTTCGTGCTCGAGCTGTTCCACGGCCCGACCTTGGCCTTCAAGGACGTTGCGATGCAGCTGCTCTCGCGGCTGATGGACCACGTGCTGGCCAAGCGCGGCGAGCGCACCACCATCGTGGTGGCGACCTCGGGCGACACCGGCGGCGCCGCTGTCGACGCGTTTGCCGGCCGCGACAATGCCGATCTCATCGTGCTGTTCCCGCACGGCCGCATCTCCGAGGTGCAGCGGCGGATGATGACGACGTCGGGCGCATCGAACGTCCATGCGCTGGCAATCGAAGGCCATTTCGATGATTGCCAGGCGATCGTGAAGGGCCTGTTCAATCATCACGCCTTCCGCGATTCGGTGGCGCTGTCCGGTGTGAACTCGATCAACTGGGCGCGCGTCGTCGCCCAGGTCGTCTACTACTTCACCTCGGCGGTCGCCGTCGGCGCGCCGCATCGCGCCGTCGACTTCACGGTGCCCACCGGCAATTTCGGCGACATCTTCGCCGGCTATGTCGCCAAGCGCATGGGCCTGCCGGTGCGCAAGCTTCGCGTCGCCACCAACGTCAACGACATCCTCGCGCGCACGCTTGCCACCGGGATCTACGAGGTGCGCGAGGTGCATGCGACGGCGTCGCCGTCGATGGACATCCAGGTGTCCTCGAATTTCGAGCGGCTGCTGTTCGAGGCCGGCGGCCGCGACGCCGGCACCGTGCGAAGGCTGATGGAGAGCCTCAAGCAGTCCGGCCGCTTCGTGCTGCCGGATGCGATGCTGGCGGAGATCCGGTCAGGCTTCGAGGCCGGGCGCGCCGACGAGACCGAAACGGCGGCCGCGATCCGCGCGGCGTTCCGCGAGGCCGGCGATCTCGTTGACCCGCATACGGCTGTCGCGCTGGCCGTGGCCGACCGCGACGGCACCGATACATCTGTGCCGAACATCGTGCTGTCGACCGCGCATCCGGCCAAATTCCCCGATGCGGTCGAGGCCGCCTGCGGACAACGGCCACACCTTCCAGTCTGGCTGGAGGGACTGATGAGCAAGCGCGAGGACGCGAAGATCATGCGGAACGACCAGGCCGAGGTGGAAAAATTCATCCGCTCGGTCAGCCGGGCCGCCAAGCAGGGAATGGCATGATGGGCGTGGAAGTCACCAAGCTGCCGACGGGGCTGACGGTCGTCACCGACACGATGCCGCATCTGGAGACCGCCGCGCTCGGCGTCTGGGCCGGCGTCGGCGGCCGCGACGAGAAGCCGGACGAGCATGGCATCTCGCACCTGCTCGAGCACATGGCCTTCAAGGGCACGACGACGCGCAGCGCGCGCGAGATCGTCGAGGCGATCGAGGCGGTTGGCGGCGATCTCAACGCCGGCACATCGACCGAGACCACCGCCTATTATGCCCGCGTGCTGAAGGCCGACGTGCCGCTGGCGCTCGACGTGCTGTCCGACATCCTCGCCAATCCCTCCTTCGTGCCGGAGGAGCTGGAGCGCGAGAAGAACGTCATCGTGCAGGAGATCGGCGCGGCGCAGGATACGCCCGACGACGTCGTGTTCGAGCATCTCAACGAGCTGTGCTTCCCCGACCAGCCGATGGGTCGCTCGCTGCTCGGCACCGCCAAGACGCTCGAGGCGTTCGATCGCGACAAGCTGCACGGGTATCTGTCGACGCATTATCGCGGGCCCGACATGGTGGTGGCCGCGGCCGGCGCCGTCGATCATCAGCGCGTGGTCGAGGACGTGACCAAGCGCTTTGCCAGCTTCAACGGCGGCGAGGGGCCGAAGCCGCAGCCGGCAGCGTTCGGCAAGGGCGGCTCGCGCGTCGTGCATCGCGATCTCGAGCAGGCGCATCTGACGCTCGCGCTCGAAGGCGTGCCGCAGGCCGATCCGTCGCTGTTCTCGCTGCAGGTGTTCACCAACATCCTCGGCGGCGGCATGTCGTCCCGGCTGTTCCAGGAGGTCCGCGAGAACCGCGGGCTCTGCTACTCGGTCTACACGTTCCACGCGCCCTACAGCGACACCGGCTTCTTCGGCCTCTACACCGGCACCGATCCCGCCGACGCGCCGGAGATGATGGAGGTCGTGGTCGACATCATCGGCAATGCGGTTGAGACGTTGAGCGACGCCGAGGTCGCCCGCGCCAAGGCGCAGATGAAGGCGGGGCTTCTGATGGCGCTGGAGAGCTGCAGCGCCCGCGCCGAGCAGCTCGCGCGCCATATTCTGGCTTATGGCCGGCCGCAGACCCTGCAGGAGATGGTCGCCAAGATCGAGGCGGTCAGCGTCGAGAGCACGCGCGACGCGGCGCGTGCGCTGCTCGCACGCAGCAAGCCCGCCGTGGTCGCGCTCGGCAGCGGCAGAGGTCTGGACACGGCGGTGACTTTCGCCGAAGGTCTCGTGGGGCCGAAATCGAAGGCTCAGCTGCATTGAGCACGAGTCCGCAACGCCGGGAGATTGTGCGAAGGGCGGTCTTCGGGCCGGTCATTCGCCGATCAAGGGGCTGAAGAGCAGGGGAACGTCACCGATGGCCCTGTTTCGCTTACCCAGCAGTGGACCGGCCGCGCTTGCTCCGCGCGGACTGGGCTTGTTCTTGCGCGCGCCGCAGATGGCCGATTACGCGCAATGGGCCCAGCTGCGCGAGCTCAGCCGCGATTACCTGACGCCTTGGGAGCCGATCTGGCCGTCCGACGACTTGACGCGCTCCGGCTTTCGCCGCCGGCTGAGGCGTTATGCCGAGGATATCTCGGCCGACCGCTCCTACCCGTTCATCGTGTTCCGCGAATCAGACGGCGCCATGCTGGGCGGCATCACGCTCGCCAATGTCCGCCGCGGCATCGTCCAGGCCGGCACCATCGGTTACTGGATGGGCCAGCCGCACGCCCATCGCGGCTACATGACGACGGCGCTCAAGCTGCTGCTGCCGACGCTGTTCGGCGAGCTCAACCTGCACCGCGTCGAGGCCGCCTGCATCCCGACCAATACGCCGTCCATCCGCGTGCTGGAGAAGTGCGGCTTCACCCGCGAGGGTCTGGCGCGCCGCTATCTCTGCATCAACGGAGTCTGGCAGGACCATTACCTCTACGGCCTGCTTCATGAGGATTTTCGGGGCTAGGATTTGTGATCGGGCAGGGGAAGGGAGAGGCCGATCGGGGCTGGTTCCGGCCTCTGAAATGGGTATAGACGCTCTTGGACAGCGCCTCTGGCCAGGCGTCCCGGGCTCGCCGCCGTCGCGCGGTCCGAGCCTTCGGGAAGGCCGGTCGAGCGAGATGCCGGGGACTTCGAGAATGCGACAGACGCGTGTGATTCGAGTGGGGACGTTGGCCGTTGTGCTGGTGGCCTTGGGTGCCGCGAGCGCGGCGCCGCCGGCCGTCGCACAATCGCTGACCGACCGCTTCAAAAGCCTGTTCGGCGGCGGCTCGGACGACAAGCAGGAGAACCTGCCCGCCAGCGGCGGACCGCCGGCCGACCCCACCGACGGGCTGACCTGCCCGCCGGTCAACATCCGGGCCGGCGCCTCGACCTATGCGGTGGCGGCGCCCGGCAAGCAGGCCGTCGGCAACGACGTCCGCTTCCAGGCCTCCATCACCAAGACCGCCCGCGAGTGCAACCTCAACGGCTCCGAGATCATCGGCAAGATCGGCATCCAGGGCCGCGTCGTTGCCGGCCCCGCCGGTGCGCCGGCGACCGTCGACATTCCCATGCGTATTGCGGTGGTGCAGGGCGGCATCGGCGAGAAGGTGATCGCGACAAAGGCGTATCGCACGACGGTTCAGATGACGGCCGACGGCAGCGTACCGTTCACGATCGTCGCCGAGGACATGGTCTATCCCGTCCCGCCGCCGGGCACGAACTCCGACAACTATGTCTTCTACATCGGTTTCGACCCGCAGGCCCTGACCCCGGAGCGCGGGGCTAAGAAGCGGAAGTGACGCGCAGCCGATCGCTCTTCATCGCGATCCGCGGCCAACTCACGAGGGGGCCGCAACGCCCTCAAAAAGCAAAAGGCCGGTGCGGGCACCGGCCTTTTGGAAGATGCTGGATGATGGGGCGCCGCTCAGTTCAGCTTGCGGCTGACTTCCGCGATGCCCTTGGCGACGAGGTCTTCGCCGAGAGCGCCCTTGACCGACTGCGACAGCACGGTCGCGGCGGCCTGGACGGCGGCGTCGGCCGCAGCGGCCCGGACGTCGGCCAGAGCCTGAGCCTCTGCGAGGGCGATCTTGCTCTCGGCGGCCTTGGTGCGACGGGCGACGAAGTCTTCCATCTTGGCCTTGGCGTCCGCCGCGATGCGCTCGGCTTCCGCCTTGGCGCTGGTGACGATCTCCTCGGCCTCACGCTCGGCGCTGGCGCGGCGGGTCTTGTAGTCGGCGAGCACCTTGGCCGCCTCGTCCTTGAGCCGCTTGGCCTCCGCCAGCTCGTTCCTGATGCGATCGGCGCGGTGGTCGAGCGCTTTCAGAACCATGCGGTGGACACCGAGATAGGCGAACAGGCCCATCAGGATCACGAAGGCAATCGCAACCCAGGTTTCCGGATCAGCAAGCAGATGCATCAGGCTGTTCCCTTCAACGATGCATCGACCGCAGCTTCCACCGTCTTGGCCGCGGGGGCCTTGCCGGTCAGCTGCTGCACGATCGCGCTGGCTGCATCCGAGGCGATGCCACGGACATTGCTCATTGCGGTCGCACGGGTCGTGGCGATCGACTTCTCCGCCGCCGCGAGCTTCGCCGCGAGGCTGTCTTCCAGCGCCTTGCGCTCGGCATCCGAGGAGGCCGCGAGCTTGTCGCGGGTCTCGGCACCGATCGCCTGGGCGCGGGCGCGAGCCGTCGCCAGCTCGGTCTCGTACGCCTTCATCGCGGCTTCGGATTCATCCTTCAGCCGCTGCGCATCGGCCAGATCGCCGTCGATCGCTTTCTGGCGGGCGTCGATGACAGCCCCGACCTTCGGCAGCGCCACACGCGAGACGATCACGTACAGCGCCACGAAGGCGATCACCAGAGAGACGATCTGGGAGGGAAAGGTTTCCTTCGAGAAGGGAGGGAAACCATGCCCGCCATCGGCCTCCGTATGGGCGCTTGCAGTGCCCTTGGCCTCACCATGACTTTCAGCCACGGGCTTCTCCTGTCCGGCTCAGGCCGTCTTAGACGGCGTACAGCAGGAGCAGGGCGATCAGCAGCGAGAAGATGCCGAGCGCTTCGGTCACCGCGAAGCCGAAAATCAGGTTACCGAACTGGCCCTGGGCGGCCGACGGATTGCGCAGAGCAGCCGACAGGTAGTTGCCGAAGATGATGCCGATGCCGGCACCCGCGCCACCCATGCCGATGCAGGCAATGCCCGCGCCAATGTACTTCGCTGCAACCGGATCCATGACGAACTCCTTTGAGAGGTTTGGTAGAGAGGGCCGGATCAGTGGCCCGGATGGATAGCATCGTTGAGATAGATGCAGGTGAGGATCGTGAAGACGTAGGCCTGGAGGAACGCGACCATCAGCTCGAGGCCGGTCAGGGCGACCGTGAGGCCGAGCGGCAGCAGCGCGCCGACCTTGCCGACGAAGCCGAGCGCGCCGAGCATGGTCACGAAGCTCGCGAACACCTTCAGCGTGACGTGGCCGGCCAGCATGTTGGCGAACAGACGGACGCTGTGCGAGATCGGGCGGGAGAAGAAGGAGATGATTTCGATCACGACCACCAGCGGCAGGATCACCGCGGGGATGCCGGAGGGCACGAACAGCTTAAAGAACTTCAGGCCGTTCTTGTAGAAGCCGTAGATGATGACCGTCAGGAACACCAGGAGCGCCAGCGCGAAGGTGACGATGATGTGGCTGGAGACGGTGAAGGTGTAAGGGATGATGCCGACGATGTTCGAGACGAAGATGAACATGAACAGCGAGAACACCAGCGGGAAGAACGTCATGCCGTGCGAGCCGGCGCTGGTTCTGATGGTGTTGGCGACGAATTCGTAGGACAGCTCGACCACCGACTGGAACCGGCCCGGGACGAGCGCGCGTCCAGCGGCCAGCATCATGACGGCGATGAGAACGACCGCGAGCAGCATGTACGCGGACGAATTGGTGAAGGCGATCTCCTGATTGCCGATGTGGCCGATCGTGAAGATCTTGTTGAGGTGGAATTGATGGATCGGATCGATCATCCGCGTGGCGTCTCAGTTGTTCACCGGCCACGCCGGCGCTTTGCAATTCACTCGACGATCTTCCGCACGGATCTCACTGGCGGGACCTGTCGGGGGCGACGCCTGCAGATCTGACCACGTTCAACACGCCGGCGGCGAAGCCGAGCAGGAAAAACACGATAAATCCGAAGGGCGATGTCGACAGCAAGCGGTCGAAGCCCCAGCCAAGCACCGCGCCGACGAGGACACCGGCGATCAACTCGGAGGACAGTCGCAGGCCACGCGCCATGGCCGAAGCCCGGGCTGCAGTGTCACCGCTGCCGTTTCCAGGTTGATCAGCCCCGATCTTTCGGCCGTCCCGAATTTCGGACAACCGTTGGTCGAGACTTCCGAGCCTTGCGGAAAGCGCAACCTCATCAGGCGACTTGTCGCGATCTCCGTGTCCGCTGCCCTTGTTCGTGTCATCCGCCATGTGCCATCCGCCATATCTGGAGATGTCTGGAGACCCGACGCGTCGCCGCGAATTGCAGGAAATAGCGCCCCATCGCCCTTTAAAGCCGCGCGGACCATACTGACCGCATCCCCCCAAGTCAAGATTGCGTGTTGAACTGTTAGATGCCTGAAATTGCTCATTTTCTCGGCTTTTTCGTCAGATCGGCCGTAGCTGTCGCCGCGCCGCCTCAACAGTGTTGTGCGCAGTTGCGATGTTGCACCTCCCAGGGTCCTCTGATCCGATGCCGATGAGCCCCAACCCGCACGGGAACCACATGACCCGCCAGATCGATTATTATTTCTCCCTGCAGTCGCCCTGGGCCTATATCGGCCACCGGCTGTTCCGCGACATTGCCGCGAGCCACGGCGTCGCCGTGACCCTCAAGCCGGTGATGCTGGTGGATCTGTTCGCCGAGACCGGAGGCCTGCCGCTCGCCAAGCGTCATCCGGCTCGGCAGCGCTACCGCATCGTCGAGCTGAAGCGCTGGCGCGACCGGCGAGGACTTGATTTCCACATCCAGCCAAAGAACTGGCCGTTCAACGCCCGGCTCGCGGATGGCGTCGTCATCGCGGCCCTGCAGGCCGGGCTCGACCCTGAACCGTATCTGCAGCGGGCCTTTCCGGCGATCTGGGAGCAGCAGCTCAACCTTGCCGATGCGGAGGTCATTGTCGGGCTTGCCGATGCGGCCGGATTGCCGGGACGCGATCTCGTTCGGCAGGCGGCGACGGATGAGGTCGGTGCGGTCTACGAGCAGAACCGGCTGGATGCGATTGCGGCCGACGTGTTCGGCTCGCCGGCCTATGTGCTGGATGGCGAGGTGTTCTGGGGGCAGGACCGCCTCGAGCTGCTGGCCGATGCGTTGAAATCGGGCCGCTCCGCCTATACGTGCGATCCATAGGTGCGGCCTGTGGCAGGTGACCGCACCTCGCGGCACGTCATGGCCCCGACACAATGTGGGCGTGCATGGCCGCCTCTGCGCAGGCGCCTTGGAGATCCAGCCATGAGTCTCACCAACTCCTACCGGCCGCCCGTCGTCGCACTGCTGGCCTTGAGCTGCCTGGGCGGCGAAGCCCTGGCGGTCGAGGACGCCGCGCCCGAGAGCGACAAGGGACGCTATACGATGTCGACGACGTCGGATGGCGTGGTCCGGCTCGACACGCGGACAGGCGCGGTCTCGACCTGCAACAACAATTCCGGCTCCGGCTGGGCGTGCTACGCCGTTCCCGACGAGCGCGCCGCGTTCGACGCGGAGATCGGGCGTTTGCAGGCGGAGAACGAGAAACTCAAGGCGCAGCTCGCCTCGCGGGACCAGAGCATCTCCGGCAAGATCGACGAGCCGCTGCCGAAGGACCAGGCGCTGCCCAAATCCGATCAGTTGAAGAAGGCCGATCCCAAAGCCGGTGACAAGCCGGGCGATTCGAAATCGGCCGATGGAACGCGCAAGCTCGAGATTCCGTTGCCGAGCGACCAGGACATGGATCGCATGATGAGCTTCCTGGAGCAGGCTTGGCGTCGGCTGCTCGACATGGCGAACCGGGTGCAGAAGGACGTCTCGGGCAGGATCTGAGGTCACGGCGAGGAGGCGGAGCTTATGTCCGCAAGATCGACATCGCGGACGGCGCCTTCGGCCGTCACCGTCAACTCGGTCGTGACCTCGGTGTTGACCGTCCAGACTCCCGGGCGCGGTTTCACCGATCTCACGCGGGAGGTCGAGGCCTTTCTGCGCGAGATCGCCGCGCGCGAAGGTGTCGCGACCGCCTTCATCCGCCACACCTCGGCGTCGCTGACGATCCAGGAGAATGCCGACCCCACCGTGCTGCGCGATCTGACCACCGCACTGTCGCGGCTGGCGCCGGAGGATGCCGGCTGGGTGCATGACACCGAGGGGCCCGACGACATGCCGGCCCACATCAAGACGATGCTCAGCTCGGTCTCGCTGCAGGTACCGGTGCGCGACGGGCGGATGCTGCTCGGGACCTGGCAGGCGATCTATCTGATCGAGCATCGCTCTCGTCCGCATCGGCGCGAGGTGGTGTTGCAGTTCATCGGCGCAGTCTGACCTCGAAGAAGATAAAAGCTTCGGCCTTGAACGCCGAACGGCCGCGGAGCGATCCGCGGCCGTCGGTTTGAAATGGATGCGAGCGGGGGTCGCCGCTCGCCTCGCGATCACTTCTCCTGGATGTCGACGTCCTTCGTCTCCGGCAGGAAGATGAAGCCGACGATCGCCGTGATCACCGCGAACGTGATCGGATACCACAGGCCAGCATAGATATCGCCGGTCGAGGCCACGATCGCGAAAGCGGTCGCCGGCAGCAGGCCGCCGAACCAGCCGTTGCCGATGTGATAGGGCAGCGACATCGAGGTGTAGCGGATCTTGGTCGGGAACAACTCGACCAGCATCGCGGCGATCGGGCCGTAGACCATGGTGACGAAGATCACCAGGATCAGCAGCAGGCCGATGATCGCGGCCACCTGCGGACGGAAGATGTCGAACGGATGCGCCATCTTCACGATCGCCGGGTTGCCCGCCTTCGGGTAGCCAGCGTCAGCGATCGCGGCCGTCAGGGCCGGATTGCTGGTCTTGGCGTCGGTGTAGGGCACTTCCTTGCCGTTGAAGGTGACCTTCACGCCGGAGCCGGCCGGGCCAGGAACGGTCGAGTACTTGACCGAGGACTGGGCCAGGAAGGCGCGGGCGGTGTCGCAAGGCGCGGTGAAGACGCGGGTGCCGACCGGGTTGAACAGGTCGCCGCAGCCCGCGGGATCCGCCACCACTTCCACCTTCGTCGCTTCGATCGCCTTCTCCAGCGCCGGGTTGGCGTTGGTGGTGATCATCTTGAAGATCGGGAAGAAGGTCAGCGCCGCGATGAGGCAGCCGCCCATGATGATCGGCTTGCGGCCGATCTTGTCGGACAGCACGCCGAAGAACACGAAGAAGCCGGTGCCGAGCAGCAGCGACCAGGCGATCAGGAGGTTGGCGGTGTAGCCGTCGACCTTCAGGATCGATTGCAGGAAGAACAGCGCGTAGAACTGACCGGTGTACCAGACCACGCCCTGGCCCATGGTGCCGCCGATCAGGGCGAGCAGCACGATCTTGGCGTTGCTCCAGTTGGCGAAGGCCTCCGTCAGCGGCGCCTTCGAGCTTTTGCCCTCTTCCTTCATCTTCTGGAAGACCGGGGATTCGTTCAGCCGCAGACGGATCCAGACGGACACGCCGAGCAGCAGCACGGACACCAGGAACGGAACGCGCCAGCCCCATTTGGCGAAGTCGGCCTCGCCGATGATGGTGCGGGTGAACAGGATCACCAGCAGCGACAGGAACAGGCCCATCGTCGCGGTGGTCTGAATGAAGGAGGTGTAGTAGCCGCGCTTGCCCATCGGAGCATGCTCGGCGACATAGGTCGCAGCGCCGCCATATTCACCGCCGAGCGCGAGGCCCTGCAGGAGGCGCAGACCGATCAGGATCACCGGCGCGGCGAAGCCGATTGTCTCGGCGTTCGGCAAGATGCCGACGATGAAGGTCGACAGACCCATGATCAGGATGGTGACAAGGAAGGTGTATTTGCGGCCGACGATGTCGCCGATGCGGCCGAACACGATGGCGCCGAACGGGCGGACGAGGAAGCCGGCGGCGAAGGCGAGCAGGGCGAAGATGTCGCGGGTGGCCGGCGGATAGGCGGAGAAGAACTGCGCGCCGATGATCGAGGCCAGGGACCCGTACAGGTAGAAGTCGTACCACTCGAAGACGGTGCCGAGCGACGAGGCCAGAATGACGAAGCGTTCGTCCTTCGTCATGCCTCCCGTTCGCGCTGGTGTGGCGACCATTGTTGACATTGGCATTCGCTCCCCAAGATCGTTGTGATGATGGCTTCGTCTCCGCATGCCGGACTTGGACGGCTGATGTCGCGGAGGCCTTAGGCCTTCAGTAACATTGCAGTGAAACTCGGCCCAATACGACTTTCGGCCCTGCCGGCTGCGGCGTGCGGGAAAGGTGGGGACATTGCGGCGGATCAAGTTCGCGGATCGGCCGCCGCGCTATCGATGCTGCGTCGCACAAGGCGCGGATTAACCGCTCCGCCTGCAAGTGGAATTGCCCGCTTGCATGCAACCAGTCGCCGGGCGAGTATTTCCGAAAGTCCGAGCGATGTGCACGTCGCGCGCGTTGCCGGTGTCGTAAGGTCAAGTCAGAATTCATGGCGGCTGCCACCACTCATCTCGTCATCGCCGATGATCACCCGCTGTTCCGCAACGCGTTGCGGCAGGCGGTCGCGAGCGTCCTCGCGGAGGCCGTGGTCGACGAGGCCGGTTCGTTCGAGGACCTCACCGCACTGCTGGAGAAGGATTCCGAGGTCGATCTCGTCCTGCTCGACCTCACCATGCCCGGCATCTCCGGCTTCTCCGGGCTGATCTACCTGCGGGCGCAATATCCGGCGATCCCGGTGGTGATCGTGTCGGCCAGCGACGACGGCGCCACGATCCGCCGCTCGCTCGATTTCGGCGCCTCGGGCTTCATCCCGAAGCGGTTTGGCGTCGATACCCTGCGCGACGCCATCAAGAAGGTGATGGACGGCGAGGTCTGGGTGCCGGCCGACACCGATCTCGCCGCCGGCGCCGATCCGGAGATGACGAAGCTGCGCGACCGCCTGGTGACGCTCACGCCGCAGCAGGTGCGGGTGCTGATGATGCTGTCGCAGGGCCTGCTCAACAAGCAGATCGCCTACGAGCTCGGTGTCTCCGAAGCGACCATCAAGGCGCATGTCTCGGCGATCCTGCAGAAGCTCGGCGTCGAGAGCCGGACGCAGGCCGTGATCGCCGCGGCGAAGATCGCGGGCAGCGCGTGGCGGCAGGATACGCCGACGGGGAAGTAGGGCAGTGCGAAGACCGGATTGAGACGTCATTCCGCGATGGTCCGAAGGACCAGACCCGGAATCTCGAGATTCCCGGTTCGATGCTGCGCATCGCCCTGGAATGACGCTGAGCGAAAATCACTTCGTTCGATTCGGAATCCATCGCGACACACCTTCTCAGCCTCGCGGCGCACGACGCGTCCGAGCTTTGCTCATCGACCGCCCTCTCGAAATCAGAGGGCGCAGGGAAGGCCGGGCGCTGGCCGCGCCCGTGGCCCGCCTGCAAACAAGAAAGCAGGCGGCAGTCACCACAGGTCTGGCCTGGAACACCCGGCCCTCCCTGCGCGATGGTTTTGACGGCTGCTCCGAGCTCTCCCCGGGGATCGGCGTTCTTGCCCCCGTCGTCCGCAACATCGTCGCTACGGACTTGGCATCAGCACCGGGATGCCAGGACCACACGGCTTGACCGTGCGCGCCGGATCGTTCGTCCGCGAGACATAAGCCCGCTGCGACCCGACGCGCCCACCGCATCCCGCGCCCCACGTTCGTGACGATCGCGAAGCGTCCCTCATGACGAGCACGGGACGACTCAGTGGATAGCATGATTTCGGGGAAAAAGAAATGAAATCTTTGGCCTGGCGGCGCTCGGGCAATGGCGTGATCGGGCGGTGGCGGTCGGGCTGAATTGATTCACTCAATCCCGACATCTCGATTGCGCGCATTCTGTTCTGGTTGCTTATCTCGGCGGACGCATGAGATCGAACGCGTCACGCCCGTCGGGAGGACGCCCGAACATCCGGCGCGCGGAGCTTCGGGAACGGAGGGAAGACCGATGCCGAAATCGCGCATCATGTATATCGAGAACAAATCGGAGTCGTTGAACGGGCCGGCGCGGATCGGGCGCGTCACGTACTCCAAGTCCGGCAAGTCGATCAGCTACGGCGGGCGCACTTTTCAGACCCTGAAGGGGCGTGGCTACAAAGCGAATTATTTCGATGTGGAGACCGGCGAGCGGTTCTGGATTTCCGGTCCTCGCAAGGACGGACAGGATCGCCTTTATCCAGGCAGCGCCGCGCCGGTCGATATCGATCCGGATGTTGCGGAGGAATATTGGCGCGACATTCGGGGACGAGACGCCAGTTGACGCGATCCGTCGCGCGGTTGCAGACGGGTTGACGTTCGCGAGAATTGTCTCTGGTGAGGTTGGAAGCAGCACGGGCGGCGGTCTGTTCGCTTGTGTGAGCGCAACCCGTCATGCTCGGCCAGATCCTCTGGCCAACGCTGCGCTCATCGCCTTTGCTTGAACGCTTTCATGATGGATTGTACCTCCATCATCTCGTGTCTGGGGCATGTTGTCGTGAATGATGTCGGGGAGATCGGTCGTGGCGGGGCGGCGACAGCCGCCGGCGATGGGATCAGCTACGCGCCCGTGCCGGCGTGGGTCGATCTCGCTCCCTATCAGACGGAGCCGTCGCCCGATCAGGAGTCGTGCGTTGCGAACGGGATCGGTCGGCTGCTGACGGATGTGCAGGCCAATCTCACCGGTCCGATCCCCTGCTGGAGCTATCGCAATGCGCAGCGGATCCTGACCAAGGAGGGCGCCGAGCGGGCGTCGCACATCGTCATCGAGTTCGACCCGGGCTATCAGCGGCTCGAGGTCCACGCCGTGCGCATCTTGCGTGGCGACCAGTGCATCGATCATGCGCGGCCCGGATGTTTCCAGGTGTTCCGCCGCGAGCGGGACATCGAGCGGCTGATGCTCAATGGGCGTCTCTCCGCGTCCTTCCTGGTGCCGGACGTCCGGGCGAACGACATCCTGGAGTTCAGCTGCACGCTCCATGGCGACTCGCCGGTCCTGCAGGGCAAATACGACTCGCTGGTGACGCTCGATGGCGTTCATCCGAGCTTCGATTTTCGCCACCGCGTGCTGAAGCCGCGCGCTCGCGTCATCGCCAGCAGGGAGTTCAACGGACCGCCGTCTGCCACGATCAGCGTGACCGACGAGATCGAGGACCTGCGCCGGCGTCTGCTCGGCCAGACGAAGCGCGCCCCGAGCGCGCCTCTGACGCCGCCCTGGGTGATCGAGAACCCGGCCTTCCAGCTCAGCGAGTTCGCGGGCTGGGGCGATGTCGCGGCGCTGATGACGGCGGCCTATGACAGCCCCGAGCTGCCGCCGACGCTCGCCGAGGAGGTCGACCGGATCGGCGCGGCGCATCCGGAGCCTGCGCAGCGCGCGGCCGAATGGCTGCGCTTCGTGCAGCGTGAATTGCGCTACTTCCTGCTCGCGCTCGGCGAGGGCGGCCTCGTTCCGCGCGACCTCGATGCGATCTGGGCCGACCGGTTCGGGGACTGCAAGGACAAGGCTCGGCTCTATGTGGCCGGCGCGCGCCGTCTCGGTCTCGACGCCTGTGCCGCGCTGGTGTCAACGACGCGCGGCCCCATGCTCGACAGGCTGTTGCCGAGCCCGGCCATGTTCGATCACTGCATCGTTCGTGTCCGGATCGACGGCAAGAGCTACTGGCTCGATCCGACGCTGCCGCGGCAGGGCGGCAGCCTTGCCGCGATCGAGCTGCCTCATCTCGGCTGGGCGCTGCCGCTCGCGTCGGATGTCGCGCAGCTGGAGAAGCTGCCCGAGCAGACCGTCGCGCACATCGCGCACTGGCACGACGAATGGCGGATCGGCCCGACCCGGCAGGCCCCCGCGACCTTGCATCGCCGCGCCGAGTTCTCCGCCTGGGGCGCCGACCATGTCAGGACGGTGATCGCCAATGAGGGCGAGGCCGGCTACGCCCGCGCCCTGCTCGCGCAAATGCGCTCGGTCTGGCCGGGCGCCGCCGAGGCGAAGCCGATGGTCATCCATGACGATGAGCAGCACAACAAGCTCAGCCTGGACACGTCCTATACGATCGGCGACGGCTGGCGGCCGTCGGATCGGCCCGGCCGCATTCAATGGCAGTTCGAGCGATCGTTTGGCACCGAGTTGGCTTTGGCCGGCCGTGCGACGCGCGAGCACGACATCTTCGTCGGCCGGCCGCGGCGCCTGTCCTGGCGCGTGCATGTCGAGATGCCGCGGGCCTGGCCGCGAACCAACACCGACGAATCCTGTGAGCTGCCCGGCATCAAGCTGACGAGCCGCCACGGCACGGCGGACCAGCACATCGACAGCTTCGTCGAGCTGGCCGTCGGAGCATGGATCGTGCCGGCGGCGGAGGCCGAGCGCTATGAGCAGCTCGTCCGGCGCATGCAGCAGGATGTCCTGTTCATCCGGGCCGACGACGGGCCGACGACGATCCGTCCCGCCGGCGCTCGCAAGCGTCTCATGATCCTAATCGGCGCGCGGCTTGTCATCGTGGCGATCTGGATCGCGCTGTGCGTCTGGATGTGGCGCTGAGATCGTGCGTCCGCTGCCTTCGCGCATTGGCCTCTCCAACCGCATCGCCGAGGGAATGCGTCGGCATGATCGGCATCCTGCTGCGTTGGAGAGGTGCCTTGGACTCAGCGTGAGGACGGTGCGGCGGCCGGCGGCGCGTTGAGGAAGGCGTCGATCGCGGCGACGGTCGCGGCGGGCTGCTCTTCCATCAGCCAATGGCCGGAGCCGTCGATGACCTTCTCCTGCACGTTGTCGGCGCCGGCCCGCGCGACCACGGCCATGGTCGGGCCGAACGAGGCGCTGCCGCCGATCGCGAGCACCGGCATCGGCAGCTTGCCGTGGGCGGCGAGCCAGGCGCGGTTGTCGATGGCGTCCTGATCGAAGGCGGCGAACTGGCTGAAGCCGGCATGCATGCGGCCCGGGCCGGCATAGAGCTGCGCGTAGTGGACGCGCGCGGCCTCCGGGAAATTCGCAGGCTTGGCCGAGAACTCGTTCCAGAAGCGGTCGAGATAGATGCGCTCGCGGCCCTCGACCAGGCGCTCCATGTCCGGTCCGCCGAAGCGGAAGTGCCACAGCAGCGGGTTCTTCAGGATCTCCTCCCACGGGCCGATGCCCGGCACCGGCGCATCCATCAGCACCAGTTTTGTCACCCGATCGGAGTGCCTTGCCGCCAGTGCGTAGGCGACCATGTTGCCGATGTCGTGCGCGACGACCTCGGCGGTGCGGGCGCCGAGTGCATCCATCACGCCGGCGATGTCCTCGGCCTGGTTGGCCTTCTCAAAACCCTTGTCGGCGCGGGCGGACAGGCCGAGGCCGCGGAGATCGGGCACGATCACGGTGTGGTTCACCGCCAGCCTGGCGGCGAGCGGCACCCACATGTCGCCGGTGTCGCCATAGCCATGCAGCAGCACCACCGCGGGCCCCGTGCCGCCGACGCGGACGTGGATCGTGGTGCCGTTGGTCGGGATCTCCTGGGTGCGGAAGGCCGCGGGGAATTGGCCGGGCGCGTCGGCCGCATCGGCGAGGGCGGCGTCGGTCAGGACAGTGAGCGCGGTGGCGGCGAGGGCGGTTCGTTGCAGCAGGCCGGGCAGGGTCATGGCGGTCTCCTCTGGGCTTCTCGATGCAGGCAAAGCTAGACCGGAGATGATCGCGGTATTAGAGGAGTGCGAGGCCAAGGATTTTTGAATTGAACGCAAAGATGACGCTGGCGAGCGCGGACCGCGCCCGCGATCTCGAAGTGTTCTGCGCCGTCGCCGACAGCGGCAGTTTCTCCGCTGCCGGGCGCGGTCTCGGACTGACGCCGTCGGCGGTGAGCCGGACGCTCGACCGCATCGAAGCGAGGCTCGGCGCGCGGCTGTTGCTGCGCTCCACGCGCGCGCTGACGCTGACGGCGGAGGGGCAGGCTTATCTCACCGCCGCCCGCCGCATCCTTGCCGATCTCGACGAGGCCGAGCAGGCGATCGCCGACCAGGGCGCGCCGCGCGGCCGCATCCGGGTCAGCGCCGCGCTCTCGCACGGCCGCCTCTGCATCGTGCCGCTGCTCGGCGAGTTCGTGCGGCGCTATCCCAACATCCGGGTCGACATCCATCTCGGCGACGGACTCGTCGACGTGGCGGCGGGGCAGGCGGACGTGGCGATCCGTGGCGGCCCGCTGGCCGACAGCGCGCTGACGGCGCGCCGTCTCAGCGACAACGGCCGCAGCATCGTCGCCTCGCCGGATTATCTCGCGCGCTGGGGCGTGCCGCAGACGCCCGAGGATCTGCATCACCACAACTGCCTGAACTTCAGTTTCCGCCGCGCCGAGCCGGTGTGGCCGTTCCGGCGCGACGGCGTCGACTATGCGCTGAAGCTGCGCGGCGCGATCGAAGCCAACAGCGGCGATACGCTGACGGAGCTCGCGTGCGACGGCGTCGGCATCGCCCGCGTCGGCGATTTCAGTCTGGGCAACGCGGTTGCCCAGGGGCGACTGGTGCGGCTGCTCGAGGCATACAATCCCGGCGACCGGGAAGTCTTCCACGCGGTGTTCGTCGGCGGCGCCAACACGCCGGCGCGCGTGCGTGTGTTCGTCGACTATCTGGTGGAGCGGATGGCGGGGAGTCCGAATGCGGCCATGCGGCGAGGCGTGTAGCCCGGGGTTCGCCTACTCCGCCGCCACCATCTGCTGGATCCGCCACTGCCCGAGCAGCGCCCGCAACGACGCCGGCTTCAGCGGCTTGTTGAGGACGGCGATGTTGTCGTCGCGCGCGGCGGCGCGGACGTGGGGGCTGCGGTCGGCGGTGATCAGGATCGCAGGCAGCGCCTCGTTGAAGCGGCGGCGGATGTCGCGGATCGCGGCGATGCCGTTGCCGCGGTCGAGGTGGTAGTCGACGAGCAGGCCGGTGACTGCGCCGTTGCGGGCGGCGATGGCTTCCTCGGCCGATTCCGGATCGGAGACGGCGATCACCTCCGCACCCCACGCGGTCAGCAAAGTGCGCATGCCGTCGAGGATCGCCGGGTCGTTCTCGATGCAGACGATGAGGGCGCCGGAGATCGGTGTCGTCGCCAATGGCGTCGCGCTGGTGACGGCGGCGGTGTGGTTGATCGCCTTCGCGATCGGCACGGTGACGGAGAACACCGAGCCGCGGCCGGGCTGCGACTCCAGCGCGATGCCGTGGTTGAGCACGCGGGCGATGCGCTCGACGATGGAGAGGCCGAGGCCGAGGCCGCGGGCGATGCGCGCGCCCTGTTCGAGGCGATGGAATTCCTTGAAGATCTCGCCGCGCTTGACCGGGGGAATGCCGACGCCGGTGTCGTAGACGCCGATCTGCAGCGACGTGCCGTGGCGGCGGCAGCCGACCAGCACGCGGCCCTGGGGCGTGTATTTGATGGCGTTGGAGATGAAGTTCTGCAGCAGCCGGCGCAGCAGCAGGCGGTCGGATTCGACCGGCAGCGAGGAGGGCACGAAGATCAGATCGAGGCCTTTGGCGCGCGCCGCTGGAGCGAACTCGATCTCCAGCGAGCGCATCAGATCGGCCATCTTGAAACTCGATACCGACGGCGTCATCGCGCCGGCATCGAGCCGGGAGATGTCGAGCAGGGCGCCGAGGATCTCCTCGATGGCTTCCAGCGAGTCGTCGATGTTCTCGACCAGGCGCGAATCCTCGCCGGCCGTCTGCCGTTCGACCAGGCTCGTCACGTAGAGCCGCGCCGCGTTCAGCGGCTGCAGGATGTCGTGGCTGGCGGCGGCGAGGAAGCGGGTCTTGGAGATGTTGGCATCCTCGGCGGCGCTCTTGGCGACCGCCAGCTCGGAGTTCAGCCGCGTCAATTCTTCGGTGCGGTCGCGCACGCGCTTTTCCAACGTGGCGTTGGCGCGCTCCAGCGCCTCGGCGGCCTCGAAGGACGGCGTGACGTCGGTGAAGGTGATGACGAGGCCGCCATCGGGCATGCGGTTGGAGCGGACCTCGATCACCATGTGGCGGTCGGCGAGGCGTTCGAGGTAGGGTTCACCTTCGGTGGTGTAGGCGGCGAGCCTCCGCGCCAGCACCGCCTCGCCGTCCTCATAGGTCGGCGCGCCGATCGTGCCCATGAATTCGAGGATCTCGCGCAGGGGGCTCCCGATCTGCACCAGATGCGGCGGCAGGCCAAGCAAATCGACGAACTGGCCGTTCGAGCAGATCAGCTGCAGATCGGCGTCGAACACGGCGATGCCCTGACGCACGTGATTGAGCGCGGTCTGCAGGATCTCGCGGTTGAAATGCAGCGCCGCGTGGGAATCGTCGAGCAGCTTGAGCGCGGCCTTGGCGGAGACGGTCCGCTTGCGCAGCAGCAGCGACATCACGAGGCGCGACGACGCGGCGCCGATCGACGAGGCGATCAGATGCTCGGCGTGACGCAGCAGCTCGAAATCGGCCGGTGCCGCGGGATCGAGCGCCATGTTGCGCTGGGCGGCGAAGGCCTCGAACGAGGCGCGGGCGCGATCGGGGCCGAGATACTGGCCGACCGTGCTCTGGATGTCCTGCACGGTGACAGTGGAGCGCCAGCGGCGGAAGCTCGGCGCGCTCGGCGTCAGTTCGGCCGGCACGAACAGGTCGGCCTGCAGCAGCTCGATCGACGAGGGCTGCCGCGCCAGCGACAGCACGATATAGGTGAGCAGATTGAGCGACAGGCTCCACAACACGCCATGCAGCAGCGGCGGCAGGTCGGTGCCGAGCAGCGCCTGCGGCCGCAGCGGCTCGAAGCCGAACGGGCCGTGCTGCAGGAACAGGATGCCTGCGGTGGAGGTGTCGAGGAAGCTCGGGATGAACAGCGTGTAGAGCCACACGGCGAAGCCGACCAGCATGCCGCCCATCGCGCCGCGCGCGGTGGCGCGCCGCCACAGCAGGCCGCCGAAGAAGCTCGGCGCCAGCTGCGCGATCGCGGCGAAGGACAAGAGGCCGATGGCGGCGAGCTGCGCGGTGCCGAGCGCGCGGTAGTAGAAATAGGCCATCACCATGATGGCGAAGATCGCGATGCGGCGGGTGCCGAGCAGGAAGCCGGCGAAGTCGCGGCCGATCTCGCGCTGCGCCTCCTGGCGCTGCAGCACCAGGGGCACGACGATGTCGTTGCAGACCATGATCGACAGCGCGACGCACTCGACGATCACCATCGCGGTCGCCGCCGACAGGCCGCCGACGAACACCAGCACCGAGAGCCACTGCGAGCCGGCCTCGATCGGCAGCGCCAGCACATACATGTCGCTGTCGACGGCGCCGAACGGGAAGGTGACGAGGCCGGCGAGCGCGATCGGAATCACGAACAGATTGATCGCGACGAGATAGAGCGGGAACAGCCAGCGTGCGCGCGACACTTCGGCGTCGTTGGCATTCTCGACCACGCTGACATGGAACTGGCGCGGCAGCAGCATCGCGGCGCAGAACGACAGCAGGGTCATCGTGAGGAAATTGCCGATGCCCGGGACGTATTCCAGTGCGCGCTCCGCCTCCGGCGATTTCATCGCGCGCTCGATCAGCTCGACCGGCGAGAACATCCAGAAGGTGACGAAAGCGCCGGCGGCGATGAAGGCGACGAGCTTGATGATCGACTCGGTTGCGACCGCCAGCATCAGGCCGTGCTGGTGCTCGGTGGCATCGGTCTGGCGGGTGCCGAACAGCACCGCGAAGACAGCCATCGCGAGCGTGACCATCAGCGCCATGTCGCCGACGATCGGGATGTGGGCGAAGGCGCGGTCGTCGATCAGGATGGTCTGCAGCGAGGAGGCGACGGCCTTCAGCTGCAGCGCGATATAGGGCACCGAGCCGATGATCGCGATCAGCGCCACGGTCGCTGCCACGGCCTGGCTCTTGCCGTAGCGCGCGCCGATCAGGTCGGCGACCGAGGTGATGTTCTGCGTCTTGGCGAGCTGGATCACCCGCCGCAGCAGCGGCGTGCAGGCGCCGACCATCAGGATCGGGCCGAGATAGATCGCCAGGAAGTCGACGCTGGTGCGCGAGGCGAAGCCGACCGAGCCGAAGAACGTCCAGGAGGTGCAGTAGATCGCGAGCGACAGCGGGTAGATCAGCCCGGCCAGCCGCGACGGCCGCCGCCCCCCGGCCCGGTTGCCGCGGCTGGCGACCAGGAACAGGAACCCGATATAGCCGAACGCGGCCAGGATCACGCCCCAGTCGTGCAGCATGTGTCGCGCGAACTCCTCGGCGCTCCGCCTTGAAATTGAGGCGCGAGCTTAGCGCGTTGGGGGAGGTGGGGCGATAGCGATGTGGCAGGGGCGTGGGGAATGAAGCGGCGTCGTTAAGGGCGGGCGTTCGCCTCATGAACATGAGAGCCGACATCGTCGCAGCGAGGCCGGTCTGCTCCCCTCCCCCTTGCGGGGGAGGGGAGCGCAGCGGAGTGCGGAGCGATATCCGGGGTCACACGCGCTGTTGAGGTGAACCCGGGTGTCGCTGCGCTCGCCCGGGCTACGAACCTACTCCGCCGCGAGCGGCTTCTTGTGCAGCGACAATCCCAGGCGTTCCCACACCTGCAGCAGGGCTTCGGCCAGGCGGTCGATCAGGCCGTCGTCGTGGTAGGGCGAGGGCGTGATGCGCAGGCGCTCGGTGCCCTTGGCGACGGTGGGGTAGTTGATCGGCTGGATGTAGATGCCGTGCTCCTCGAGCAGCAGATCGGAGGCCTGCTTGCACTTCTCGGGGTCGCCGACGAACAGCGGCACGATGTGGGTGTCGTTGTCCATGACAGGCAGGCCGGCGGCGTTGAGGATCGCCTTGACGCGGGCGGCGCGGTCCTGGTGGCGCTCGCGCTCCCAGCTCGACGTCTTCAGATGCTTGATCGCAGCCGTCGCGGCCGAGCAGATCGGCGGCGGCAGCGCGGTCGTGAAGATGAAGCCCGGCGCGTAGGAGCGCACGGCGTCGATGATCTCGCCCTTGGCCGCGATGTAGCCGCCGAGGCAGCCGAACGCTTTCGCAAGCGTGCCCTCGAGGATGTCGATGCGGTGCATGACGCCGTCGCGCTCGGCGATGCCGCCGCCGCGCGGGCCGTACATGCCGACCGCGTGCACCTCGTCGACATAGGTCATCGCATTGTAGCGCTCGGCGAGATCGCAGATCGCCGCCAGCGGCGCCACGTCGCCGTCCATCGAATACAGGCTCTCGCAGGCGATCAGCTTCGGCCTGTTGGGGCCGGCGGCGATCAGGAGCTGCTCGAGATGGGCGAGATCGTTGTGGCGCCAGATCTGGCGCTCGCAGCCGGACTGGCGCACGCCCTCGATCATCGAATTGTGGTTCAGCGCATCCGACAGGATCAGGCAGTCCGGGATCAGCTTGGCGAGCGTCGCGATGCCGGTCTGGTTGGAGACGTAGCCGGAGGTGAACAGCAGCGCCGCTTCCTTGCCGTGAAGGTCGGCGAGCTCGGCTTCCAGCTGCACCAGGGGATGATGCGTTCCGGCGATGTTGCGGGTGCCGCCGGCGCCGGTGCCGACGCGGGTCGCGGTCTCGACCATCGCGCCGACCACCTTGGGGTGCTGGCCCATGCCGAGATAGTCGTTGGAGCACCAGATCACGACATTGCGCGGGCCGCTGGGCGAGTGCCATGTCGCGTGCGGGAACCGGCCGGCGATACGTTCGAGATCGGCGAAGACCCGGTAGCGACGCTCGTCATGCAGACGACCGAGGGCGGCACTGAAGTACTGGCTGTAGTCCATCACGAAACCTGACGTGCTGCGCTGCAGCGCAGCGCCTGGAACGGACCCTCTAAGCAACGGGGGCTTAAGGCCTTCTTAGAGCTTTTCCAGAGCGGCTGTCGAGCCGGAATCCCACGGCAGGACTTGGGCGATTTGTCCAAGGGAGCGTCGATGGCGGACGGATTTCGGCCGAATTCGGATGGCTTTGCGGCGGCGCTGCGGAGCAGCGCAAGGCGATCATCTCAGGAGCCGCTCTCAGGCTCCTTCCCGACCGAGGCCGCCGGGTGGGCGAGACGTTCCTGATAACGCCGGATGTTGGCCACCACCTCCGGTGGCCAGTCGCGCCGGCTGAGCTCGGCCGGATCGACGCTGCCGATGCGATCGGCCTCGCCCTCGGTTTCGAAGGCGACGGCGCCGCCGCCAAGATTGAGACGAAACATGGTTTCTCCTGGAGTCCCGTGTATCGATTCTCGTCGTGCACCGCCGATCGTGCACCAGCAGCCAATGGCGCTACGATAATGGCCGATCCGTTGCGCCGCAAGATGGCGGTCCGTCCGCACTGTCGCGCTCTCCGCGCACCGCACGGATGATGTTGTCCATCTGCGCCTGCGCCAGCGTGCGGAGCAACAGTCGCTGCTTGTCGTCCATGTCCTTGATAGAAGAAGCATAGGAGGATGAATCGACGGTAACGACGCCGATTGTAGCCCAGGGCGGCGGCCGCCGCTCGTCCTCCGTGCCGGTATGATAGACTGGCAAAGCAAGCACGTGGACCGCCTCGCCGCCCTCCTCGGTGGGCGGATAGGGCACCGGCGTGATCAGGGATTTCGCAGCGCCCTCGGGATCGCTGATCACGCCGCGATGGCTCCAGGCAATGATCCGGCGCTGCTGGAAGGCCGCTCCGCTGACCCCGTCGCCATAGGGAATGCTGAAGCTCCGCGGCAATGCCTCGCGCTGCGGCCCGGAGCGCCGGCTGAGAACGGGCCGCAGAACGAGGTCCTTGGCATCGTGGACCATCAGCGCGATGGTCCATTTCTCGTCACGACTGACGCGGCCGAGCCGAAGCTCCGTTTCCAAAGTTTGTACCAGCAGGTCGAACTGCCGGATCGCCTCGCGATCCTCATCGGTCGTCTGGCCAGCATCAACACGATCGCCCAGATGCAGCAGCGTGCGGTGCCATTCGCGAGTATTGCCCGCGATCGTTCGATCCTCGGGCTCTCCCGGCACCTGCCAGCGCAGGGCATATTGGTAGCCGACCAGCGGGTGATCGATCACGAGCTCCCAGGTCTGCGACCGGGCGTCGTAGGTGAGAGTTGGAGTTTCCTCGCACGACTTGTCGATTTCCCACCCGGAGGGCGCGTCGACGGCGTCGTCGACACCTTTGTCGCCTTCGAACTTCGCATCGCCCCATTGATCGATGTCGTAGTTGGGATAACCCGGAGGCCGCAGGCATTCGAGGGCGAGCTGCACGTCGGCCAGGCTCCGGGGAAGCCGCACCTTCAAGGTCAGTTTCTGCGCCGGGAAGGGCACGCGAATCCCCACCCATTCGTCGTCGAAGCCTTGCGGATGCGGCTTAGGGGTGCCGCGCTCGAGCCGCTCGACGGCTTCCCATTGCGTCATCGTCATGCAGTTGGCGCAGCCATGGCTGAACTGGTAGGGCACCGGTTCGTTATCCTTGGAGATGCCCCCGCCGGGAAATTTGAGCCAGTAGTAGTCACCTTTCTGGCCATCGGTCGCATCGTCAGGAGCCGGAACGATTTCGAAGCCGGCCCTTGCCGTATCCGGCGACAAGGTGAGCGTGTCATGCACGAAATGGCCGTAGGCCGGCAGATGCACGACCAGCGGGCGCTTTGCATAGCGGCCGATCTTTCCCTGCACGCGAAACCCGGAAATGCGATGGGTCACCCAGAGATCGCCATTCTCGGTGATTTCGCAGATCTGCTCGCGCTCTTCGCATTCGATGGGGTGGCGCTCGCGCGCACGTACGTGGGCACGGCGCTTCGCGGCCGCGAGCGGCTCCTCGTAGACCCGGAAGCCGGGACCTTCCTTCTCGTCCCTTCGGCTTCGAGGTCGCGGCGACTGACCTGCGCCATAGAACACGTTCTCGACCTCGATCCGCCCGGTCGGCGCAATCTGGATCAAGTTGATGCTGTTGAAGTTGGTATTGTCGGGCGTCGCCATGGCGGCGCTGCCGGCGGAGACGACGGCCATTGGATAGCTGTCGCCGGCATCGTTGCCGAAATCGATGCGGGCGAATTGCGCCTTGTGCCAGTGGCCGTGCAGGATCAGGTCGAACTGGTGATCGGCAAGAGTCCGCAGCAGAGCGCCCGCGTTGCGGAGCACCATCATCGGCTCCCCCGTCTTCCTGTGCGCGCCCGGTGCAAATGCGATCGGCAGGACGTGATGGTGCACGATGGCGATGCGCGCCACATAGTTCTGCTTGATCTGTTGCAGCCTCTCGGAAAGCTCGATCAGCACGTCGTTGTCGACTGTTCCGGTCGCCAGTCCGAGATCACCGCCGGATCCGTTGGAGTCGAACAGCGCAAGCAGGATCGGCGCTGATCCGGCAACACGGACTCTCGGCATCGTCCCCGCAGCGGGGAGTAGCTTCGCGTAGTCGTCGGCCTGGTCCCAGGGCATGACCGTCCGTCCGCCCAACAGCGCCGTTGCTCGCGCCCTGGCTCGGCGAAACCAGCTGGCGTCCTGCGGGCGCATGCCGGCCGGCAGGCCGAGTGCCTTCGGACCGAAGGTAAGCGTGTGCGTCGCGAGCTTGGCTTTCAGCGCCTGCTCGGCCCGTGTCGTGTCTCCGCCGAAGAAGATCCGCTCGAACCAGCTCAGCCGGGGCATGCCCATGGCAATGCCGCTCTCGAACACATCGTGATTGCCGGGGACGACGACCAGCTCCGCGTTGCGCCCCAGGCCGCCCCAGCGCGTAGCCGAGCTGGCCCGGGTGCGCTCCAGGAGATCGTTGAGTGCGCCCTTGGCGGCCAGCAGATGGTCCGGCGAGGGATCGTCGACGAGGTCGCCCGAGACCACGATGAGATGGGGATCGAAGTCGACCACGCAGCTGACGACCGCCTGCCACGTCGCCTCGCTGAAATTCAGTCCGAAATGGATGTCTGAAATATGCGCAATATGGATCATGGCCGCTCCACCCGATCATTCTAGTTCGGGTTGAGCGGGTGGCGAAAGGGGTCTTGGAGGCGGAGCCGATCGTGGCTCGGTCAGGTCGTGCTGTAATGCAGCACGCCGTCGATCTCGCGGCTCGTGAGGCGGCCCTCGACCAGCATGTAGTTGACGTGAGCGATCAGCTCGCCGGCGGCGAAGCCCATCTGGTGCGGGTCGAGCACGTGCTTGTGGAACACCACCGGCACGAGCTGCGCCGAGGTCCTGGTCTCGTCACGGCAGGCGTCCGCGATCATGCGGCAGCGCTCCTCGTGATGATCGGCGAGCTGCTTGATGCGGGTCTTCAGACCGTAGAACGGCACGCCATGGCCGGGCAGCACCAGCACATCATAGGGCAGGGTGGTGGTCAGGCTCGCCAGCGACGCCAGATATTCGCCGAGCGAGTTCTGGTCCGGCTCGACCGCCCAGACGCTGACATTGGGCGAGATCTTGCTCAGCACCTGGTCGGCGGAGAGGAACAGCTTGTCGGCGGCGCAATACAGCATCACCTGGTCGAGCGCGTGGCCACCGCCGGTAATGACCTTGAAGCGGCGGCTGCCGATCTGGATCTCGTCGCCATGGGAGATGCGGCGGTAGGACGCCGGCAGCACGGAGACGCGCTGCAGATATTCCTGGCCGCGGCCGAGCAGCTTGTCGGTCAGGGTCTCGTCCATGCCGTGGCGGCGGAAGAACAGCCGCTGCGCATTACGGCGCTCCTCGGTGCCGCGGTTCTGGTGATAGACCGACTGCAGATATTCAACCTGCGACATCACCAGCGGGCAGTTGAAGCGCTCGACGATCCAGCCGGCAAGACCGACGTGGTCGGGATGCGAATGCGTCACGATCAACCGGCTGATCGTCACATGCTTGAGCGGGCCGTCGAGCAGCCGCGTCCAGGCGGCGATCGACTCCTCGTTGCCGAACCCTGAGTCCACCGCGACCCAGCCGTCGCCGTCGGCCAGCAGGTAGATGTTCACGTGGTTGAGGCGGAACGGCAGCTTCAGCCGCAGCCACAGCACGCCGGGCGCCACCTCGACGACCTGGTCCTCACCGGGATGCTGCTCCCAGGGGTAGCGCAGGGCTTCGGCGGAGGAATAAGCGGTGTCGGTCTTGGTCATGCCTCATCGATTAGCGGCCGCCGCGGGCGAGCGCCAGCCGAAAAACGCGGCGGGAACACATGGCTGCACGGCATTCCGGGGCGCGGCAGGCGCCCCGCGGTTGACCGAAACCGCCACCACGCTTGCTTGCGCCAACCTACCGTCATCCCGGGGCAGGGCCCGTAGGCCCTGAACCCGGAATCCCGAGATTGTCTTGGGTTCATCAGCTCGAGATTCCGGGTTCAATCGCCGATGCGCTTGCGCGCACCGACGATTGCCCCGGAATGACGGTGGAAGCGGTGACTACGCCGCCCTGATGTTGGTCAGGAACGCATCGACTTCCGCACGCAGGGTCTCGGCCTCGCGGCGCAGCGTCGCCGAGGCGGTCAGCACCTCGTTCGCCGACGTGCCGGCCTGCGCCGAGGCGTTGGAGACGCCGGTGATGTTGTGGGACACCTCGGTGGTGCCGGAGGCCGCCTGCTGGATGTTGCGAGCCATCTCGTGCGTCGCGGTGCCTTGCTGCTCCACGGCGGCGGCGATCGCGGTGGTGAGGTTGTCGATCTCGGCGATGGTCTCGCCGATATTGCGGATCGCTGCCACGGCCGACGAGGCGACCTGCTGCATGCCGGCGATCTGGGTGCGGATCTCGTCGGTGGCCTTGGCGGTCTGGCTGGCGAGGCTCTTCACCTCCTGGGCGACGACGGCGAAGCCGCGGCCGGCCTCGCCGGCGCGGGCTGCCTCGATGGTCGCATTGAGCGCCAGCAGATTGGTCTGCGAGGCGATCGCCTGGATCAGGTCGACGACGACGCTGACGCGGCTCGCATTGTCGGCAAGACCCTGCATCGTGGAGTCGGTGGCGCCGGCCTCCTCGACGGCCTTCTTGGCGATCTGCGCCGAGCTCACGACCTGGCGGCCGATCTCGGCGATCGACGACGACAGCTGCTCGGTGCCCGCCGACACCGTCTGCACATTGACCGAGGTCTCCTCGGCGGCCGCGGCGACCGCGTTGACGAGAGAGTTGGATTGATCGGCCGTCTGCGACATGCTCTGCGCCGTGCTCTGCATGGCGCTCGCGGAGCTCTGCAGATTGGCCAGCGCGCTGCGCACCGTGGCCTCGAACTCGGCGATCCGTGCCTCCATGCGCGTGGCGCGCTCGGCCTTGGCGGCGTTCTCGCGGTCCTGCTCGGCGGCGAGCGTGCGGGCCTGGATCATGTTGTCGCGGAACACCTGCAGGGTGTCGACCATCGCGCCGATCTCGTCGCGCTGCCGCGACGCCGCAATCTCGGTGTCGAGGTCGCCGCTCGACAGGTTCTGCATCGCCTGCTGCAGTCGCTTGATCCGGCGCAGGATGTTGCCGCCGACATAGAGCCAGACGAACAGCACCGAGCCGAGCAGGGTGGCGGCGCCGGCGCCGATCATGCCGAGGGTGCCGATCTCGATCTCGCGACCTGCCGTGCCGGTCGCGCCTTCGGTGGATTTCCGCACGCCCTCGACCAGCTGCTGGACGCTGATGTCGAGGCCGACATTGAGCTTGCGCGTCTCCTCCAGCACGGTCTGGCCGTAATCGTTGGCGTCGAGCTCCTTCTCGCGGGTCTTGAACACGCGGCTCTTGCCCTCGCCGAGCGCGGCGAGCTTCATCGCCGCGTCGTTGATCGCCTTGGTGCTGCGGCCGTTCGGCAGCAGCTCCAGGTTGGACTTGAGCTGGGCCAGCGACTCCTTGAACTGCCGCTCGACCGCCTCCAGCGTGTCGCTGTCATTGGCCGAGAGCGCGGCCGCCATCTGCGCAACGATCAGATTGCCGGACGCGATGACATTGCCGAGCTGCTCGACGAAGCGCGCGGCGGCGGTAGCGTCGTCTGCCGACACCTCGGCGGCGCCGAGCACGGCGTTGAGCTGCGTCTGCGCATCGAGCATCGGCTCGTTCGCCGCCTTGGTGAATTCCTCCTGCGCCTTGCGCAGAGCGTTGTACTGCTGGTTGTGCGTGGCGGCGACGGCGAGGCGCTCGCGGGCCGCGGACACCAGGCTCTGGTTGGCCTCGTTGATGTTCTTGATCGTCTCGGCCAGCGGCGCCACGACGCTCTTGGCGGCGCCGAGCGCGCCGATCTCGGCGAGGCGCTGCTCGGTGGCCTTCTGGATCTCCTGCATCTTCTTCAGGCGGTCGTTGAGCGCGTCCTCGCTCTGCGATCCCAGCAGCGCGGGGCCGAGGCTGGCGAGGCTCGAGCTCTGCGCCAGAAGCTGCAGGCTGGAGGTCAGGCGTGGAATGTCGCGGCTGGACAGCTCGACCATGGTGCCGCCGATATGGCGCAGCATCAGCCCGGCGCCGACGCTGATCGCAATCGCCATGCCGGCGATCACGGCGAATGCCGCGAACAGGCTTCCCCTGACGCCCCATCTCGGACGCAGGACTCCGAGCATTCTGCTGAAGCTGAACCGACCCGCCATGTCTCGTTTCCCTCGATAGCCGCTACTTGGAGCTGATGTTTGCGAGCACTATCGCGGTCGTGAGTTAACATTCCGGGAAATTACCTACTCCGCGCTGATTTTTCGTGCTTTTCTGCATTTCGCGCGGCGGCATTTGACGGCGCGCAGCGGGCTGTTAGTAGCCTGATAAACTAATAACCTATGATAACAAAAAGGCCGGCATCGCTGCCGGCCTCTCTCTGCTTGTTGTTGTTTTGACGCCTGCGGATCAGTAGCGGGCCGCGACCGGCGCGCCCCAGTTGAAGCGGTAGTTCACACCGGCCTTGAAAGTGTGGTCGTCGGTGGTGAAGCTGCCGGTCGGAACCAGCGCAGCCGGGGCCGCGAAGGTGGCGCTGCCGAAATTGTAGTACTGGTATTCGGCCTTGGCCGACCAGCTCGGTGCGAACATGTATTCGAGACCGCCGCCGACCGTCCAGCCGTTGCGGTGATCGCCATTGGTGGCAAAGCCGATCGGGGTGCCGGCCAGGGTCACCTTCTCGTTGTTGTCCGAATAGGCGTAGCCGCCCTTCACATAGAGCAGACCCGGACCCCAGGTGTAGCCGAAACGGCCGGTGATCGAGCCGAGGCCGCGCTGGCTGTTGCTGTAGACATAGCCGCCGGGGAAGGCCGCGCCGACGCTGCCGCTGAGCCAGCTGTACTGGCCTTCGGCGCCGATCACCCAGGTCGGGGCGAACTGCCAGTCGGCGCCGACCTGCACGCCGCCGAGGAAGCGGCCGTTGGAGTTGTTGCCGGTGGCCAGCCCAGAGAAGTTGTTGTCGCTGGAGAACGCGCCGCCGAGATGGGCGCCGAGATAGAAGCCGGTCCAGTTGTAGATCGGCGCGACATAGGCCGGCGCCTTGGCGGCGTAAGGATAGGTGCGCGCGCCGAGGTCGGCAGCGAAGGTGGACGAGGCCGATGCGAGGGCGGCGAGCGCAACGGTGGCGAACAGGATCTTCTTCATGGCGGGTCTCCAACTCAGACTAACAAGGCTCGCGCAGCGCGCGCCGTCGATGGATTGGAGATAGATCGCTTTTGAGTAAAATGCTGTCACTTGCGCAGCACACCGGTCTCGAACCCCACCGGATCAAGGGCAAACGTTGTGGCGTAGTTAGCAAATCTCTAACGAAGCCTGAAGCGCCGGTTAATGCCGCCCTCCGTTGTCCCGCCGCGGCACACCCGGTTAACGCGCGTTAAGAGCTTCGTGCAGCGCCGCGACCGCGTCGCGCAGCTGATCGCGATGCAAGGAGTCGCTCTCGGGATTCGCGGCGATCCCTGCGGCGACCTCGGTGAGGATCGCAGCCAGCAGCCCATAGTTCAGGTGCATGTGGATCGATTTGCGGACGTCCTCCGCTCCCGGCCGCTCCAGGGTCAGCGCCAATCCCGAGGGTTCGAGATGGGCCTCGAAGCGCGACGACCGCTCGAACGTGCCGACGTAGAACTTGTCGGGATATTCCAGCGCGATCTCGGCCTTGTCGGGGATCGGTTTCGACATCGGGAGCTCCTGATGGTGGGACACGTGGCATCCTCGCAGATGTCACTCGGTTTGCCTTGCGGCAGGTCATAGGACCGTGGTCGCAGGATGCCGGCATGTGCCGCGCGCGGCATCGATCGGCTGGGGCCCGCATGGGCGTGCAGCGAGGGGCTGCGCGATCCGCCGCCTCAGGCGACGCGCGGGCCCGCAATACTACGGATCCGAAAATTTACGTTGGTTGAAAAAGGGTTGTGCATGTTGATCGCATTATCCCTGGTACGGGGCAACCAGGACAGACAGCCAGTGATCCTCAACGAGGAGGGGACGTCGTGCAGCTGTGCCCCCGCCCGCCCGCGCGGTCGTGGGCCCTCAACGAGGAATGCCGCCTGACATGAAGATGCGTCTCTCCATTTCCGCCGTCATTGCAACGTTCGGCCTGGTGCTTGCCCTCGGCTTCGGCGCCGTCGTGCTGACCAGTGCCTACGCGCTGCGCGAGCTGAAGGTCGGCGGCCCGCTTTACAACAAGATCAAGCTTGGCAACGACCTGGTGGCCGACATCCTGCCGCCGCCGGAATATGTGCTGGAGGCCTATCTCGAAGCGACGCTGGCGTTGCGGGCGCCCAAGAACGTCGATGCGCATGTCGCGAAGCTGGCGCAGCTCAAGAAGGACTATGAGGATCGCAAGGCGTTCTGGACGGGCTCGCCGCTCGAGCCTGAGCTGAAGTCGCTGCTCATCGTGCGGTCCGACGCCGAGGTCGGGAAGTTCTGGCAGGCTGCGGAGGGCGAGCTTGTCCCGGCGTTGCGCGCCGGCGACATGGCGAAGGCCGAGGCCGCTTATGTCCGGCTTAGCAGCGCCTATGCCGCGCACCGTGCGGTGGTCGACACGCTGGTGGAGAAGGCGAACAAGCTGAACTCGGACATGGAGGGCACGGCCGCGGACCAGGACAGCCGCATCTCGGTCGTCGTCTGGAGCGTGGCCGGCATCGTGCTGGCGCTTGTCGTTGCAGGGATGTCCGGGCTCGTCATCGGCGTCGTCCGGCCGCTGTCGCGCATGACCGGCCTGATGCGGCGGATTGCCGAGGGCGAGCTGGCCACCGAGATCCCGTATGCCGGACGCGGCGACGAGATCGGCGCGATGGCGCGCGCGCTCGTGGTCTTCAAGACCAATGCGATCGAGAACAACAATCTGCGCGACAAGCAGGAGCGCGACCGCACCGAGGCCGAACAGACGAAGAAGCGGGCCATGCTCGACATGGCCGACGTGATCGAGCGCGAGACCGGCACGTCGGTCGAGGCGGCGGCAAGCGCCTCACGCCAGGTCGAGGCGGTCGCCAGCGGACTCTCCGAGCTTGCTCATGAATTGTCTGCGGATGCCCAGTCTGTGGCGGCGGCCTCGGAGCAGTCGCTCGCCAATGCGCAGACCGTCTCGGCGGCGGCCGAGCAGCTGAGCTCGGCGATCCGCGAGATTTCGAGCCAGGTGGCTCGCGCCAGCACCATCACCAAATCGGCCGTTACAGGCCGCGAGAAGGCCAAGACGACGATGCTCTCGCTGACGAAGGCCGTCGACAAGATCGCCGAAGTCTCGAACCTGATCGGCGGCATTGCCGAGCAGACCAACCTGCTGGCGCTCAACGCCACCATCGAGGCGGCGCGCGCCGGCGAGGCCGGCCGCGGCTTCGCGGTGGTGGCGGCCGAGGTCAAGTCGCTGTCGGACCAGACCGCGAAGTCGACCGAGGAGATCTCGCGCCTGATCGGCGAGGTGCAGGCCACCACGCACGCGACGATCGACGTCGTCGAAGGCATCGGCAGCCAGATCTCCGAGATCGACGAGGTGGCGGCCTCGATCGCTGCGGCGATGGAGGAGCAGCACGCGGCAACCCAGGAGATCAGCCGCTCGGTCCACTCCTCGGCAGACGCGGCGCGCGATGTCTCGTCCAAGATCGGCAATGTCGGCAGGGATGCCGGGATGGTGAATGACCGCGCCGCCGAGGTCCGCAGCGCGATCGGCGAGGTCGCCTCCCGCCTGACCTCTCTGCGCTCGACCCTGGTGAAGGTCGTGAGGACGACGACCGCCGAGGCCGACCGCCGGCATGCGCCGCGATTCAAATCCAACCTGCCGATCAAGGTCATCGACGCCAACAAACGGGTTGTGAAGGCCGAGCTGGTGGACATCTCGGAGGGCGGCGCCTGGTTCCGCTTCCAGCCCGAACCTGGAATCGGCGATCGCGGTGTTCTGCAGTTCGCAGGCTTCGACCAGGATGTGCCCTATCTGGTTCGCGGCCGCGACCGCGACGCGTTGCGGGTCGAGTTCGAACTGGGCGCCAGGCGCGAGCCGTTCGTGACCTGGTTCAGGTCCTCCTTCGTACGCGAGGCGGCTTGAGCTGCTTGCGGCGCGGTACAAAAGAAAAAAGCCTCCGCCGGATAGGTGGAGGCCTTTCTCTTTGGCGTGCGTTCCGCGTGGCGTCAGGCCCGGCGTGCCAAGTCGCTGATCCGCACCGGGAAGCGCCGGACACGAATGCCCGTGGCATGCGCCACCGCGTTGGCGACTGCGCCCGCCGAGCCGGTGATGCCGATCTCGCCGACGCCCTTGATTCCGAGAGGGTTCACAAACGGATCGTGCTCCTCGACCGTGAACGCCTCGATCGCCGGGACGTCGGCATTCACCGGCACATGATATTCGCCGAGATTGGCGTTCATGATGCGCCCGCTGCGGCGGTCGGTGATCGCCTCCTCGTGCAGCGCCAGCGAGATGCCCCAGATCATGCCGCCGACCAGCTGGCTCTTGACCAGCTTCGGATTGATGATCCGCCCGGCCGCGAAGGCGCCGACCATGCGGGTGACGCGCACCTGGCCAAGATCCGGATCGACCTTCACCTCGGCGAAGACAGCGCCGTGCGAATGCATCGCGTACTGCTCGTTGGCCGTCGGATCAGGCACGCCACTGCCCGAGCCTTCGACCTCGTCGAGGCCGGCGCGCGCAAGGATGTCCGCATAGCTTTCGCCGCGGCCCTCGTCGTCGCGCCGGAGCAGCCTTCCCTGGCGGGCGATCACGCCGGCATTGCCGGCACCGAACAGCGGCGAGCGCTGGTCCGACGTCGCGAGCTCGGCGAGCTTGGCAATGACGGCCGCGCCGGCATTGTGGATCGCGGTGCCGACGGTCGCGGTATGCGCCGAGCCGCCGGCGATGCCGGCATCCGGGAGATCTGACGTGCCCGCCTTGAACGTGACCTGGTCGCGGTCGAGCGCCAGCGAATCTGCCGCGATCTGCGCGAATGCGGTCCACGCGCCCTGACCCATGTCATGGGCGCCGCTTTCCACCACGCCAGAGCCGTCGCGCCGGATCACGGCGCGCGCCTGGCCGGCGAACATCAGCGCGTGGAACGTCGCCGTGCCCATGCCCCAGCCGACCAGGAAGCCATCCTTGTCGCGCATCATCCGCGGCTTCAGCGGCCGCTCCCACCAGCCGAAGCGCTCGGCGCCCTGCGTGTAGCAGTCGCGCAGCGCCTTGGACGAGAACGGCTTGCCGGTCGATGGCTCGACCTCGGCGTAGTTCTTGACGCGGAAGGCGAGCGGATCGAGGCCGCAGGCCGCGGCCATTTCGTCGACCGCGCTCTCCAGCGCGATCGATCCCGGCGCGATGCCGGGCGCGCGCACGAACAGCGGCGTGCCGGTGTCCACGCGCACGGCGTCATAGGTCGTCGCGATCGCCGGCGCGGCGTAGAGCGTGTGGGTCACGTGGGCCGCCGCTTCATAGAAGTCCTCGAAGCTCGACGTCGCGATGCGCGCGTGGTGATGAATGCCCGCGAGCTGCCCAGCGTTGCTTGCGCCGAGGCGCAGCGTCTGCCGCGTCGGTGAGCGGTGGCCGAACGGGCCGTAGAGCTGCTCGCGGCGCGCCACCAGCTTGACCGGACGGCCGACCATCTTGGCGGCGAGAATGCCGAGCACCTGCGGCCCGGCCATCAGGCCCTTGCCGCCGAAGCCGCCGCCGAGATAGGGGCTGCGGATCAGGATGTTCTCCGGCGCGATGCCGAACAGCTCGGCGAGACGCGCCCGCATCATCACGAGGCCCTGCGTCGGCGTGTCGATGACGAGACGATCGCCCTGCCATTCCGCGACGATCGCATGCGGCTCCATCGCGTTGTGATAATGCGGCGGCGTCTCGTAGATCGCGGTGATCTGCTTGTCACTGGCGGACAGCGCAGCCTCGACATCGCCGTGGCGCTGCTCGGCCGGCATGCCCATGCCGACGACCGGCGGCACATAGGCTGCTGCAGCATCGAGACCGATACGCGCGGGCTCCGCCTCATAGCGCGGCGCCAGCAGGGCGGCGCCTTCCGTTGCGGCTTCCAGGCTTTCGGCGATGACCACCGCGATCGGCTGGTTGGCGTAGCGCACGCGATCGTTCTGCAGCGCCTCGAAGCGGAACGAGAACGGATTCGGCTTGCCGTCGGGATCGGCATGCAGCGGCGGACGGTTGGCCTGTGTCATGACCTCGACGACGCCGGGATGCGCCTTGGCAGCATCGACGTCGAGCGCGGCCACGCGGCCGCGCGCGATGCTGCTAACCGCCAGCACCGCGTAGAGCAGGCCGGGCGGATTGTTGTCGGCCGCGTAGGTCGCGCGGCCCGTGACCTTGGCGAGACCGTCGACGCGCGACAGCGGCTGGCCGATGTTCGAGCCGTGGCGGAGGTGGGCGGGATCACGGGAGAGATTGAGCTCAGGCGTCATGGAGCACTCCTGGAACGGAGGAGAAGGGAGAGGCCGGCAGCGCCGGCATGCGCGACGGCGTGCCCTGCGCTGCGGCCTGCAGGGCGCGCGCGATCAGCTGTCGTGCGAGCGGGATCTTGTAGGCGTTGTCGCCGGAGGGCTTTGCGTCGCGCAGCGCGGCGTCTGCGGCCTGCTCGAACACGCGTGCATCCGACGTTTGTCCTGCGAGCAGCGCTTCGGCGTCATGCGCGCGCCATGGCTTGGCGGCGACGCCGCCGAGCGCGAGACGCGCCTGCTTGATGCTGCCGTTCTCGATCACGAGACCGGCCGCAGCGGAGACGACGGCGAAGGCGTAGGAATTGCGCTCGCGGACCTTGAGGTAACGCGCATGCCTTGCGAATGCGCGGGCGGCCGCGGGCAGGCGGACCGCGACGATCATCTCGCCGGGCGCAAGCACGGTCTCACGCTCGGGCGTGGTGCCGGGCAACAGATGCAACGCCTCCAGGGCGACCTCGCGGCGGCCCGATGCTCCTGCAATTTCAACCACCGCATCGAGCGCCGCGAGCGGCACGCAGAAATCCGACGGGTTGGTCGCGATGCAGGCGGCGCTCCAGCCGAGCACGGCATGCTGGCTGTTCTCGCCGTCGCGGGCATCGCAACCCGATCCGGGGATGCGCTTGTTGCAGGCAGACGCCGTGTCGTAGAAGTACGCGCAGCGCGTCCGCTGCAGCAGATTGCCGCCGACGGTCGCCGCATTGCGCAATTGTGCCGAGGCACCCGAGAGCAGCGCTTCGGCCACCGCGGGGAAGTCCCTGGCGAAGGAGGCGTCGCAGGCGAGATCGGCGTTACGCACGAGCGCGCCGATCCTGACGTCGCCGTTGCCGAGCCTCTCGATCCGCGTCAGCTCTTTGATCTGGGTGATATCGACCAGCCGCGCCGGCTGGACGACATTGCCCTTCATCAGGTCGAGCAGGTTGGTGCCCGAGGCCAGATAGGCTGCGCCCGGCGCGCCGGCCGCCGCGATCGCCTCGGCGACCGTCGCGGGCTTCACATAGTCGAACCGGTTCATGCCGCGCGCTCCTTCTCGTCCGCGAGCGTCGCCTGGGCGTCCAGCACCGCCTCGACGATCCCCACATAGGCGCTGCAGCGGCACAGATTGCCGCTCATGCCCTCACGCACCCGCTCCGGATCATTGCCGGCATGACCTTCGTTGATGAGGCCGACGGCGCTCATGATCTGCCCAGGCGTGCAGAAGCCGCATTGCAAGGCGTCGTGGGCGATGAAGGCCTCCTGCACCGGGTGCAGCTGGTCGCCCTGGGCGAGGCCTTCGATGGTGGTGATCGCAGCACCGTCGAGACTGAGCGCGAGGGTGAGACAGGAATTGATGCGGCGGCCGTCGACGAGGACA
>NZ_CAFI01000097.1 GCF_000239775.1 Bradyrhizobium sp. ORS 375
GTGTCGCTGCGGGCGCCGGCTGCGGGCGTCGTCACCGAAGTCCGCACCATCGCCGGGGCACCCGCTTCGCCGCAGGCGGGACCGATGTTCCGCATCGCCGTCAACAACGAGCTGGAGCTCGATGCCGAGGTTCCGAGCATTCATCTGCTGAAGCTCAGCACCGGCGCGCCGGTGCGCATCACCCGCGACAACCTCCCTGACATCGTCGGCCGCGTGCGCGTGGTGTCGCCGCAGGTCGACCGGACCACGCAACTCGGCCATGTCCGGATCGCGCTGACCAGCAATCCCTCGCTCAAGCCCGGCATGTTCGCGCGCGCCAACATCGATGCGCGGCGCAGCTGCGGCGTGGCGGTTCCCAACACGGCGATCGATCATCTCACCATCCAGGTCGTGAAGGGCGATGTCGTCGAGACGCGCAGGGTCCGGGTCGGGCTGGTGTCCGACACATCGACCGAAATTCTCGAAGGTCTGACCGAGGGCGAGATCGTGGTGGCCGACGCCGGCAGCTCGCTGCATGACGGCGACCAGATCAAGACCATGTTTGCCGAAGACATCGATCGCACGCGGGTACGCTGATGGCACTGAATATCTCGGCATGGTCGATCCGGAACCCGCTGCCCTCGATTCTCTTCTCGATCATCCTGCTGGTCCTGGGATGGATGAGCTTCACCAAGCTCGCCGTGACGCGGCTGCCGAACGCCGACATTCCGGTGATCTCGGTGGCCGTGGCGCAATTCGGCGCCGCGCCGTCGGAGCTTGAATCGCAGGTCACCAAGATCATCGAGGATGGCGTCTCCGGCGTCGAAGGCGCGCGCCACATCCAGTCGCTGATCACCGACGGCCTGTCGGTCACCACCATCACCTTCGCGCTGGAGACCAACACCGACCGCGCCATCAACGACGTCAAGGACGCTGTGACGCGGGTCCGCTCCGACCTGCCGCAGAACGTCACCGAGCCCCTGATCTCGCGCGTCGACAAGATCGGCCTGCCGATCGTCACCTACGCCGCGATCTCGCCGGGCAAGACGCCGGAGCAGCTGTCGTTCTTCGTCGACGACGTCGTGAAGCGCGAGCTGCAGGGCGTGCGCGGCGTCAGCCAGGTCGAGCGCATCGGCGGTGTCGAGCGCGAGATCCTGGTGTCGCTCGATCCCGACCGGCTGCAGGCGATGGGCCTTACCGCCGTCAATGTCAGCCAGAGCCTGCGCGGCACCAATGTCGACGTCGCCGGCGGGCGCGCCGAGATCGGCAAGAACGACCAGGCGATCCGCACGCTCGCCGGCGCCAAGACGCTCAACGAGCTGTCCAACACCATGATCCCGCTGTTCGGCGGCGGCGAGGTCCGGCTCGCCGATCTCGGCACGGTCACCGACACTATCGCCGACCGCCGCACCTTCGCCCGCTTCAACGGCGAGCCGGTGGTGGCGCTCGGCATCAAGCGCGCCAAGGGCGCCAGCGACGTGGTCGTCGCCGAGGCCGTGCAGAAGCGCATCGACCAGGTCAAGGCCGCGCATCCCGATGTCGAGCTGAAGCTGATCGACACCTCGGTCGAGTTCACCAAGGGCAACTACGAGGCGGCGATCTCGACCCTGTTCGAGGGCGCGATCCTCGCCGTCATCATCGTGCTCTTGTTCCTGCGTGACCTCAGGGCGACGATCATCGCCGCGATCTCGCTGCCGCTATCGATCTTCCCGGCGTTCTGGGCGATGGACATCCTCGGCTTCTCGCTGAACATGGTGTCGTTCCTGGCGATCACGCTGTCGACCGGCATTCTCGTCGACGACGCCATCGTCGAGATCGAGAACATCGTGCGTCACATGCGGATGGGCAAATCGCCCTATCGCGCGGCGCTGGACGCCGCCGACGAGATCGGTCTCGCCGTCATCGCGATCAGCCTGACCATCATCGCGATCTTCGCCCCCGCCAGCTTCATGTCCGGCATCGCCGGCCAGTTCTTCAAGCAGTTCGGCATCACCGTCTCGGTGCAGGTGTTCTTCTCGCTGCTGGCGGCGCGCTTCGTCACGCCGATGCTGGCGGCCTATTTCCTCAAGCATCACGACCACGACGATCCGCCGCCGGGCTTCATCCTGCGCGCCTATCAGCGCATCGTGACCTGGTCGGTGCGGCACTATTACGTCACGATCCTGCTCGGTGTCGGCATCTTCGCGGGCTCGATCTGGAGCACCACGCTGCTGTCGAAGGGCTTCCTGCCGGCGCAGGACGCCGCGCGCTCGCTGCTGGCGATCGAGCTGCCGCCCGGCGCCCAGCTCGCCTACACCGAGAAGGTCACCGAGGACATCGTGGCGCGACTGCGCAAGCGGCCCGAGGTGCGCAGCGTGTTCGTCGATGGCGGCCGGCTGCAGGGCGCGATGGAGGTGCGCCGCGCCGGCATGATCGTCAACTACACGCCGAAGACCGAGCGCAAGATCACCCAGAAGGAGCTCGAGCTCGCGATCACCAAGGATCTCGAGACCATCCCGGATATCCGCTTCTGGTTCACCGACGAGAACGGCCTGCGCCCGATCAAGCTGGTGCTGACCGGCTCCGATCCCAAGCTGGTCGACAATGTCGCGAGCGAGCTCGCCTCGCAGATGAAGCGCATCTCGATCATCTCCAACGTCGTGTCCGACACCTCGCTCGACCGGCCGGAATTGCGCGTGCAGCCGCGCGCCGACCTCGCCGCGCGGCTCGGCGTCTCCACCGAAAGCCTGTCGCAGACGATCCGCGTCGCCACCATCGGCGACGTCGGGCCGGCGCTCGCCAAATACGACGTCGGCGGCCGCCTGGTGCCGATCCGGGTGCAGCTCGAGGATTCCGCGCGCAGCGACGTGAAGACGCTCGAGCAGCTGCGCGTGCCGCTCGGCCAATATGGCGAGAAGGGCGGCGTGCCGCTGGCTGTCGTCGCCGACATCAAGCTCGACCAGGGCCCGACCAGCATCAGCCGTTACGATCGCGGCCGCCAAGCCACGGTCTCGGCCGACCTCGTCGGCCTCGCAGCGCTCGGCGATGCGACCAAGCTGATCGACGAGCTGCCGGTGCGGAAGACCATGCCGGCGAGCGTCAAGCTGATCCCGTCTGACGATGCCGAGAGCCTGAACGAGCTGGCGTCCGGCTTCATCACGGCGATCACCGCCGGCCTGATGATCGTCTACGCGGTGCTGGTGCTGCTGTTCGGAACCTTCCTGCAGCCGATCACGATCCTGTTCTCGCTGCCACTGTCGATCGGCGGCGCCATCGGCGCGCTGATGCTGACCGGCAAGCAGCTCACGATCCCCGTCTATATCGGCATGATGATGCTGATGGGCATCGTGACCAAGAACGCGATCATGCTGGTCGAGTTCGCGGTCGAGGCGATCCACGCGGGCATCCGGCGCGACGAGGCGATCATCGATGCCGGCATGAAGCGGGCGCGTCCGATCGTGATGACCACGATCGCGATGGTCGCCGGCATGATGCCGAGCGCGCTCGCGGTCGGCGCGGGCGGCGAGTTCCGCTCGCCGATGGCGCTCGCCGTGATCGGCGGCCTGGTGTTCTCGACCGTGCTGTCGCTGCTGTTTGTGCCGGCGATGTTCCTGGTGATGGACGACCTCGGCGCGCTGTTCGCCAAGCTCGGCCGCAAGCTGATCGTGTCCGACGGCGCGGACGAGGAGCATGCGGCTCCTGAAGCCGATGCGTCGCACGCGCAGAAGCCGCCGCCGTCGGTGATCTCCCCGGCCGCGGAGTAAGGCAGCGGAAAATCAGTTTACGGTCGAAAGTGTTCGCCGCCGCGCGCTCACATCTTCAGCGATCCCTGGCGGTGACGCGACCGGATGATCGGCCTGTGGCGGCACGATCAGGGCGACGAAACCCTGGCTGGCGCCCTGCCAGCCGAACAGGTTGGTCCGGAGCGTGAAGCTGGCGCGCACCGACGTCCTCGCCTGCGCCGCGGCGGCCTGCATTCCGTTGATGCACGAGACATCGGCATCGTAGCACAGCGCCGCCCAGCCCCGGCTCGTCACCGCCTCGGCGGGCGCCCGCAGCTCGTTCGGATGCACCAGGCTCATCTCATAACGCGGATGGCCGCGGCCGTAGAACGCCGCGGCAAAGGCCAGGCCGTCGTCGCCACCGACCGCCGGAAGCGGGCCGTTCGCGGCCGTCCGCCACAGGCGATCGAGCTCGGCCACCGCCGGCTCATAGAAATTGCGGCCCTCGCTGAGCGGCACGTAGTTGCGGTACATGGCATGAAGCGGCGCCACGACCAGGGCCGCGAAGGCCGCGACGGCGATTGCGATGGCGGCGAGATTGATCGTCAGCTCGCGCGGCGCGTGGTAGGTGGCGCCGCAGACGATGACGATGACGAACAGGAACACGCCTTGCAGGCCCCACAGCGGCGGCATGTCGGTGCCGAACATCGCGGAGATCAAGGCCGGCAGCGCCACCGTGCCGATGCTGATCATCGCCAGTAGCCGAAGCCCGGAGTCCAGGCTGAGCGCATCGTTGAGCACGCGGGCAGGGCGCGGCCGCGTCATCGCCAGCCAGATCAGGCCGGGAATGCCGGCGATGCCGGCCATCGCGAGCGCGAAGCCGCCGCCCTCGATCAGCGCGGCGGCGCCGCTCTTGCCGACGTGATGGTTGATCGCATGCGAGAACGGCTGCGCGCCGGTGGTGGCGAGCCAGTAGAGATGCGGCGCGAGCGCGACCAGCCCGGCCAGCGCCGATATCCACGGCGCCGCCGACGTGAAATACACTCGCCGGTCACGGTGGCACAGCGCGGCGATGGCAAAGCTCGCGATCAGGAAGATCGAATAATACTTGCCGAGCATGGCCAGCGCGGCGGTCAGGCCGGCCGCGACCGCCCACTGAAAGCGGCGCGTCTCGAACGAGCGCAGGAAGCACCAGGTGGCGAGCGGCCAGCTCGACAGCAGCACGGCATTGGCGTTGAAGCGCTGCGCGTGGAACTGGTAGATCGGCAACAGCATCAGCAGCAGCAGTACGATCGCGCGCTTGTCGCCGCGGGCGAAGCGCCGCGTGATCAGGTCGACGGCCCACAATCCGACCGCCGCGTTGGTGAGCGCCAGCAGGTTGAACGACCAGTTCGTCAGCGGAAACAGGGTGGTCCAGGCCCGCGCGGCCCAGCCCATCAGGGGCGGATGCTTGGTCGAGCCCCAGGCGAAGCTGCGCCCCAGCGACCAGGTCTCGATCACGTCCTGGTGCAGGTCGCCTGCCAGATAGGCAATGGAGAAATACGCCATCCAGACCGCCACGAATCCCGTGATCAGCACCGGAACGGCCCAGCCGTCCTCGACGGCGTCGATCCATATCGCGAGGGCTCTGCGCCAGCGACCAACCCCGTCGTTGGTCTCGATCACGATCGCCGGCAACGCAAGACTCATGAGTTCCAACCACTTTCATCTGGCGCGGTCGAGCTCGCTCCCGCATGCTATCGCGTGCGGGCGGAACTCAACGCCGCCGGATTGACCCCGGTTAGAACTGTTAAAAAGGGTTCATGTCGCAAATTGTGAGCGGTGGTGGCCCAATTGCGATCATGTTTGGCCGAGCCTGATACCTAACGATGCACTGCGAATCGTTCGCGCCATCGGCCGGACCAGGATCGGACACATTCGGCCGCGTGCCGCACGTGCGCGCCGGCTATTCGTTGCGCGCGATCGTGTTGAGCCGGGTGAGGTCGTGCAGCAGGATGCGGCCGCGCTGCAGGTCGAGGATCTTGTCCTTGCGCCAGGCCTGGAGCTGGCGGTTGACGCTCTCGCGCGCGGCGCCGACGAACACGCCGAGCTGCTCCTGCGAGATGTGCACCTCGGAGCCGAAATCCTCCGCCAGCGCGCACAGCCGCCGCGCCAGCCGGATCGGCAGCGGCTGCAGCACCGATTCCTCCATCCGCTCGCTCTGCCAGCGGATGCGCTGGCACAACAGCTGGATGATCTTGATCGCGACCTTGGGCTCGCGCTCCAGGAAGCTGAGGAAGTCCTCGCGCCGGAGCACGAACAGCTCGGTGACCTCGCCCGCCGTGGCGTCGGCGGTGCGCTCCTGGCCGTCGAGCACGGCGACCTCACCGAACAGATCGCCGGGTCCCATGAAGTTGAGCGTCAGCCGCGAGCCGTCGGTGGCGCCGGTCTCGATGCGGATCTGGCCGCGGCGGACGCCGAACAGCGCATTGCCGGGGTCACCCTTCTGGAACAAGACCTCGCCAGCCGACAGATGCTGGGTATGGCACAGGTTCGAGATGCGCTGCAGCTCGTCGGAGCCGAGATCAGCGAACATCGGGTTCATCTTCAGAATGACCGCAAATTCGGCCTGCTTGCTCATCACTATACCTTCGGCGGTGGTTTCAAGGCCTCGAGTTACAGAATCCGCGCTGGCGGAAGTGTGTCACAAGTCACATAACGGCGCATGGGCTTACGACTACGTTGGTCGCTCCCAGGGCGATCTTCGTTCCGGGAAAAATTCAGATTGAACCGGGTCGGCGTTGCCGCATGCTAACCCGTGGAGACCGCTCGCCCGCAGCGCTTGGGACATCGATATGAAAGCATTGAAGATCGCAGGCGGCCTGCTTGGCGCCGTCATCGTCGTGCTCGCGCTTGCGCTCGCCTTCGGGCTTCCGGCGAGCTTCCTGACGGTCGCCATCCAGGACCGCGTCGAGCGCGACACCGGCTATCGCCTGAGCATCGCGGGCTCCGCCAGCGTCAGCCTGTGGCCGTCGCTGCACGTGACGCTGACCGACATCACCCTGCAGGATCCCAAGGACCGCGACGGCAACAATCGGCTGACGCTCGCCAGGCTGCAGGCCGACATGGCGCTGTCCAGCCTGTGGTCCGGCCGGCCCGATGTCAGCGAGATCAGCATCGACAAGCCCACGCTGTATCTGCCGCTGCTGCGCGAACGGCTGCGCGACAATGCGCCGCGCAACCGCTCCGCGGCGAAGCCGGACGCCACGCCCGCGGTTCGGATCTCGCGCGTCACCGTCAAGGACGGCGCCGTGATTCTCTCCAACCCGCGCGACCGCGTCGAAAACCGTCTCGACGGCATCGGCGCGACAGCCTCGCTCAGCGACGACAAGATCAAGATCACCGGCTCCGCCCGCGCCGGCGATCGTCCCGTCACCTTCGAGATCAACTCGGCCGCGCCGGCAATGCCGGTCGATCGGCAGACGCTGCCGGTGGACTTCAGGTTCGGGATGGAAAGCGCCTTCCGCGGCGCGCTGGCGGGACGCGCCGATGTCAGGCTCAATGGCTCGCTGATCATGATCAATGGCCTCAGCGGCACGCTGGGCGATGGCGATTTCAACGGCTGGGCCTCGGTCGACCTCGCGAGCAAGCCCCTGGTGAAGGTCGACCTCGACGTGCGCCGCCTCGACATCCCGGACCCCGCCGGGCCGGCCTCGTCCCGCGCCGCGGGTTGGAGCACCGCAGCCATCGACCTGCGCGGCCTGAACTATGTCGATGCCCGCCTCAAACTGTCGGCGACCGATATCGGCGTCTCCGGCGCGCGCCTCGGCCCGTTGGACCTCGAGGCCTCGCTGGCTGGCGGCCTGCTCAAGGCCACCGTCACCAATCTCGGCGTCTACAACGGGCAGGCCACCGGCGAGGTCGTGGTCGACGCCTCCACCGGCAATCCGGCCTACGCGATGCATTGCGACCTCACCGGCGTCCGGGCGCTGCCGCTGCTCTCGAACCTCGCAGGCTTCGACCGGCTCGATGCGCGGATGCAGGGCAAGCTGGCGCTGCGCTCCAGCGGCGCCAGCCAGCAGGCGATCATGAGCAATCTGAGCGGCTCGGCGTTCCTGCTGTTCCAGGACGGCGTGATCCGCGGCATCAACGTCGCGCAGATGATCCGCTCGCTGACCACCAATCCGCTGTCGGGCTGGCAGGATTCGAAGGAGCTGACCACCGATCTCACCCAGCTCTCGGCCTCGTTCCAGATCGAGCGCGGCCAGGCCGCCACGGCCGACCTCAATCTGGTCGGGCCGCTGGTGAAGGTCACCGGCGGCGGCACGATCGATCTCGGCAACCGCGCGCTGGCGATGCGGGTCGAGCCGAAGCTGGTGCTGACCACCGAAGGGCAGGGCCGCACCTCCGATCCGGTCGGCCTCGGCATCCCCGTCGTGATCGACGGGCCCTGGAGCCAGCCGCGCTTCTATCCCGACATGGCCGGCATCCTCGACAATCCCGAGGGCGCCTATGCCAAGCTCAAGCAGATGGGCCAGGGCCTGTTCGGCAAGGACGGCACCGGGCTCAACAACCTGATCAACGGCATCGGTGGCCTGATCGGCAATGCCGCGCCGGGCGCGGGGGGCGCCCCGAACGCGGCGCCCTCGACCGGTCAGCCGAATGCGCAGGCGCCGGCCGCCGGCCAATCCGATCTGCTCGGCGGCCAGCTCGGCGCCACCATCGGCAATCTGATCCAGCAGGGCCTGCAGCAGGCCGCCCCGCCGCAGCCCGCCCCGCCACAGCCTAGGAGCCGCGGCCGCACCGTGGTGCCACCCGGCGGCGCCGTGCCACTGCTGCAAGCGCCGCAGGCCAGTCAAGCGCCGCAGGCCGATCCGGCCGCACCTTCGGCGGAGAACGGCCAGGCGCCGACGGCGGCGACCCCGGTCGAGCCGGGCGACGAGACCGTGCAGGACAGCCAGCCCATGAACGATGTTCTGAAGCGTATCTTCAACAGGTAGACTAGGGTCTGGAATTTGGAGGCATCTGCGGCGTTCTCCGTCGATGGCGGAGGCTGTGGACGACCGTTGCCGCGAACATCGGTTGGGTGGAAGCCGAACCCGGGTTTGCAGCCGCCGCCGGCACGTTTTGTGCTAAACCGGGCCCGGCGGCAGGCAGCTTGGCAGGCGAGCAGTCCCGTCGCCGAGGTGCCGCTGCCCTGGCAAAGGTGGCGGACGCGCCCGTCCGAGGTTCGACCTCGGTGTTGATGCGCGTGAGGGGTCGGTATGAACGGGGTCGAGAACAGAGGCTGGTCGCTGCGGCAGGGCCTGTTCGCCAAATATGTCGTGTCGCTGGTCGGGCTCGTCGTGTTCGTCCTGGCAGTGAACGGCGCGACCGAAACCTGGATCAGCTATCAGTCCACCAAAGCGAGCCTGACCGCCGCGATGGCCGAGAAGGCCGATGCAAGCGCCCGGCGGATCGACCAGGCGGTGTCCGACCTGCAGCGCCAGATCAGCTGGGTCACGCGGGCGAGCGCCAATACCCTGGAGCTTCGCCGCGCCGACTACGTGCAGCTGCTGAGCCAGGCGCCGGCGGTGCGGCAGCTCTATCAGCTCGACGGCCAGGGCCGCGAGCAGCTCCGCGTCTCGCGCACCTCGATTTCGTTCTCGTCGGGCAACGATCTGTCGCGAGATTTGCGCTTCACCGACACCGTCACCTATGGCAGCAATTTCTCGGCCGTCACCTTCAAGGGCGCGCAGCCGATGATGTCGATCTCGGTCGCGCATTCCGGCTTCAATGCCGGTGTCACCGTGGCCGACATCGATCTCGACTTCCTCGAAGACTTCATGACCGAGGCGCAGGTCGGCAAGGTTGGCATCGCCTATGTCGTCGATCCCAAGGGCCAGGTGCTGGCGAGCTCGGCGAAGGGGCCGGCCGTCGGCCAGGACCTCGCGAAGCTGCCGCAGGTCGCCGCTGTGCTCGCGCCGGACGGCCAGTCGCTGGCGTCCGGCACGGACAGCAACGGGCACGCCGTCCTGACGGCGGCCGCGACCTTGCCGAAGCTCGGCTGGGTGGTGTTCTTCGAGCAATCGACGGCGCATGCGCTGGCGCCGATCCGCGACCAGCTGCTGCGCGGCGCGCTCTTGATCGCGCTCGGCCTTGCGGTCGCGATCTTTGCCGGCTCGCTGCTCGCCCGGCGCATGCTCGTTCCGATCACGGCGCTGCGCGCCGGTGCGCGCCGGCTCGGCGCCGGCGATTTCGGTCAGCGTATCGAGGTGAAGACCCATGACGAGCTCGAGGAGCTGGCGGATCAGTTCAACAGCATGGCCGGCCAGCTGGCGCAGTCCTATGCCGTGCTGGAAGCGAAGGTCGAGGAGCGCACGCGCGATCTCGCCCAGTCGATCAACGAGCTGAAGGTGCTGGAGGAGGTCGGCCGCGCGGTGGCGTCCTCGCTCGACCTCAATGCCGTGCTGCCCACGGTAGCGGCGCGCGCGCTCGAGATCACCGCGGCCGACGCCGTGCTGATCTATTCCTACGATGCCGCCGAACGCCGCTTCGCGCTGGTCGAAGCCAAGGGCGTCGATCAGGATGGTGCGCACAAGGTGCTCGACGAGCAGGCGAGCCTGCTGTCGGAGTCCGTGCGCAGCGGCGAGCCGATTGCGATCGCCGAGCTCGAAAGTGCGCCCGATCATCCGCTGCGCGATGTGGCGGTGGCCGCTGGCTTCCATGCCGTGCTGTTCACGCCGCTGGTCGACCAGCAGGGCGTGCTCGGCGCGCTGGTGGTGCTCCGGCGGTCTGCCGGCGCTTTCCCGCCGAACCTGATCGGTCTGATGCGCACCTTCGCCAACCAGGCCGTGCTCGCGATGCGCAATGCACGGCTATTCACCGAGGTCGACCAGAAGGGACGCGAGCTGGCGCTGACCCACGCGACCGTGCAGCAGCAGGCGGCGAAGCTCACCGAGCAGACCGAGCAGCTGCGCGAATGGAACAAGTCGCTGGAAGACCGCGTCGAGAGGCAGCTCGCCGAGATCGAGCGTATCAGACGGCTCGAGCGCTTCCTGGCGCCGCAGGTCGCGCAGATCATCGCCTCCTCGGACGGCCACGATGCGCTGCTCGAAAGCCATCGCCGCGAGGTCACCGTCGTGTTCTGCGACCTGCGCGGCTTTACCGCCTTCACCGAGACGACCGAGCCCGAAGAGGCGATGAACGTGCTGCGCGAATATCACGCGGCGCTCGGCAAGCTGATCTTCAAATATGAGGGTACGCTCGACCGCTACGCCGGCGACGGCGTGATGATCCTGTTCAACGCGCCGATCCCGTTCGAGGACCACACCACGCGCGCGGTGAGGATGGCTCTGGAGATGCGCGAGGAGATCGGCGGGCTGACCGAGCGCTGGAAGAATCGCGGCCACAGCCTGGGGTTTGGCGTCGGCATCGCCGTGGGCTACGCCACGCTCGGCCAGGTCGGCTTCGAGAACCGGCTGGAATATGCCGCCATCGGCAGCGTCACCAACCTCGCCTCGCGCCTCTGCGACGCCGCCAAGGCCGGCCAGGTGATCGCCTCGCGCCGAGTCTACGGCGTCGTCGAAACGTCGGTCGATGCGCGGCCGATCGACGACCTGCATCTCAAGGGCTTCAATCATCCGGTCCTGGCGATGGAGATCCTGCGCTGGCACGGGGAGGGTGCGGAGGCCGGGGACGCCATGGAGGAGCCGCGGCGGTCGGCGGTGACGTGAGCTGTACCACGGAGGATGAGGATCGCTTTTGCAGTCGGCGATCCATCTCCCATGCGCGAGCTCATGGTTGATGCGCGGTGTCGCTTTCGGTGCTGAGCTCTCATCATGAAAGCGCCGCGTTAGCTGCGCCGATGAACGCGGGCTACAAACCCTCTTCATGAACACGCCTCTTAGCGTGTTCATGGTCGATGTGCAGGATCCCGTTGGGTGCCAGAACCTCATGGTGAGGAGCGTCGCGCCAATCTGGCCGCGATAGAATGAGATCTTCGTCCGCGGCGCGTCTCGAACCATGAGGCCCCGCCGGTGGCCTCGCCCTTCGAGACGCCCGCCTTCGGCGGGCTCCTCAGGGTGAGGGGGAGGCAGCACGTCGAGGGGAGGCAGCACGTCGCGGTCGTTTCCGTAAAATAAAATCTTATTGCCATTTTTCGGAAATCGTGATTATCTCCGCGTATCCCGCCTCAAGCAGAAGGGGCGTAGCGCGCGATCGTCACGACACGCGAGGCGGGAATGCGATGGCCGTGGTAGCTCGCAGCATGTCCTTTGGGCGTGCGGACGAACGAGCTGTCACGGACGGTCAAGTCGCGTGGTCCTGGCCTCCCGAAGCTGAGGTCCGCGCAACGTGCGAAGCACGTTGTCGCGATACGGTGGCCAACAAGCCGGCGCACCGGGGAGATCGCGAAGCAGCCGTCAACCCATCGCGCAGGGAATGCCGGCGTGTCCGGCTTTGCCTGTGGTACCTGCCGCCTGCATTCTTTTCCGCAGGCGGGCCATGGGTGAGGCCCTCACCCGGCATTCCCTGCGCCCTCTGCATGCTTGCGAGGGACGGACTGATTGCACGACTCGGGCCGAGTGGGCCGCGAGGTCGCGCGTGCATGTCTCTGATCCATAACCGATCTGTATCTAGAACCGATTTGTTCTCTCGCCGATCCTCGTTGTTTGAACCGTGAATCCGCTCCCCCTCCGCCGTCGTCCCGGACAAGCCGCGACGCGCGCAGCGCATCGCGGCGCCGATCCGGGACTGATACTCCGCGGCCACCATGAGACGCGAGACATCAACTACACGCCTGCCTCAAACTCCTCCCTGTGGTTATGGATCCCGGCGTGCGCCGGGATGACAACGGAGTTTGTTTTGACAGCACCGGCTCTCAACAGCCGTCATTGCGAGCGCGGCGAAGCAATCCAGGGGCTGAGTATGCGGCTCTGGATTGCTTCGTCGCTTCGCTCCTCGCAATGACCGTGGCGAGATTTGTCGGCGCATTCATCCGCCGTAGGATGGGCAAAGGCGCCTGGGAGGTTGGCGTTGTGAGCCATGCTGTCGCGCGCCGTGCCCACCGCGGTCGTGCGGCGACGAACGGCGGGCACGCGTCGCCTCCGGCGCCGCTTTGCCTACCCTACGAGGCCCCTATTAGTACGCCTGCTTCGCGTCCGCCTCTTCGCTCGTCTGGATCAAATCCAGGCTCGCCTCGATCTTGCCGATCAGCCGGTCGAACAGCTTGCGCTCGTCCGCCGACAGGCAGGCCATGATCTCGCGCTCGCGCTGCTGCAGCCGCGGGATCAGCTCCTCGTACAGCGTCTTGCCCTTGCGCGTCAGCCGCAGCCGGAATTCGCGGCGGTCGTCGGCATTCTCCACGCGCTCGATCAGGCGCCGCTCCAGCAACGACGTCACCGCACGGCTGATGGTCGATTTGTGCGTGCGGGTGCAGGCTGCGACATATTGCGCGCTGCAGGCCTCGCGGCGGAAGCCGAGCGTCGCGAGCACCCGCCATTCCGGAATGTCGAGCCCGTAGCGCTCGCGGTATTCGCTGGCGAGCGCCGCGCTCACCTCGGCGGCCAGCCGGTTGAGCCGGAACGGTGCGAATTTGAACAGATCGAGCCGCTCGTCGCCCTGCGGCAGTGCGGCATTCCGGTCGCCGTCGGTGGGTTTCGCCGGCCGCCTGGACGCCGCGCTGGATGAGGTCGCCACGTTCGCGCTCCGATTTTTTTGAGTTGACGCGGCCGAGGCCGTCAGCTTTAGAATAGTTGCAGATGAGACTATCTGGCAAGTCAGTCGTCCGGCAAGGCAGCCGTCAAGTCAGACGCGGGTCTCAGCTGAGGAAATGTCGGTCGCTTCCATCGTCAAGAAACCATAAGGCGAGCAAGCCATGGTGCAGACCAATCCGGGGCAGGGCGCAAGCCAGGCGAAGGTTCAGTTCGGCTATATCAGGCACGGCGATCAGGACCAGGCCGCGCCGGTCGCGCATCCCGTCGTGGTCGTCGGCGCCGGTCCCGTCGGCCTGTCCTTCGCGATCGATCTTGCGCAGCGCGGCCACGCCGTGGTGGTGCTCGACGACGCCGACCGCATCGGCGAAGGCTCGCGCGCGATCTGCTTCTCCAAGCGATCACTGGACTATTGGGACCGGCTCGGCGTCGGCGACCGCATGGTCGACAAGGGCGTGGTGTGGAACGTCGGCCGCATCTTTCACGGCCCGTCCGAGCTCTATCAGTTCAACCTGCTGCCGGAGCCGGGCCACAAGCGCCCGGCCTTCATCAATCTGCAGCAGTTCTATGCCGAGGCCTATCTGGTCGATCGGGTCAATGCGCTGCCGTCGATCTCGCTGCGCTGGCGCAACAAGGTGACGGCGCTCGAGCAGCGCAATGACGGCGCGGTGCTCACGATCGAAACCCCGGATGGCCCCTATCGCCTGTCGGCGCAATACGTCATCGCCTGCGATGGTGCGCGCTCGTCGCTGCGGCAGATGGTTGGTGCCGGCTTCTCGGGAAAAGTGTTCGAGGATCAGTTCCTGATCGCCGACGTCAAGATGACGGCGGAGTTTCCGACCGAGCGCTGGTTCTGGTTCGATCCGCCGTTCCATGCCGGACGCTCGGCGTTGCTGCACCGCCAGCCGGACGACGTCTGGCGCATCGATCTGCAGCTCACGCCGGATTGCGATCCGCAGGTCGAGAAGAAGCCGGAGAATGTCCGGCCGCGCATCGCGCGCATGCTCGGTCATGACAAGTTCGAGTTCGAATGGATCTCGCTGTACAAGTTCCAGTGCCGGCGCATGGAGCGCTTCATCCATGGCCGCGTGATCTTCGCCGGCGATTCCGCGCATCAGGTGTCGCCATTCGGCGCGCGCGGCGCCAATTCGGGCCTGGAGGACGCAGAGAACCTGTCGTGGAAGCTCGATCGCGTGCTGCGCGGCACGTCGCCGTCGGATCTGCTCGAGACCTATCACATCGAGCGCAGCGCCGCGGCCGACGAGAACATCCGCGAATCGACCCGCGCCACCGACTTCATGGCCCCGGTCAGCGCGCAGGAGGCGCGGCTGCGCAAGGCGGTGCTGTCGCTCGCCAAGGAGACCGAGTTCGGCAAGCGCATGGTCAACGGCGGCCGGCTGTCGGTGCCATCGGTGTACGAGACGCCGCTGTCGACCGCCGATGCCGAAGCGTGGTCGAGCGGACCCTGTCCGGGCACCTCGATGCTGGATGCGCCGCTCAAGGCCGCCGACGGGCGGCACCTTTATCTCACCGACGCGTTCAATGCGCAGGGCCGGCGCTTCACCGTGCTGTCGTTCGCCAACGGCGGAACGACCGATGTGCCGGACGGGGTCGGTGTCATTCGGATCGGCGATGCCGATGGATTGGCCGATGCAGAGGGATTCGCCGGCAAGCGGTATGGCGCTGTCCCGGGCACATCCTATCTGCTGCGTCCGGACGGCTATGTGGCGGCGCGCTTCCAGCATCCGACGCGAACGGCAATCGAGTCTGCCGTCGCTCGCGCCTCCGGTCTGAGCTGAAGGATATGGTCATGGCCCTCTCGACCGCCTCCAACTTCGCCAAGCCTGATGATGCCTTCCGCGCCATCGTCGAGGCGCATCGCGGCCTCTCGGAGAAAGACAGCGCCGATCTCGATGCGGCGCTGGTCCTGATCCTGGCCAATCACATCGGCGACATCACCGTGTTGCGCGAGGCGATCACGCTCGCCAAGCGGCGCATGATCGACACCAGTCAGCAACAGCAACAACAGCAGCAATAGCCGCAGACATAAGGAATGAACTGATGGCGAAGGGTTTCGCATCGACAACGGATCTGGCCGAGAAGAAGGTGACCTTCTCCGAGATCGGTCCCGACCTCTATGCCTTCACGGCGGAAGGCGATCCGAACTCGGCCGTGATCGTCGGCGACGACGGCTGCATCGTGTTCGACGCGCAGGCGACGCCGGCGATGGCCAACAAGGTGATCGAGCGGGTCAAGACCGTCACCGACAAGCCGATCAAATACGTCGTGCTGTCGCATTACCACGCCGTGCGCGTGCTCGGCGCCTCGGCCTATCACGCGGAAGGAATCGTCGCCTCGCAGGAGACGCACCGGCTGATCGTCGAGCGCGGCCAGCAGGATTGGGATTCCGAGTACGGCCGCTTCCCCCGGCTGTTCCAGGACGCCGAGAGCATTCCCGGCCTGACCTGGCCGACGCTGACCTTCGAGGGCGAGATGACGATCCATCTCGGCAAGCGCGAGGTGCAGCTGATCCAGCTCGGCGCCGGCCACACCTCCGGCGACATCGTCGCCTGGGTGCCGGACGCCGAGGTGATGTTCTCCGGCGATCTCATCGAATATCACTCGGCGTGCTATTGCGGCGACGCGTACTTGCGCGAATGGCCGTCGACCTTGAACGAGATCCGCGACTTCAATCCCAAGGCGATCGCGCCCGGCCGTGGTGACGCGCTGAAGGGCGAGGCCACCGTGCGCGAGGCGATCGCGATGACGCGGGACTTCGTCACCTCACTCTACGGCGCGGCGGAGGTTTCGGTCGCGAAGGGGCGCAGCCTGAAGGAATCGATGGCGGCCACGCGCGAGGTCATGGATCCGAAATTCTCGAGCTTCGCCATCTACGAGCACTGCCTGCCGTTCAATGTGTCGCGCGCCTATGACGAAGCCAGCGGCATCGACGATCCCGTGATCTGGACCGCCGAGCGCGACCGCGAGATGTGGGCCCGCCTGCAAGGAGAAGGATGATGAACATCAACACATCGCCTGATCAGCTCAGCCGCGCCACGGGGCAGGTCACCCCGGGCTACATGTCCGGCTTCGGCAATTCGTTCGAGACCGAGGCGCTGCCCGGTGCGCTGCCGATCGGGCGCAACTCGCCGCAGCGCTGCGCCTACGGCCTCTATGCCGAGCAGCTCTCGGGCTCACCGTTCACCGCACCGCGCGGCTCCAACGAACGCTCCTGGCTGTATCGCATCCGCCCTTCGGTGAAGCACTCAGGTCGCTTCACCAAGGTCGACGCTGGGCTGTGGCGCACTGCGCCGTGCCACGAGCAGGAGATCACGGTGCAGCAGCTGCGCTGGGATCCGACGCCGCTGCCGTCGGGCGAGGTGACGTTCCTGCAGGGCGTGCAGACGATGACGACGGCGGGCGACGCCGCGACGCAGGCCGGCATGGCGACGCATGTCTACGTCATCACCAAGTCGATGGTCGACCAGCATTTCTACAACGCTGACGGCGAGCTGATGTTCGTGCTGCAGCAGGGACGCCTGCTGTTCGTCACCGAGTTTGGCCGCATCGATGCCGAGCCCGGCGAGATCGTCGTGATCCCGCGGGGCGTGAAATTCCGCGTCGAGATCCCCGCAGGTCCGGCGCGCGGCTATCTCTGCGAGAATTATGGCGGCGCCTTCACCTTGCCGGAGCGCGGCCCGATCGGCGCCAACTGCCTCGCCAACGCCCGCGACTTCCTGACGCCGGTGGCGTCCTACGAGGACAAGGACACCCCGACCGAGCTTTACGTGAAATGGGGCGGCGCGCTGTTCAAGACCGAGCTCAAGCATTCGCCGATCGACGTGGTCGCCTGGCACGGCAACTATGCGCCGTACAAATACGATCTGCGCACCTTCTCCCCGGTCGGCGCCATCGGCTTCGATCATCCTGATCCGTCGATCTTCACGGTGCTGACGTCGCCGTCGGAGACCGCCGGCACCGCCAACATCGATTTCGTGATCTTCCCGGAGCGCTGGATGGTGGCCGACAACACCTTCCGCCCGCCGTGGTATCACATGAACATCATGTCCGAGTTCATGGGCCTGATCTACGGCGTCTACGATGCGAAGCCGCAAGGCTTCGTACCCGGCGGCATGTCCCTGCACAACTGCATGCTGCCGCACGGCCCGGACAGAGAGGCGTTCGACCACGCCAGCAACGGCGAGCTGAAGCCGGTCAAGCTGACGGGCACCATGGCCTTCATGTTCGAGACCCGCTTCCCGCAGCGGATCACCAGGCATGCCGCGGAGTCCGGGACGTTGCAGCCGGACTATGCGGATTGCTGGAACGGATTGGAGAAGCGCTTCGATCCGAATAGGCCTTAGTTGGAAGTCATTCCGGGGCGCGTCGAAGACGCGAACCCGGAATCTCGAGATTCCGGGTCTGGCCCCATCGGGCCATCCCGGAATGACGATCGAGAGAGTGTGCCGCATTCATGGGAATCGAAAGCTTGCCCCACCCCAACGACCCCTCGCTCCGCTCCTTCATCCCGGTCGATCCGTCGTCCGACTTCCCGATCCAGAACCTGCCTTACGGCGTGTTCTCGGCGCAGGACTCACCAAAGCCCCGCGTCGGCGTCGCGATCGGCGACTACGTGCTCGATCTCGCCGTGCTGGAGGATGAAGGCCTGCTCGACCTGTCGCCGGCCTATGAGGTGTTCGCGCAAGCCTCGCTCAACGCCTTCATGATGCTCGGCCCCGCCGTGTGGTCGAAGACGCGCGCGGCAATCAGCGCGCTGCTGCGCGATGACACTCCGCGGCTGCGCGACGACAAGCCGCTGCGCAGCCGGGCGCTGCTGCCGCGCCAGGACGTCACGCTGCACCTGCCGTTCCACGTCGCCGGCTACACCGATTTCTATTCGTCGAAGGAGCACGCCACCAATGTCGGCGTGATGTTCCGCGGCAAGGACAACGCGCTGCAGCCGAACTGGCTGCACATGCCGATCGGCTACAACGGCCGTGCCTCGACCGTCGTCGTCTCCGGCACCAAAGTGCGCCGGCCGCGCGGCCAGCTCAAGCCGCCGAGCGCTGACGTCCCGAGCTTCGGGCCGTGCAAGCGGCTCGATTTCGAGCTGGAGATGGGCGTCGTCATCGGCCAGTCCTCGCAGCTCGGCGAGATGCTCACCGAGGCGCAGGCCGAGGCGATGATCTTCGGCTTCGTGCTGCTCAACGACTGGAGTGCGCGCGACATCCAGCAATGGGAGTATGTCCCGCTCGGCCCGTTCCAGGCGAAGGCGTTCGCGACCTCGATCAGCCCATGGGTGGTCACGCGGGAGGCGCTGGAGCCGTTCCGCGTCGCCGGCCCGGCGCAGGAGCCCGCGCCGTTGCCCTATCTGCAGCAGAAGGGCGCGCAGAACTACGACCTCGCGCTCGACGTGGCCTTGCGCCCTGATGGCTGCAACGCCGCGCAGACCATCTCGCAGACCAACTTCAAATACATGTACTGGTCGAGCGTGCAGCAGCTGATGCACCACGCCTCGTCGGGTTGCGCCATGAGCGTCGGCGACGTCCTTGGCAGCGGCACCATCTCCGGTCCCGACAAACACCAGCGCGGCAGCCTCTTGGAAATCAGCTGGAACGGCACCGAGCCCGTCGAGCTCGCCGGCGGCGTGAAGCGCACGTTCCTGGAAGACGGCGATTCGCTCGTGATGCGCGGCTGGTGCCAGGGACAGGGCTATCGCGTCGGCTTCGGTGAGGTGGAGGGCACCATCGTTGCCGCGGAGTAGGCGTCATTGCGAGCGCAGCGAAGCAATCCAGAGTCGCACGCGCAGCCCTGGATTGCTTCGCTGCGCTCGCAATGACGAACAGAGAGGTCAGCGATTTTCCGGCACGATATCTTTCACGCTGGCCACGAACGCAGCGACGTCCTCGGCCGCATACTTCAGATGTACGCGCTTGTCCGACGGCACCTGCTTCACCGTGCAGACACCCGGGCGCCACTCCCGCACTGGCCGGATCGGCCGCGGCGCGAAGCCGCCGCCGCAGTTCGGGCAGACGTTGTGCAGTTTCGTTTCCGCGCAGTCTGCGCAGAACGTGCATTCATACGAGCAGATGCGCGCGTCCGTCGCCGACGGTGGCAGGTCCTTGTCGCAATACTCGCAGTTGGGGCGAAGCTGCAGCGCCATGGTCGTCTCGCAAAGCTTTGAACGCGGCGATTGTCCCAGAAGGGATGGCACCGGTGAATGCCGAAGTTCCCTCAATTCCCGCCATGCCATCAGCCTGATGACAGCGATCCCAGCGGCAGTTTCGCGCTCTCCTTCAGCCGGTCGAGCACGATCGAGGAGCGCACATGCGCGACGCTTTGATGCGGCATCAGCACGTTGTTGACGATATCCGACAGGCTCTTGAGGTCGCGCAGCACGACCTTGAGCAGGTAGTCGGAATCGCCGGTCAGCGCGTAGGCCTCCTGGATGTCGTCGACGCGGTTGACCAGCGCTCGGAATTTTTGCGCGTTATCGGGCGAATGCGTGGCCAGGGTGATCTGAATGAACGCGATCAGCTCGAAGCCAAGCGCTTGGCTCGCCAACTGGGCACGATAGCCGGCGATCACGCCATCCTCCTCCAGCCGCATCCGCCGCCGCGAGCATTGCGAGGCCGAGAGACCGGCGATCTCCGCCAGCTCCTGGTTGGTCAGCCGGCCGTCGTCCTGCAGCGCGGCAAGCAGGCGGAGGTCGAAGCTGTCGACAGATATCATGCGTTACTTCCCGGAATCATGCATGGATCGTGCATATCTTGGCGAAAATGACAATGGTTTGCATGCTCCATGCGCCGGATTGGGGAGATCATGGCGCCAATCAGCCAAGGAGCTTCCCATGGGTCCGTTTCCGCACGATGCGCCGCCTGCCACCATCTCCGCCGACAACCCGATGGGCACGGATGGCTTTGAGTTCGTCGAATATGCCCATCCCGATGCGGGCGAGCTGCATGCGCTGTTCAAGCTGATGGGCTTCACGGCGGTCGCCCGTCACAAGACCAAGGCGATCACGCTGTATCGGCAGGGCGACATCAACTATCTCGTCAACGAGGAGCGCGGCAGCCACGGCCACGACTTCGTCGCCGCGCATGGCCCGTGCGCGCCGTCGATGGCGTTCCGCGTGGTCGATGCGAAGAAGGCCTATGCCCGCGCGATCGCGCTCGGTGCCGAGCCGGCCGATCTGCCGTCCGTCCAGAAGACGCTCGATGTTCCCGCTCTCAAGGGCATCGGCGGCAGCCTGCTCTACCTGGTCGATCGTTACGGCGCCAAGGGCTCGGCCTATGATCCCGAGTTCGACTGGATCGGCGCCCGCGATCCGCGCCCCTTGGGCTCAGGCCTCTATTACATCGATCATCTGACCCACAACGTGCATCGCGGCCGCATGGACGTGTGGGCCGGGTTCTACGAAAAGCTGTTCAACTTCCGCCAGATCCGCTTCTTCGACATCGAGGGCCGCGCCTCCGGCCTGTTCTCGCGCGCGCTGACCAGCCCGGACGGCAAGATCCGGATTCCCATCAACGAGGATGCCGGTGATGCCGGCCAGATCGAGGAATATCTGAAGACCTATCGCGGCGAGGGCATCCAGCATATTGCCTGCGGCGCGCGCGACATCTATGCGACCGTCGAGGGGCTGCGCGCATCAGGCCTGCCGTTCATGCCGTCACCACCCGACACCTATTTCGAGCGCATCGATCACAGGCTGCCGAAGCACGGCGAGGACGTCGAGCGCCTGAAGCGCAACGGCATCCTGATCGACGGCGAGGGCGTCGTCGATGGCGGCCAGACCAAGGTGCTGCTGCAGATCTTCTCCGCCAACGCGATCGGCCCGATCTTCTTCGAGTTCATCCAGCGCAAGGGCGACGACGGCTTCGGCGAAGGCAACTTCAAGGCGCTGTTCGAGTCGATCGAGGAAGACCAGATCCGCCGCGGCGTGCTGAAGGTCGAGGCGGCGGAGTAGGAGGAAAGCGGCGGGCCCGGAGGCACACTGCCGCTCCACAAACAGCGTCGTCCCGGCCTTGAGCCGGGACCCATACCGCGTAATGTCTCCGGAGGGCACGGCGGCGGACGATCTTCGTCTCACCACGGCCGGTGGTTATGGATCCCGGCGTTCGCCCGGATGACACCGTGGTTGGGGCGCGAGCGCGGTCAACTCATTCCGATGGGATGGTTGCGGCGGGCGTGGTCGCCATGTCCGCGACGCTGAGCTCATCGTCCTGCCTTCCACGCATTCACCAGCGCTCCGATCTCCGTCACCTCCGGCTCGCGGATCGTTGACGGAGTCCGCGAGAAGCGTGGTGCTGGCGCCGGCTGCGTCACGCCGTGGCGCTCGACGAAGACGCCGCGCGCGGCCATGTGGGCGTGCTTCGGCGCCTCCGACATCGTCAACACTGGCGCGAAGCAGATGTCGGTGCCTTCCATGATCTGGCACCACTCCTCGCGGGTCTTGCTCTTGAACACGCCCACCAGCTTCTCCTTCAACGCCGGCCAGGCCCGCGGGTCCATCTGGGCGTCGAAGGCGGGGTCGGAGAGGTCGGCGTGCTGGCGCAGCAGCGCGTAGAACTGCGGCTCGATCGAGCCGATTGAGATGAAATTGCCGCAGGCGCATTCGTAGACGCCATAGAAATGCGCGCCACCGTCGAGGAAGTTGCGCTCGCGTCTCTCGGTCCAGCGGCCCATCGCGGTGAGGTCGAAGAACATTGCGAGCAGCGACGCCGCGCCGTCGCACATCGCGGTGTCCACCACCTGGCCCTTGCCGGACTTGGAAGCTTCCAACAACGCAGCGAGCACGCCGACGACGAGATAGAGCGCGCCGCCGCCGAAATCGCCGACCAGGTTGAGCGGCGGCACCGGGCGTTCCTTGGGGCCGATGGCGGCGAGTGCGCCGGTGATCGAGATGTAGTTGATGTCGTGACCGGCGGCATGCGCCAGCGGCCCTTCCTGGCCCCAGCCGGTCATGCGGCCATAGACCAGCTTGGGATTGCGCGCGAGCACGACGTCAGGACCGAGACCGAGACGCTCCATCACGCCGGGACGGAAGCCTTCGATCAGCGCATCGGCGCCGGCGAGCAGTTCGAGCACTTCGGCGATGACAGCCTTGTCCTTGAGATCGAGCTCGATCACCTTGCGGCCGCGGCCGGCGACCGACTTCATAGTCTTGCGCGCGCCCACACGATCCAGCGTCACCACCTCCGCGCCCATGTCCGCGAGCAGCATGCAGGCAAACGGCCCAGGTCCGATGCCGGCAAACTCGACGATGCGGAAGCCGGCGAGCGGGCCCGTGGCGCGGGTCTGGTTGTGAGGAGCAGTCTTGTCGAGCACGTCGTTGTGTCCTTGGCTTCGTCTCGTGTGGCTTGGCTGATGAGGCACAGAAGTCAGCGGCGTACGACATCCTCCCCTGGAGGGGGAGGGTCGATCGCGAAGCGATCGGGGTGGGGTGATGCCCCACGGCCGGTGCTTCAATCAATCACCCCACCCCGGCTCACATCGCTACGCTCATGTGAGCCGACCCTCCCCCTTCAGGGGAGGGTGGGAATGCGCGGCTGCTGCCTGCCTCATTCAAGCGCCACGACGGATCGTTCGGCGTTTCCTGATCCCTCGATTGTCCCGCGTGCTTCTCATCAACGCAAGCGCGCCGTATGCCGCAAAGCAAAACGGCGCGCATCGCTGCGCGCCGTGTGGAATTTGTTGTGCCGTTGCGCGGAATGATCCGCGCGGCAACCTCAGCCCGCGGCTTGCACCGCACGCTGCGCCATAACCTTCACCAGGTTGGCGCGGTAATCGGCCGAGCCGTGGATGTCGCTGAGCAGGCCTGAGGACGACACGCTGACGCCGTCGATGGCCGAAGCAGACCAATTCGACTTCAGCGCCGCCTCGATCGCGGAGACGCGCATCACGCCGCTCTGCGAGGCACCGGTGGCCGCGACGCGAACGTCGCCGCCCTTGGTCTTGGTGACGAACACGCCGGTCAGCGCGAAGCGGGACGCCGGGTGACGCATCTTGGCGTAGCCGGCCTTCTCGGGCACCGGGAACGACACTTCGGTGATGATCTCGCCGTCCTCGAGCGCCGTGGTGAACAGGCCCTTGAAGAAATCATCGGCCGAGATCGACCGCTTGTTGGTCTTCACCGTGGCGCCGAGCGACACCAGCGCGGCCGGGAAGTCCGCGGCTGGATCGTTGTTGGCAATCGAGCCGCCGATCGTGCCGCGGGCGCGCACGGCGGGATCGCCGAGCACCGAGGTGAGATGGGCGATCGCGGGGATCGCCTTCTTCACATCGGCATTGGTCATGATGTCGTAGTAAGTGGTCGCCGCCTTGATCGTGAGCGTATCGCCCGAGAGCTGCACGCCGATCAGGTCCTTGATCTTGCCGATGTCGATGACATCGGACGGCGAGGCGAGGCGCTGCTTCATGACCGGGATCAGGGTGTGACCACCGGCGAGGAACTTGGCCTCGCTGCCCTTGGAGAACAAAGCTGCGGCCTCGTCGACCGAGGAGGCGCGATGATAGGTCGTCTCGTACATGGTTGCTCCTCCCGTTCGATCAGGCGTTGCCGTGGATCGCGTGCCAGACGCGGTCCGGGGTCGCCGGCATTTCGAGCTTGTTGTTGCCGATCGCATCCGTGATCGCGTTGATCACGGCCGCCGAGGCGCCGATCGCGCCGGCCTCGCCGCAGCCCTTCACGCCGAGCGGATTGCCCGGGCAGAGGGTCGTGGTGTGGCTGAGCTTGAACGACGGCACGTCATCGGCCCTGGGCATCGCGTAGTCCATGAACGACGCGGTGACCGGCTGGCCGTTGCCGTCATAGACGGCATGCTCCAGCAGCGCCTGGCCGATGCCCTGGACGAGACCGCCATGGACCTGGCCCTCGACGATCATCGGGTTGATCAGCCGGCCGAAGTCATCAGCCGCGACGAAGTTGACGAACGACGTCTTGCCGGTGGCCTGGTCGACCTCGAGCTCGCAGATATAGGTGCCGGCCGGGAAGGTGAAGTTGGTCGGATCGTAGAAGGCGCTCTCCTTCAATCCGGGCTCCATCCCGTCAGGCAAATTATGCGCGGTGTAGGCGGCGAGCGCGACCATCGGCAGCGCGATCGACTTGTCGGTGCCGGTCACCTTGAACTCGCCGTTCTCGATGACGATGTCGCCTTCGGAGGCCTCGAGCGCGTGCGCCGCGATCTTCTTGGCCTTGGCCTCGACCTTCTCCATCGCCTTCAGGATCGCGGTGAGGCCGACGGCCGCCGAGCGCGAGCCGTAGGTGCCCATGCCGAACTGCACCTTGTCGGTGTCGCCATGGACGATCGAGACCTGGCTGATCGGCACGCCCAGGCGGTCGGCGATCAGCTGGCAGAAGGTGGTCTCGTGGCCCTGGCCGTGGCTGTGCGATCCCGTCAGCACCTCGATGGTGCCGACCGGATTGACGCGGATCTCGGCCGATTCCCACAGGCCGACGCCGGCGCCGAGGCTGCCGACCGCCTTCGACGGCGCGATGCCGCAGGCCTCGATGTAGCAGGACAGGCCGATGCCACGCAGCTTGCCCTGCGCCTTGGCGGCGGCCTTGCGCGCCGGGAAGCCGGCATAGTCGATCGCCTTCATCGCCGCGTCGAGCGAGGCGTTGAAGTCACCGGTGTCGTAGGCCATGATCACCGGGGTCTGGTGCGGGAACTGGGTGATGAAGTTCTTCCGCCGCAGCTCCGCAGGATCCATCTTGAACTGCCGCGCCGCGGTCTCGACCAGCCGCTCCAGCAGGTAGCTCGCCTCGGGGCGCCCGGCGCCGCGATAGGCGTCGACCGGCGTGGTGTTGGTGTAGACGCCCATCACCTCGGCGTAGATCGCCGGGATGTTGTACTGGCCCGACAGCAGGGTCGCGTACAGATAAGTCGGCACCGACGACGAGAACAGCGACATGTAGGCGCCGAAATTGGCGTGGGTCTTCACCCGGAGGCCGAGCATCTTGTGATCGGCGTCAAACGCCATCTCGGCCTTGGAGATGTGGTCGCGGCCATGCGCGTCGGTCAGGAACGCCTCGGTGCGGTCGCCGGTCCACTTCACCGGACGGCCGACCTTCTTGGAGGCCCACAGCGCCACCATCTCTTCCGGATAGATGAAGATCTTGGAGCCGAAGCCGCCGCCGACGTCGGGCGCGATCACGCGCAGCTTGTGCTCGGGCGCGATGTTGTAGAACGCTGACAGCACGAGGCGGGCGACGTGCGGATTCTGCGAGGTCGTGTAGAGCGTGAAGTGCTCCTCGGCGGCATCATAGTCGGCGATCGCCGCGCGCGGCTCCATCGCGTTGGGCGCGAGGCGGTTGTTGGTCAGCTCGAGGCTGACCACGTGAGCGGCCTTGGAGAAGGCCGCGCCCACCGCGGCCTCGTCGCCGATATGCCAGTCATAGACGACGTTGCCGGGCGCTTCCGGGTGAAGCTGCGGCGCGCCGGGCTTCAGCGCCGAAGGCATGTCGGCCACCGCGGGCAGCTCCTCATACTCGACCACGACCGCTTCGGCCGCGTCGCGCGCGAGGTTCTTGCTGTCAGCGATCACGACGGCGACGGCCTGGCCGACGAAGCGCACGGTCTCCGGCGCCATCGCCGGCCATGCGCCCATCTTCATCGGCGAGCCGTCCTTGGAGGTGATGGCCCAGCCGCAGATCAGGTTGCCGACCTTGTCGTCGACGATCTGCTTGCCGGTCAGCACCGCGACCACGCCGGGCATCGCCTCGGCGGCCGAGGAGTCAATGCTCTTGACCTTGGCGTGGGCGTGCGGGCTGCGGATGAAATGGGCATAGGTCATGCCCACCAGCTTGATATCGTCGACATACCGGCCCTTGCCGGTGATGAAACGCTTGTCCTCCTTGCGGACGACGCTTGCGCCAATGCCTTCCATACCCATGCGAATCTCTCCCCTACCGGAGTTTGTTGTCCCGCTGCGGCCAGCGCGCGCAGCGGTCGTGGTCTCGGTATTTGATTGAAGGACGTCGAAAGCCTGAACCCGACAGCCGTTATTCGGCGGCCTGGGCGACCTTCATGCGGCCCGCGGCGTCGAGCACGGCCTTGACGATGTTGTGATAGCCGGTGCAGCGGCAGATGTTGCCTTCCAGCTCCTCACGGACGGTGGCCTCGTCGAGCTGGCCTCCGTGGCGGTGCACAATATCGATCGCGGACATGATCATGCCCGGGGTGCAATAGCCGCATTGCAGGCCGTGATTGTCGCGGAAGGCGGCCTGCATCGGGTGCAGCTCGTCGCCCTTGGCGATACCTTCGATGGTAGTGACGTTGGCGCCGGCGGCCTGGCCGGCCAACACGGTGCAGGACTTCACGGCCCGGCCGTCGATATGGACGACGCAGGCGCCGCATTGGCTGGTGTCACAGCCGACATGGGTGCCGGTGAGATTCAGATGATCCCGCAACAGGTGCACCAGCAGGGTGCGATCCTCGACCTCAGCCGAGACCGCCTTGCCGTTCACTGTCAATTTGACTGTCGACACGAGTAACCTCCCGATGAATTATTCTTATTCTGATTAGAAACAGCGCCCTCAGGACTTTGCAACTCGAATTTTCGTCTGAGGTGTCATTGCGACGTCGTCCACGCTCCATCGGCGATTCGGTCGCATCTGTCTCACGCGCACAGGCTCGGTCGGCTGAGGCGAGCTGCGACTGCAGGCTGTATGCCAATCCCGGCCATTTACGGTGCCTTAGCCATTGTGACGTAGTTTTGATCACAGTCCGGTGCAGTACGCCCGGTGGCTCGGCTCGGGCCAATATAAAGTGTGTCGCTTCGGGGGTGGGAATGTCTGCGCAATTTGCGCCGCAGTCGCGGCGTGGCAATTTTCTGACCCTGCGTTTCCGGGCCAAGATCTTTCTGGGCTTTGCGATCGTGCTGGCCATCTCGGCCGTCAGCATCGGCTTCGCCTATGTCGGGTTCGAGAAGGTGGCCGCCGCCGTCGCATCCTACCGGATGAGCGTTGCCGAGGCCGATGCGGCCAGGACCATCGATCGCGAGCTCGTCTCGTATCAGGCCCTCGTGCGCTATTTTGCCCTGACCGGCAAGCCGGAGGACGAGGCGGCCGCCACGGCGGCCCAGCAGTCGGTGCAGGCCGCGATCGACAAGTCGATGGCCGCGACCAGCGCGGCCGATCGCCGGGCCCAGCTCGGCAAGCTGCAGGCGCAGTTTCAGACCTTCGCCAAGATCTTCTCCGACATTGTCACCCTGACCCGCGACAATGCCAAGCTGGCGAGCGACCAGATCGGGATCGTCGGCAACAAGATCCGCTTCAAGTTCGACGATCTGGCCGACACTGCGGCGCTGGCGGGCCTGCCCACGGTGCAGACCACTGCCAAGGACCTCACCGGTCAGTATCTCACCGCATCCGCCCTGGTCGGCACTTTCCTGGCCAAGCCGGATCCGAAGACGGCCGATGGCGCCATCGCGCGGACCCGCTTCCTCGAGACCTCGCTGGTCACGATTTATGCCAATGACGAGAAGATCACCCAGCGCGTCACCGAGCTCGGCGAGCTCATCAAGCAGTATCGCGCCGCCTTCATCAAGTTTTCGGAGAACTCCAAGACCCTCGCCAAGCTGGTGCAGGACATGGGCGGCGCCGCCACCGAGATCCTCACGCTTTCGAACGGGCTGCGGTCCGATCTCGCCGCCGACCAGCAGCGCATCGAGGCGTCCACCAACGGCACCATCGCCGACATCGAGCGGCTGATCGCGATCCTGGCCGTCGGCGGCCTGGCGCTGGGCGCCGCGCTGGCCCTGATGCTCGGCAACGGGATTTCCAGGCCGATGATCACGATGTGCAAGGCGATGCGCGAGCTTGCCTCCGGCAATTTCGATGTCCGTCTGCCCGGTCTTGGCCGCGCCGACGAGATCGGCGAGATGGCCGCGGCCGTCGAGGATTTCAAGTTGCAGGCGGTGGCCAAGGCGGAGCGCGACGCGGCGTCGCAGGACGCCCAGAACAAGGCGGCCGGTGCGGCGCGCCGGGCCGAGCTGATTCGCTTCGCCGACGAGTTCGAAGCCGCCGTCGGCTCGATCGTGTCCAACGTATCGACCTCGGCGCAGCAGCTCGAGCATGCCGCCTCGACCCTGACCCAGACGGCCGAAACGACGCAGTCGCTGGCGAGCCGCGTCAGCGGCACCTCCGACCAGGCCACGGGCCGCATCCAGTCGGTGGCGAGCGCGACCGACGAGCTGTCGGCCTCGGTCAACGAGATCGGCCGCCAGGTGCGGGAGTCCAACCGCATTGCCGAGTCCGCCGTGATGCAGGCCGAGGAGACCGACGGCCGCATCGGCAAGCTGTCGCGCGCGGCGCAGGAGATCGGCGATGTCGTCAAGCTGATCACCGCGATCGCCGAGCAGACCAATCTGCTGGCGCTGAACGCCACCATCGAGGCCGCGCGCGCCGGCGATGCCGGCCGCGGCTTTGCGGTCGTCGCCTCCGAGGTGAAGTCGCTGGCCGAGCAGACCGCCAAGGCCACCGACGACATCTCCAACCACATCTCCGGCATGCAGGCGGCCACCCAGGAGTCGGTCGCGGCGATCAAGCAGATCGGTGGCACCATCCGCCAGATCTCCACCATCGCCTCGTCGATCGCGACCGCGGTCGAGCAGCAGGGCGGCGCGACGCAGGAGATCGCCAAGAACGTGCAGAGCGTGGCGGCCGGCACGCAGGCGGCGGCCAGCGACATCACCCAGGTCAATCGCGGCGCGACCCAGACCGGCGAGGCTTCCGAGGAGGTGCTGCGCTCGGCCCAGTCGCTGTCCTCGGAGAGCGCCCGGCTGCGCGAGGAGCTGAATCGGTTCATGGCGAATATCCGCGCGGCGTAGGGACGCGCTGCGGTCACCTGCAGCGCCTTGCCGGTGAGACTGAACCTGCTCGCGACGCATTCCGCCGTCGTCCCCGCGAACGCGGGGACCCATACGCCGCAGCAGTCGTGTGATAGGCGGTACTGATTGCGTGCCCAGATCCGGCATCACGCGGTATGGATCCCGGGTCGCGCTCGCTATGCTCGCTTGCCCGGGACGATAGTCGAGGGTGATGCTGCAGCCGGGTTGCAAAGATCGCCTATGAAAGGAGCTCAGCCGGACGAAGCCTTGTTCCCGCCCCGGGTTCCGGGAACCCCGCGCCGACCGAGACGTTGGGTCGCAGCGGTGGGACATCGCTGCCGCATTTGCTTCATCCTCTCCGGTCAAGCTCTCGGTGCCGTCTCGCGCCGTCGCAGTGGGATTCCATGGCACCCCGGCAGGCAACCTATCCCCATCTCCGCGTCATCAGCTCGGCGCCACAATCCGGCGAGCCCACGCGCGAGCCTTCGGATGACCGCATCATCGAGACCAACATCCCCGCGCGGCTCGACGACCTCCGCTGGAGCCCGTTCCACACCCGCGTGGTGCTGGCGCTCGGCATCACCTGGGTGCTCGACGGGCTCGAGGTGACGCTCGCCGGCGCGCTGTCGGGCGCGCTCAAGCAGAGCCCGAGCCTGCACTTCTCCAATCTCGACATCGGGCTCGCCAACAGCGCCTATCTCGCCGGCGCGGTGCTCGGCGCGCTCGGCTTCGGCTGGCTGACCGACCGCATCGGCCGCAGAAAACTGTTCTTCATCACGCTGGCGCTCTATCTGTCGGCGACGGCTGCGACCGCCTTGTCCTGGAATGTCGCGACCTACGCACTGTTCCGCTTCCTCACCGGCGCCGGAATCGGCGGCGAGTACACCGCCATCAACTCGACGATCCAGGAGCTGGTGCCGGCGCGCTATCGCGGCTGGACCGACCTGATGATCAACGGCAGCTTCTGGCTTGGCGCAGCGCTCGGTGCGGCCGGTGCGATCGTGCTGCTCGATCCCGCCTTCGCCGGGCCCGATGTCGGCTGGCGGCTGGCCTACGGCATCGGCGCCTGTCTCGGCCTCGTCGTGCTGATCATGCGGATGTGGATTCCGGAGAGCCCGCGCTGGCTGATGATCCACGGCCACCCGGATGAGGCGCATGACATCGTCGTCGCGATCGAGCGTGAGGTCACCGGCCATGACCGCGAGGCGCGCGCGAACGCGCTGCCCAAGATGAAGCTGCGCATGCGCGACCACACGCCGCTTGGCGAGGTCGCACGCACGCTGTTCTCGGTGTATCGCCAGCGCTCCCTCGTCGGCCTCACCTTGATGGTCGCGCAGGCGTTCTTCTACAACGCGATCTTCTTCACCTTCGCGCTGGTGCTGACCGACTTCTACGGCATCAAGTCCGACCATGTCGGCTGGTACATCCTGCCGTTCGCCGCAGGCAACGTGCTCGGGCCGCTGCTGCTCGGTCGTCTGTTCGACACGCTCGGCCGCCGCGCCATGATCACCTTCACCTACGGCGTATCAGGCATATTGCTGGCGCTGACCGGCTATCTGTTCTCGATCGGCGTGCTGAGCGCGCAGACGCAGACGGCGGCCTGGATGGTGATCTTCTTCTTTGCATCGCCCGCGGCGAGCGCCGCCTATCTCACCGTGTCGGAGAACTTTCCGCTCGAGGTGCGCGCGCTCGCGATCGCGCTGTTTTATGCGATCGGGACTGGCATCGGCGGCGTCGCCGGCCCCGCGCTGTTCGGCGCGCTGCTCGACAGCGGCGCGCGCAGCGCTGTGTTCGCCGGCTATCTGTTCGGCGCGGCCTTGATGGGCGTGGCGGCGCTCGTCGCCTGGCGGTACGCTATCGCGGCCGAACGCAAATCGCTCGAGCAGGTCGCACGTCCGCTCGCCGTGATGGAGTAGTCGATGACGTCAGAGAATTCCGGCCTGATCGCATCCGATGCGTCCGAGCCCGCGGAGATCGTCCCCGCGCCGGCGAGCCTGGTGCCGCATCTGCGCGAGGTCGCAATCCTGCTCGACATCGACGGCACCTTGCTCGATCTCGCGCCGACGCCGCGCGAGGTGTGGGTGCCGCCGGCCTTGGCCGAGACGCTGAAGACCTTGATGCAGCGAACGTCGGGTGCGCTCGCTTTGGTGTCCGGCCGCTCGCTCAACGACATCGATCTCATCTTCGCGCCGGATGTCTACCCCGCGGTGGGCGGCCATGGCGCGGAGATGCGGCTCGCCGGCGGCAGCGAAGCCGACTCCGTCAAGGCGCCGCCGCTCGACAAGGAGCTGAAGCGCAGGCTGGCGGCGATCGCCAAGCTCAGCCAGGGCATTCTGCTCGAGGACAAGGGCTACTCGCTTGCATTGCATTATCGCCTCGCGCCGCAGGCCGAGCAGGCGATCTATGACGAGGTCTCGCGCATCCGCGCGGAGCTGCCGGAGGCGCCGATCGAGGTGCTGCCCGGCAAATGCGTGTGTGAGATCAAGCCGGCCGGCTTCACCAAGGCGAGCGGCGTGCGCGAGCTGATGCGCCACGCGCCGTTCAAGGGCCGCAAGCCGTTCTTCATCGGCGACGACGTCACTGACGAGTCGGTGTTCGCGATCATGCCCGATTTTGCCGGCCTGTCGTTCTCGGTCGGACGGCGGGCGCTCGGCGTCGACGGACATTTCGATGCGCCGAACGACGTGCGCGCATTCCTTGCACGGCTCGCCGGACGCTGAACTAACAGGATGATCGAGGCAGCAGCGAGCACGGTGGTAGTTCCTTCGTTAGTTCCATCTGCGTGAGGTTCGCAGTTGTCCTCCGCTGCTTTTGATTAGAAATGCTCTGACTTGCACCGCGCTGTGATTACACCGCGCCGCTGCCCGAATTTGGTTTCAATTGGTTGAAAGGGTGGCCCGGAACCATATTGATGAACAGCTGTTAACCGACATGACCAACAGGAGGGGAGCTGTGAACCTCGTCGTGGTTTCGAATCGGGTGGCGCGTGGCAAAGCCAACGAGCCAATGACCGGCGGACTTGCGGCAGCCCTGCTGCCCGTTGTGGAAAATTCCGGAGCAGTTTGGGTGGGTTCCTCGGGTCGGGTGCGCGACGGTGCGCAGGCGGAACCGATCGCGCAGATCGAACAGCTCGGTGCAGGCGCGCTGGCGCTGCTGGACCTGCCGGCCGCGCACTACGCCGGCTACTACGAAGGCTTCGCCAATTCCGCGCTGTGGCCGGCGCTGCATTCTCGCAGCGATTTGATTCGCGTGTCACAGGACGACTACAATTCCTATCGCGAGGTGAACGCGTTCGTCGCGCGTGCGCTGCTCAAGTTCCAGAAACCGGATACGCTGTTCTGGATCCAGGACTATCACTTCCTCTCGCTCGGTGCGGAGCTGCGCACGCTCGGCGTGAAGAGCCCGATCGGCTTCTTCCTGCATACGCCCTGGCCGGCGCGCAGCGTCATCGACAGCGTGCCGAATCACGGCGAGCTCGTCACCGCGATGCTGGCCTACGATCTGATCGGCTTCCAGACCGAGGACGATCGCGAGAACTTCAGTGCCTGCTTGCGCGCGGATCTCGGCCTGCAGGTCCGCGACGGCGTCGTTCGCTCGCGCCACGGCCGGACCCGTCTCGCCGTATTCCCGATCGGCATCGATGCCGACAAATTCGCGCAGCAGGCGGCCAAGGCGGCGTCGCATCCGGATGTGTCGCGGCTGCGCCGCAGCCTGCACGGCGAGAAGCTCGCGATCGGCGTCGATCGGCTCGACTACTCGAAGGGCCTCGTCAACCGCATCAACGCCTTCGACCGGATGTGGACGATGCATCCGACCCTGCTGCGCGCCGCGTCGCTGCTGCAGATCGCGACGCCGTCGCGGGAATCGATCGAGGCCTATGGCAATCTGCAGAGCGAGGTCGCGCGACTCGTCAGCGAGGTCAACGGCCGCCATGGCGAGGTCGACTGGACGCCGATCCGCTATCTCAACAAGGGCTATGGCCAGGGCGTGCTGGCCGGCCTCTATCGCAGCGCGCAGGTCGGCGTCGTCACGCCGCTGCATGACGGCATGAACCTGGTCGCCAAGGAGTATGTCGCGGCCCAGAGCCCGGTCGATCCCGGCGTGCTGGTGCTGTCAAAATTCGCCGGCGCCGCCAACGAGCTCGATGCAGCGCTGCTGGTCAATCCGCACGACATCGACGGCATGGCGCGGACGATCGCGATGGCGCTGGCGATGCCGCTCAACGAGCGCCGGATGCGTTACGAGATCCTGATGGCCAAGCTACGCCGTCATTCGATTCAGCAATGGTTCGCCGACTTCGTCGACGCGCTGCAGGACGACGGCCTCCAGGACGAGATCGAACCGCTGCCGGCGGCGCCGGCCGGCTTCCTCACCAGCCGCCTCGCCTCGTCGGGCGCCCGATATCACTGAGCCGATCGGAGAGGGCGTGCGCGCCGTCTCCTGCTCAGTGGCAATACGACACGCCCTCCAGCACGGCGCAGCGCAGCTTGTTCGGCGAGCTCGGATTGTCCATCGGCACCATCCCGTTGCCCTGGCCGACGAACACGCCGGGCCCGACCACGACCGAGGCCTTGTTGCCGACGATGACCGACGGGTGCGGCTTGAGGCTGGACTTGGTCCCGTCCGGCCAAAGGATGGCGTCGCCCTGCCAGATCCCCTTGCGGCCGTCGTCGCAGGTTACGTCGACGCCTTGTCGCGTGCACTGGTCGGCCCGGGCCGCGCCAGCACCGGCGATGCTGAGCACGACGGTCAGGAGGAGGGCGCGGCAAGCGGGGGTAGACCAGGCAGGAGTGGACAACGGCATGGCAGGTCCTCAGGCGCGGCGCTCGGGCATGTCAGCGCAAATCAGTGGTCGTGGCAGTGCGGCCGCCGGTTCACCGGCCTGCGCCAGCGCCGGGAAGCTCCAAATCGGGCTCCGCCCCCGGCCAGATTGGTGATTTTTATCAGCGATTTGGGGGAAATTTGGCCCGGACGCCTCCGCCCCGCTTGCAAAACGCCCCCGACCCCGCCAAGAGAGGGCCGCCGGAGAGATGGCCGAGTGGCTTAAGGCGCACGCTTGGAAAGCGTGTGTGCGGGAAACCGTACCGTGGGTTCGAATCCCACTCTCTCCGCCACGAGATTTTCT
>NZ_CAFI01000096.1 GCF_000239775.1 Bradyrhizobium sp. ORS 375
GGCGGCGGGCGCGGCGACCGGCCGCGACGTGCTGACGACGTCGAGGCCACGGCCATGATGCGCGACGATGCGGTTGAGCTCGGCCAGCGCCTCGATCTGGTCGACGATGACCTTGCGCATCTGCGCCGTGCTCTCGGCCGCCTCCTGCGGCATCTCCAGCACGCCGCGGCGCAGCTCGTTGCGCGTCGCCTCGAGCTCGCGATGCATCTCGGACGTCATCTGCTTCATGCTCGACACCAGCGAAGCAAACTTCTCCGCCGACTGCTTGAACATCGCATCGGCTTCCTGCGTGCTCTGCTGGTAGATCTCCTGCATCTGCGCGGTGGTGAGGCGGCGCTCCTCCTCGGCGTTGGTGCGGATCGCCTCGAACTGGCGGCTGAGCGCGGTCGAGCCGGCGCCGGCCGTCTCCGCCACGACCCGGGCGATGTCACGCGCCCGTTCCTCGGCGGCCGCAAGCGACTCGTCGAGCAGGGTGGTGAAGCGGGTCAGGCGCTGATCGAGATCGGCGGTGCGCAGGTCGATGGTGGTGACCAGCGATTCCAGCGTCGTCTTGCGATCCGAGATCGAGGCGGTCGCGTCGCGGTTGCTCTGCTCGACGATGGCGGCAGCCTCGATCAGGGCCTTGCCATGCGCGTCGAACTGCGTCGACAGCGATCCGAGATCCTGCAGCGCGCGGGACGTCTTGGCGTTGAAGACGTTGAGCTGGTCTTCGAGGGTCTGCGTCGCCGTGCCGTTGCGCGAGGTGACGTCGTTCATCGCGGTGACGAAATCGGCGACGCGGGCGACCAGCGCACGCTCAAGCGAGTTGAGATTGTCGTGCGCCCCGGTCAGCACCTCCTGCAGGAGGATGTTGCCTTCACGCAGCCGCTCGAACAGCGCGACGGTGTCGGTGCGCAGGATCTTGCTGGTCTCCTGCATCTCGGTGACGGCCGCCACCGAGACCTGGCGCGACTGCTCGATCGCGGCGCGCGAGGCCTGCTCGAGATCCTTCAGCGACTTGGTAATCGCCGTCGTCGCCATCTCGCCGGCCGAGGTGATGGTGCGGGCGACATCGGAGCCGTTGCCGTTCACGGTCTGGGCGAACGCCTGGCCGCGCATCTCGATCTGCTTCAGCGCGTCGGTGGTGACCCGATCGATCTCGATCGTGAGCTGGTTGGTCTTGGAGTTGAGCGTCTCGACCAGCGTGCCGCGCTTGCCGTCGAGGACCTGCGACAGCCGCTCGCTCTGCTGCTGCACATAGGTGACGATCTCGTCGGTCTTGCCGGTCATGGCCGAGCCGAACGAATTTCCGGCCGCGAGCACCGAGCGTTCGATCTCGGTCGAGGTCGACTTCACGCGCGTCGAGACCTCGTTGGAGGCGGCGACGAGCGCGCTCTGGGCGTTCAGCGCGCTGCTCTGGATCGCATCCGTCGTGTTGGCCGCGACGGTGTTGATCGAGCGCTCGATCTCCGAGGAGATCGCCTTGAGCTGGCCCGCGGTGTCGGTCGAGGTCGCCGTCAGCACCGTCTGCGCCTCGCGGGCGCCGGCGACGATCACGGCGACCGTCTCGGTGGTCGTCGTCGTGAGCAGGGTCTGGGCTTCGCGTGCACTGCCGACCAGGCTGGCCGCGGTGTCGGCGGAGGTCGCCGTCAGCGACATCTGGGCCTGGCGCGCGCTGTTGAGGATCGAGGTCGCCGTATCGGCGCCCACCGAGGATAGCGTCCGCTCGACGTCCACGGCGAGCGACTTGACGTGCTCGGCTGCCTCGGTCGAGCTGGAGATCAGCTTGGACTGGACCTCGCGGGCGCTGTCCACGATCACCGTGGCGGTGCTGGTGCCGACCGCGGCGAGCGTCCGCTCGACGTCGGCTGCCAGCGACTTGACGTGGTTGGCCGCTTCTGACGAGGCGCTGATCAGCGTGCTCTGCGCCTCGCGGGCGCCGCCGGTGATCGCCTCCGCGGTGGTGGTGCCGGCGATCGACAGCGAGCGCTGCACGTCCACGGTCAGCGCCTTGACCTGATCGGCTGCCTCCTGCGAGGCGGCGAGCAGGGCGCTCTGGGCCTCGCGCGCACCGGCGGTGATGGTCTCGGCAGTGTCGGTGCCGGCTGACGTGAGCGAGCGCTGCACGTCGGCGGCGAGCGACTTCACATGCTCGGCGGCGTTGGAGGAGGCGGACACCAGCGTGTTCTGCACCTCGCGCGCGCCGGCGAGGATCGAGGCGGCTGTGGCCGAGCCGGCCGCCGTCAGCGCCTGCTCGACGTCGGTGGCGAGCGACTTCACATGGGTCGCGGCATCGGCAGAGGCGGACACCAGCGTGTTCTGCACCTCGCGGGCGCCGGCGAGGATCGAGGCGGCCGTGGTCGAGCCCGCAGCCGTCAGCGTGCGCTCGACGTCAGACGACAGCGACTTGATCTGCTCGGCGGTCTCGCTCGACGCCGTGACCAGGGTGGCCTGGGCCTCGCGCGCGCTGGTCAGGATGGAGTTCGCCGCAGCGCTGCCGGCGCCGGTGAGGGCGCGCTCGACCTCGGCGGAGGTGCTCTTCAGCTGCGAGCCGACATCGGTCGAGACGGTGATCAGCGCCTGCTGCGCGGAGCGCGCGCCGGTCTGGATGGTCTCGCTGGTGTTGACCACGAGCGTGGTGAGCGAGCGCTCGGCATCCTCAACATGCGACTTGATGCTGGCCGACAGCAGCTCGGCGCGCGTCATCAGCTCGTCGCTGGCCTGGCGGCCGCTGCTTTCGATGCGGCCGGCGACGGCCTCGACGCGCGAGCCCAAGAGGTCCTCGAACTGCGACACGCGCTGGTCGATCTCGGTGGCGATCGAGCCGACGCGCGTCTCGATGCCCTGGTGGATGTCCTGGAAGCGGGCGGTGACGGCCTCGGTCAGCTCGAAGCTGCGGCCGTCGATGATGTTCGACAGGCTGACAATGCGCTGATCGATCGCCTCCAGCGCCTTGTCGGTGCCTTCGGTGAGCGAGGAGGTCAGGATGTTGAGGCGGGAGTCGATCGACTGGATCGCCTGCGCCGAGCCGTCGGTCAGCGACGAGGTCAGCACCGTCAGGCGCGAGTCGATGGCGTGCAGCACCTGCGCCGCACCGTCGGTCAGCGAGTTCGACAGCGTGCCGAGGCGGCCCTCGATGGTCGAGGTGACCGAGGTCGCGCGGCTGTCGAAGTTCTCCTCCAGCGTCTTCAGGCGGCCCTCGACGGTGTCGTCGAAGCTCTTGATCTTGGAATCGAAGGCGGAATCGAAGGTGGTGATGCGCGCCTGCAGATTGGTCTCGAACTGATTCAGACGCTGGTCCAGCGTCGCCGTGATCTCGCCGCTGTTCGACGACAGGCGCGAGTCGAAGGTGTCGACATAGGTCTTGAGATTGTCCGAGATCTCCTGGGTCCGCTGGCCCATGCGCTCGACGATCTCGCCGCCATAGGTCTTCACGGTGCGGTCGAACTCGGTGATGTGGCGCGTGATCAGGGCGCCCAGGGTCGAGCTGTCGCGCGCGAAGCGCTCGGCGAGCTCCGTGCCCTGGTTCTTCACCAGCTCATCGAAGGCGCTGATCTGCAGCGACAGCGTGTCGTGGGTGCTTTCGGTCTGGCTGACGACCTTGGCGACCAGCGAGTTGACGGTCGCATCCAGCGACTCGCTCGCCTTTTCACCGGAGGTGACGATGTGGCCGGACAGGCGCTGGCTCGCCTCGTCGATCTTGGTGACGAGATCGCCGCTGCGCAGCTCGAGCTCCAGCAGCAGGGAGTCGCCCGAGGCCTTGAGCGAATCGTGGACCTGCTCGGTGCGCACCGAGATGCCGTCGACGATCGCCGCCGTGCGCTGCTCGAATTCGCTGGTGATGCGGTCGATGCGCTCGTTGAGCATCTCGTGGACGCGGTCGGACAGGTCCGCGAACTCGTCGTGGACGTGGCCGGTCTTGAAGTTCAGGCTGGTGGTCAGCCGCTCCGAGGCATCCAGAACGGCGCGGGTGGTCTCCGCGCTGGCCTCCTCGAGACGGTCGAGCAGGTCGCCGCCGCGCTCGCCGAGCGCCAGGATCATGTTGTCGCCGGCGTTGCTCAGGGCTGCCGTGATGTGGGCGCCGCGCTCTTCCAGCGCGCCGGTGATGCTCTTGGCGACCTCGTCGACGCGCGAGGCGATCGCGTCCGAGATCAGCGCGATGTCGTGGCGCAGGTCGATCTGCACGCCCGAGATGGCGCTGCGGACCTGCTCGGCCTGGCCAACCAGATTGTCGCGCTGATGGGCGATGTCCTGGAGCAGGGCGCGGATGCGGACCTCGTTGTCGCTGTAGGCGCGCTCGAGCGCGGCGACCTCGTTCGCCACCAGCATCTCGAGCTCGCCGGCGCGCGCGATCGCGCGCTCGACGCCGTCGCCCATGGCCGCGACCTCGCGGCGGATCGCCTGGCCGACGGTGACGATGGAATCGCTGACGGCGCCCTCGGGCTCGGAGAAGCGGATCGCGACCTGGGCCATCGACTGCGCGATCATGCGCAGCTCCTGGCCGCGCCAGGCGAGGCTGGCGAGGAAATAGAACAGCAGAACAGGGGCGAAGAACACCGCGGCGAGGCCGGCGAGCACCAGCACGCCGCCGCTCTGGCCGATGAGGGCCTGCAAGGCGGGCAGGAAGCCGATCGTCAGCAGCACGCAGCCGACGATCCAGATGCCTGCAAAGGCGGTTGCCAGCGTGTACACGCCGCGCGACGGGCGTCCCTTCTGGATCGCCTGCAGCAGCTGGCCGATGGTCTCGCGGTCGTCATTGGCCGGCCGGCGCTTGGCCAGCGGCGGTGGCTCGATCTCGTCGAGGCTGCGGTTGTCGATCCCCGGACGGGAGTCGAATTGGTCGAAAACCGATCCGCCGGTCGGCATGACCGGCGGCGCCCCGTCAGCGCGGACCGGGCCCTGCGACTCCGGGGGCGCGGTCGTGTCGCTGATGTTCAAAGCCTCCTGAATGGCGGACAGCGCAACTTCAGTCGGGTCTTTGACCTTTTTCGGGGTGTTCGCCATGTTGAGTCCGAGCCCTCGTCTTAATTTCGTTCCGGCGAGCCGCGTACGAGTACCCCCTCGACGCGCTCGAACCGGACGTCATCCCTTGCAGGCACCAGGGGTGGCTAATTCCGCCGGGTGACCCACTCCATCCGGGCATCATCCTATTGGCTGTGCCAGTTGAAAGAAATGGCCGTGGTTAAGAGATTCTTAATCATCGTTAACAGCTGCCGCCGTTAACGCTTTAGAAGTTCTGCGAATTCCGGTTTCGGCCGCGATTGGGGCGGAGCCGGGCCCAAATCGCGGCAAACCCGCGGCAATCGGCCGGTAACCATACATTAACCATTGTCGTGCTTGGCTGACCACAGGGGCGCGGTGCGTGCCCGCCGGACCGGATGACCATCATGATTCCCGACCTGTCACGGATCGAATGGATGCCCTCGCCGCCGCTGGTTCCAGATGACGGGCCGATCAGCCTCGACATGCTCAGGCGCATGACGCTTGGCGACGCCACGCTCGAGCGCGAAGTGCTCGCGATGTTCTCCACACAGGCCGTCCGTCTGCTGGAGCGGCTGCAGGTGATGCCGGA
>NZ_CAFI01000095.1 GCF_000239775.1 Bradyrhizobium sp. ORS 375
GCCGAGACGCCCGTTGGTTGAACCCGCTCGACCGGCATCGTAGGCGAACCACAACCGCCGCGGCGCATGGGTCCCGGCGCGGAGGCCGGGACGACACTGGTGTTGGGGCGCCCTGCTCGGCATCTCCGAAGCGTGGCGGCGTCTACTACGCTCAGAAGAGCCGACGAGGTCACCTCTACCCCAGCAGCAGATCGGCGGCGCGGTCGCCGGAGCGGACCGAGCCCTCGATCGTCGCCGGCAGGCCGGTGTCGGTCCAGTCGCCGGCCAGAGCAAGATTGCCGAAAGCCGTCTTCACGCCCGGACGCAGCGCGTTCTGCTCGGGCGTCGCCTCGAAGGTGGCGCGGCGCTCGCGCACGATCTGCCAGGGCGGCAGCTCGGCCGAAATGCCGGCGGCCTTGCAGACGTCGGCCCAGATCGCCGCGGCCAGCTCCTCGCGCGGCATGTCGACCAGACGATCGCCATTGCTGATGGTGACCGACAGCCGCTGCGGGAAGGCGAACAGCCACTCGATGAGGCCGCCGACAACGCCGAGCAGCGCCGGCGAATCCTTCGGCGGCGTGATGCGGAAATGGGCATTGACGATGGCGCGATATTTGGTCGGCCCCGTCAGGCCCGGCAGCAGCGCCATCGCCGGCCGCGGCGGCACCGCCAGCACGACGACGTCGGAGGCGCCGAGCGCGACGGTCTCGTCGCCGCCGAACTTCAGCCCGGTCACGCGACCGCCCGCGCTCTCCAGCGCGCGCAGCTCGCGGCCGATCCGGACGCTGCCGCCTTTGCCCTCGAGGAATTTCACGGCGGGATCGATCAGCACGCCGGACAGACCGTCACGCGCAATCAGCGGACGGCAGGCCTGGCCTCCAGCGAGCAGGGTTTCGCGGACGATGGCGCCGGCAAGCCCGGCCGAGCCTTCCGGCGGATCGCAGTTCAACGCGGCCAGCAGCAGCGGCTGCACCAGGCGATCATACAGCGTGCCCTTGCAGGGAATGCTGTCGCCGATGAGCTTCGAGGTCGGAGCCCAGATCAGCGGCGACAGCGCCAGATAATCGCCGAGCTTGGTATCGGGCACGCGGCGGCCCTCGTCGAGCACCCAGAGCGGCAACCGGCCGCTGCCGAGATCGAGCAGCCAGCGCTGCCCGGTCTTGATGTCGACGAAGGCGAATTGCGCCTGCTTGGGCCCGACCAGCCCCGCCTCCGAGCCGATGGTGCGGGCATAATCCAGCACGTGGTGGTTGGCGGACAGCAGCAGATGGTTGCCATTGTCGATCACGAGATCAGTCGCCGCATCGTAATAGGAGCGGCAACGGCCGCCGAGCTGCTGCGTGGCCTCGTGGACATGCACGACGTAGCCCGCATTCGCGAGCCGCACGCCGGCGGAGAAGCCGGAGATTCCGGCGCCGATGATGTGAGCGGTCTTGGTCATCAGATGATAGCGTAACGGAGGATGATGCCGATCTTCGTGAGCTTGCTCACGCGGACGGGCTCGCGTGGCGGCGCGAAGCCACGGTCCATCAGGAGATCGAACACGGCGCGGTAGTATTTCGACATGATGCGCGGCGCCCGCACGGCGCGGCGGCGGTTGCGCCGCATGATCTCGTCGGCCTTCTCGAAATGCGTCTTGGCCCGGACGGCCACCGAATTGCAGACCTTGGGCAGCGCGCGCTCCTGCGTCACCTTGGCCGGATCGTCACCGGTGATGCCGGCGAACAGCAGCGCCTCGCGCGGCAGATAGAGCCGGCCGATGGCCGCGTCCTCGTCGATGTCGCGCAGGATGTTGGTAAGCTGCAGCGCACGGCCGAGATGATGGGCGAGCAGGATGCCGTCCTCCTCGGGCATGCCGAAGATGCGCACCGACAGACGGCCGACCGCGCTCGCGACGCGATCGCAATAGAGGTCGAGCGTGGCGAGATCCGGCGCGCGGATCTCCGCCGGCACGTCCATCTCCATGCCGTCGATGATGGCGAGGAAATCCTCGCGCTTCAGGCCGAACGTCTTCACCGAGCCGACGTAGTCGCGCAGCCGCGGCGGCGGATTGCCCTGGTACAGCGCGTCGATGTCGTCGCGCCATTTCTGCAGCGCCGCCAGCCGCTCGGGCCGCGGGCCGTCGGAATCGGCGATGTCGTCGACCTCGCGGCAGAAGCTGTAGACCTGGAACATCGCATCGCGCTGGGCGCGCGGCAGGATGCGCATCGCGGCGTAGAACGAGCTGCCGGACGCCGCCGTGCCGTGATCGATCGTGTCTGCGGTTGCTTCGAGGGTCATGCGCCCGCCGATTTGGTCTGGGGATGACGGCCGGCCACGCGGCGGCCGATCTCGCCCATCACCGACGTGAAGGTGAGGCCGAGCATGCCGGTTGGCGAAAGGTGCACGCGCTCGCTGAGCGGATCCCGCGCCTGCAGCAGCGCCACGATGCGATCGGCGAAAGCCTGGATGACCGCAATCTCGAGCCCGAAGCGGAAATCCTTCACGCCGCTGTTGAGGTCCCTGCCCTCATCGAGCAGCGCCGCGTTGCGCACCGCGAGCTTCTGCAGGCAGCTCAGGAGCTGCGGCGACGATTTGGCCGCTCCGAGCATCTCCACCGTCGCGCCGGCTTCAGCGAGCGCATCGCGCGGGAGATACACGCGGTTCAGCGCCTTGTAGTCCTTGCCGCAGTCCTGCAGGTGGTTGTTGATCTGCAGGCCGGCGCAGATCGCGTCCGAGGCCGGCCAGGTCGCCGTGGACTCGCCATGCACGTCGAGCATGAAGCGGCCGACCGGCATCGCCGAGTAGCGGCAGTAGTGGATGACCTCGTCCCAGTTCTCGTAGCGCAGCTTGGTCACGTCCATGCGGAACGCGACCAGCAGATCGAGCGCGTGGCGCGGCGGCATGCCGCGCGCGGCGAGCGCCCGGCGCAGGCTGACCGCGACGTCCTGGGTCTCGCCCGCCCCTGTCAACTCGGCCTCGAGCAGATCGAGCAGCCGCAGCTTCTCGTCACCCGGCAGGCTCGGATGATCGGCGATGTCGTCGGCCGTGCGCACGAAATTGTAGAAGGCGAGAATCAGCGCACGGTGCTCGGGACGGATGATCCACGAGGCGACCGGAAAGTTCTCGTCCCGGTGTGTCTTGCCGGATCGCAAATCGCTCGCGGTGGTCATGGACGAAACAGCTATCAGGTTGAAAGGGCGCTACCGAAAACAATGCCCGCCGCTTCGCTTATGCGAACGGATTGCTGGCCTCCATATAGGCGAAGATCCAGCCAAAACCAATGCAATCGATATGGGGCAACAAATGCGGTCGGGCCGCCGGACGCCCTGTGACAGGGGGCCGACGGCCGTTAACCAAGAGCGTCCGGAAACAGCCGTTCCGAACGGCAACCGCTTACTGGTTGTGGGTCTTCAGCACCTTGTCGCAATCGGCGCTGATCTTGGAGCGGTTCTCCTTCAGGCACGCCAGGATGGTGAAGTCGCCCTGATCGATCACGGAACGGCAGAACTTCTGAACGTCGCGGGTGCAGGCCGCCTGCTCCTCGGCGGTGCCACGCCCGCCTTGCGCGAAGGCGGCGGTGGAAACGGTCAGCGACAGCAGGGAAAGTGCCAGGCAAATCTTACGCATCGTGTTCCTTCATTTTGACAGCAGAGGCCACCTCCCGGGATCGCCGATGCGGACCGGGAAACACCTGTTTGGTTTGGCAAGGACCGCAAGCCCCCCAGCGCCGGAGGTACGCTGCCAAATGCGGCCAAATTCGCGCCCTATGATGCCGAGCGATCATGCTCGGACCTCCACAGCTTTGGCATAAACAAGGCTTTGATACTAGGGCGTTATTCTCGAGGGACGTTTTTCGCATTTGGCTGTTGCAAGCATGCAGCGGGGACCGTTAGATGCGGCGCCGTCGGGGCTGCGGGGGTGCAGCAGTTTTGCGCGGAAGGCGGTTCGGCGCCGGTCCGTCGCAGGGTGCCGATGGGAATTCCGATATGAATCATGACATCCGGTCGCAGCGCCCGGCCGGCCGTCATTTGAACCTAACCTTCGGCGAGGACACCAAAGTGTTCGAAGCGGCGACACACGCCGGCACAGCGGTGTCATTTTGGATGGGAAACTCGATATGAAACTGTTCGGCTCATCTTTCTCGGGGCGCGTCGTCAAGGCCGCCGGTCTCGGCGCAGCATTGATTCTGACCGCGACGGCAGTCCATGCACAGTCGGGCCCGTTCGCCGGCTTCGACGGCTCCTGGGCCGGCAACGGCACGGTCGCGCTGTCGGACGGCACCACCGAGCGGATCCGCTGCAAGGCGAGCTACAAGGTGGCCGGCGCCAATCTCAAGCAGAGCCTGCAATGCGCCAGCGACAGCTACAAGTTCCTGCTGTCCAGCGACGTCACCAGCCAGGGCGACCGCATCTCCGGCAATTGGAGCGAATCCAGCCGCAACGTGAACGGCGAGCTGCAGGGCACCGCTGGCAACGGCCAGATCGACGTGTTCGTGCAAGCCGCCGGCTTCGCCGCCAGCATCACCTTGAAGACCAGCGGCAACAAGCAGGTCGTGCAGATCTCCTCCAAGGGCGAGATCCGCGGCGTCAACATCACAATGTCGAAGACCTGAGCGACTCTAGCAGCTTCTGACGACGCGAACGGCCCTGACGATGTCAGGGCCGTTTTGTTTTGCGATGGCCTCCGCAGCAATCAGCGCCTGACATCATCTCCGCTGGCATCGCCCGGCTTGACCGGGCGATCCAGTATTCCAGAGGCGGTCGTGATAGAGCCGATGGCCGCGGCGTACTGGATCGCCCGGTCAAGCCGGGCGATGACAGTTGTGTGTGGGATCCACACCGCCTGCTTTTCCAGGCGATGACAGTTGTGGGTGTGGCTAGGACCAGCCCCCCCTTCACGTCACACCGGCTTGCGCTTCAGCTTCTGCGACAGGTTGATCAGGAACATCGCGGTCGGCCGGAGGATGAACAGATCGGCGAACAGGGCCGCCACCATCGAGAACGCGCTGAGCCAGCCGAACAGCCGCAGCGACGGCAGGTCTGAGAACACGGTGACGACGAGGCCGCAGGCCAGCACCACCGTGGTGAGGATCAGCGCCGGGCCGACCAGCACGGTGGCGCGCTCGACCGCGACGGCTGCGCTGATTCCCGGCGCGCTTTCCATGCGCAACCGGTTGAGGAAGTGGATGGTGGCGGACAGGCCGAGACCGAATGAGACCGTCAACGCCACCACGCTGGCGAATTGCAGCCCCTCTCCCATGGCCCACAGCAAGGTGCCGGACATCACCACCGGGAAGATGCCGGGAAGGATGCAGGCGAGCATCACCACCCACGAGCGGAACGCCAGACCAATGAACATCGCCACCAGCGCGAACTCGATGGTGAGGCCGTGATTGAGCTTCTGAATCATGCTCGCCGAGTTGCGCGCGGCGATCGCGGCGAGGCCGGTGACCGCGACCTCAAAGCCCGGGTGCTTCTTCCTGACAGCATCGAGCTCCCGATCGAGCTTGTCGACCACGGGCAGCAGCTGGCTGGAATCGAGGTCGGGGACGCGGCCGGCGACCACCACCGCATCCTGCTCCTTGTCGATGAAGCGGCGCACCAGATGCTCGGGGATCAGGTTGACGTATTCCTGCAGGGTCGCCGTATCCGACGAGCCGGCCTTCTCCGCCAGCCAGCGCCTGAGCGTCTCGACCGACCAGACGTTGCCGACCCCGGCGGTCTTCTCGACCGTGGCGTGGACATCGGCGATCGTCTGCAGCGTCTCCGGCGCATACAGCGAGGCGCCCTTCGGAAACTGGATGAGCACGTTGACCGGATTGGCGCCGGTCAGCTTGGCGTCGAGACGGTTGCTCGCAGCGACTGCTTGGCGCTTGTCGGGCACCTGGTCGGCCAGGCGATAGCGCGGCTCGAGGCTCGCATAAACCACCGCGAGCGAGCCGACGAACACGACCGCGATCAGGCTGAACAGGCCGGGACGGCCGACCATGCGCACCGCGATCCAGTAGCAGAAATTGCGCAGCGCCTGGACGCCGGCATCGGCGCCCTGGAACTTGACCGCGAAGGTCTTCTCGTTGCGCACCAGGAGCACGCCGAACACCGGCACCAGCGACAGCACCGCGAGCAGCGCGATGACGGTGGCTGCCAGCCCCGCCTCGCCGAACTTGCGGATCAGGTCGCTGTCCGAGAACTGCAGGGCGATGAACGAAATGCCCGCGGTGGCGTGGGTCAGCACGCAGGCCGGACCGACCACCAGCACCGCGTTCTTGAACGCCGTCACCTTGTCCTGTCCGGCGATCAGGCGGTCGCGGGCGGCGAAGGTCAGCTGCATCGAATCCGAGAAGCTGATGACCATGATCAGCGGGGTCATCACGTTCAGGAACATGTTGAGGTTGAAGTTAGCCCATCCCAGCGCGCCCAGCGCGAGCATGATCGCGATCAGCGGCGGGAAGGCCGCCACGATCATGAAGGAGATCTTGCGGAAGAAGATGATGGCGATGATGCAGCCGGCGAGAATGCCGAGCACGTTGTAGGTCAGGCCGTCACGCTCGACCGCGTTGCGGATCTCGAGCTGCATGACCGGCACGCCGGACAGCTGCACGTTCAGGCCGGTATCGGCGAGATCGTCCGTCATCAGCTTGCGGATGTCGCCCACGACCTTGCCGAGATCGTTGGAGGCGACCACCTTGGGCTCGAGCGACAGCACGATCAGCGCCAGCGTCCCGTCTTCCGACAGCAGCTTGCCGCGGATGATCTCGTTGGATTTCACCGTCTCGATGAACTTGTCATAGGCCTCGCCCTCCGGCAGGTCGGAGGGAAACAGCGCTGCCGGCAGCTTGCCGGGCGCCGGCGCCTGGCGGGCGGAGAACAGCGACACCAGGCCGCGGGTGCCCTCGACCAGTTGCAGGTCGGTGACGAAGTCGCGGAGCTTCTCGAGGTTCTGCCGGGCGAGCAGCGTCTTGCCCTCGACGACGACGAGGACGTCGAATTCCTCAGCCGGGAACTTCTTCGTGACCTCCTCGTACTGATGGAATTCCTTGCTGTCCGAGCGGAACAGCTGGCTCAGCGAATCATCGATCTGGATGCGCTTGATGCCGAACACCGCGGCCACGATCAAAAGCAGCAGGACGATGCAGGACAGCACCGGCACCTTGACGGCGAGCAGCCCGAGGCGCTCCAGCCCGAAGGCGATGCTGTCGGCCGGCCGTTGTTCGACCTTTTCGACATGAACTTCGTTGTCGTGCCTGACGTCCAGCATGCGGGGGTCCAATGTTGAGGCGCGGCCCATTCGGAGGCTTGAGCGCATAGGGCAGAAATAAGGCCGCTCAGCGAAGCTGACATGACCGCATTGTGGCCCGCAGCCGAAGCTAATCCTTGAAAATACGCAGAAATTTGTCGCGTCCGGGTCTAGCAGGGTTCACACCCCACCCGCAACCATGCGCGCCACACAAGACGGCGAGCCGGCCGCGCGGGCGATGACGCCACGATTCTGCCGTGGTTGAAAAGACCTCGCGCGCGCGGGGCCCGCGGGTGCCCAAAAACCTGACTCGCTCAACAACCGCCGATCACGCGGACCGCACGGTCCGCCCACTCGCAAGCTCCGGGCGACGACGGTCGTCACCCCGCCGGAACAGCCGCCTCGCGCAACCGGATCGAGTAGTTCGATGCGTTCTGATGGCCGCGTGAGGCGGCACGAGCGAACATGATCAGGTGGTGGGCGATGATCGCGACCGCGATGAAGTTCTCGATCTGGCCGCGCCTCAGCTGGCTCCAGGCGAAGCGCCAGAACGGCCGCTTGTAGTCGCCGAGCACCCCGACCTTCCAGAAGATCTTGCCCATCATGACCAGGCCGCGCCGGATGTTGGGCCAGCTCTTCATCTCGTCGCTGACAGGTACCTTGATGCGGTTGGCATAGGTGTGGTCGCATTGATGCTGGTAGCGGGCGTAGAGCCGCTCCGGCTCGTAGGCCACATCCATGCAGCGCCGCCACGCCGACACCACCTCGTCATAGGGCATCAGGAACTTGACGTTGGAGTCGCGGCTGTCGTCCTGCATCAGCCGGCCCTCGCGCTCGAGCCGGTCCCACAGCGGCGTCTTGGGCAGCGCCTGCAGCAGATTGATGGTGAGCAGCGGGATCCGGCTCTCCTCGACGAACTGCAGCAGTGCATCCGCGGTCTGCGGCGTGTCGGTATCGAGGCCCATGATGATACCGGACACGACTTCCATGCCGTAGCTGTTGATGGTCCTGACCCCCTCCAGGATCGGCACCATCATGTTGTGGTCCTTCTGCATCGCCGTCAGCGCATCCGGATCCGGCGTCTCGATGCCGCAGAAGATGGTGATGAAGTAGGCCTCGCGCATCTTCTCCAGGATCTCGGGCCGCTTGGCGATGTTGAGCGTGGCCTCGCAGGCGAGCCGCATCACATAGCCGGTGCGCTTCTGCCATTCGATCAGATGCGGCAGCAGGTCCATCGCGGCCTTGCGGTTTCCGATGAAATTGTCGTCGACGAAATACACCGAGCCGGTGACGCCGCACTCCCTGAGCTTGTCGAGCTCGGCGATGATCTGCTGCGGCGTCTTGATGCGCGGGTTGCGGCCGTAGAGACCGGGGATGTCGCAGAACTCGCACTGATACGGACAGCCGCTGGAATATTGGATGCTGCCGAGGAAGTACTTGCTGACCTCCGCCAGCTCATAGGCAGGCACCGGGAAATCGGTCATCGCGACGCGCTCCGCCGTGCGCAGCACGACCTGGCTCGCAGGACGTGAGACGTCGCGCGCCAGGCGCACGATCAGTTGGTCAGTGGCGTCGCCGAGCTCGCCGACATGCAGATAGTCGAAGTCGGGATAATAATCAGGACACGCGCTCACCGAGGGGCCGCCGAGCGCGACCGGCAGATCGAAGGCGTGGGCGCGCCGGCAGATGTCGTTCATCTGCTGGCGCTGAATGTGCATGCCGCTGACGAACACCGCCTCCGCCCAGGCAAAATCCTCATCGCGCGCAGGACGGATGTTCTCATCAATGAAGCGCACCTGCCAGGAACTCGGCAGATAGGCCGCGATCAGCAAGAGTCCCTGCGGCGGCATGAACGCCTGGATGCCGTCCGTCAGCGGGTAGGCGTACTCGAACGTTCCGAACGAAGACGTGTAGCGCGGAAACACACAGAGTATGCGGCGTATCGTTTCGATGCCTTCGAATCTCATCGATCGTCCTCGCAACAACCTGCTATCGGGGTACCTTACGGCGACGCCCTGCCCTTCGCTACCACTTCCGGAAAAGTTGAGCCGCTGCGGCGGCTTCGAACGCTTCCGAGCGGCGAACCCGAGGTTCCGATTCTCGACCGTGATCTCGGTTCGAGTGACACGGCCGTGGCGGTCTCGCCGACAGATCGGGCGAGCCCGCGCCGGCCACCAGTTGCGACGCATTTGCACGGCAACGGTAGCCGCCGGCCGCTGGCGGTCTCCGTAGTCAAGCGGATGCGGCGCAGCTTCAACGGCGGCGAGCCGCGGGCTAATTGATTGAAAAACAACACGAAGTGCGCAGGGGTTGCATCATACTGATAGTGTCCACTTAACGCTTTCTCCATGAAGCTTTTGCATAACTATTAATGATCAATCGTCCCGCGTCGCAGCCTATCACCCGCCGGTAGTCCACCTCATGACCACACGTCCGACGTCAACGAAGACGGCCTCACGCCATTCCATCGCGGTCAAGCTCTACGCCATCTTCGCATTGTTTGCCCTGCTCACGGCTGCGATCACCTGGCTGTCGGACTACAACTCGCGCCGCGGCGCTGAGCTCACCAAGGCGATCGAGACCTCGAATCTCGCTGCCCTCAATGTTCAGCTTGTCAACGGCCTCGTCTACGCCGTGGTGATGGAGTCGCGCGGTGTCTACATGTCGACCGATCCGGCGGTCGTGAAGCGCTATGGTGACGGACTGCTGAAGTTCAACGCCGAGATCCTCAAGGTCGTCGACAAGTGGCAGGCGATCGTGCAGGCCGACGACGCACAGCAATTCGGCACCTTCAAGAAGCGGATCGAGCAATTCGTCGAGTTCCGCAAAGAGCTGGTGCGCCGCGCCAACGAGATCAGCCCCGCCGCGGGACGCGAATGGGGCGACAACGACGCCAACCGTTCGGTGCGCTCGGCCCTGAACAAGGATCTCGACGAGCTCTCCAAGGTCTATCTGGAGCGCGGTCGCAGGATCGGCGAGGACACCGAGATCAACCGCAAGCTCTCGCTGGTGCTCACCGTGCTCGGCGGCGCCATGATGCTGCTCGTCGTCGCCGGCATCGTGATCATCGCACGCTCGATCGCCCGCCCGCTGTCGCAGATCACCGAGACCATCCGCCAGGTCGCGACCGGCACCGAGAACGTCGAGGTGCCGCATGCCGGCCGTGCCGACGAGGTCGGCGAGCTCGCCCGCGCCATCGGCGTGTTCCAGCAGGCGATGGCCCACAACCGCGACCTCAACGTCCAGGTCTCGCAGGACTCGGAGATCCGCGAGGCGCGCGCGCGGCACATCGAATCCGCGGTGGAGGATTTCCGGACCGCCATCGGCAGCGTGATGCGCACCGTCACCGAGAACGCGGCCGCCATGCGCAACACCGCCGAGACCATCACGCGGCTCACCGCGGATGCCAATGAGCGCGCCGTCACCGCAGCCGGCGCCACGTCGCAGGCCTCGACCAACGTCTCCGCCGTGGCCAGCGCCGCCGAGGAGCTGTCCGCGTCCGTCGAGGAGATCGGCCGTCAGATCCGCCAGTCCGCCGGCGCCGTTGAGCAGACCGGCCAGCGCACCGAGAAATCGATCACCGAGATCGAGGGCCTCGCCGCCGCTACGCAGCGCATCGATGGCGTTTTGACCCTGATCCAGACCATCGCCGAGCAGACCAACCTGCTGGCCTTGAACGCCACCATCGAGGCCGCCCGCGCCGGCGAGGCCGGCCGCGGCTTTGCCGTCGTCGCCCACGAGGTCAAGGCGCTGGCCGGGCAGACCGCCAAGGCGACCGAGGAGATCAGCCAGAACGTCGGGCTGATCCAGTCCTCGACCAAGACCGCGGTCGACGCGGTCCGCGAGATCGGAGATGCGGTGCGCGGCATCAACGAGATCACCTCGAACATCTCCAACGCCATTCAGCAGCAGGATCAGGCCACCCGCGAGATCTCGGCCAACGCGCAGTCGACCGCGCACGGCAATCAGACGCTGGTCATGAACATCGGCTCGCTGCGCGACGCGATCGGCGAAACCTCGACCGCCGCCGCCTCCGTTCTCTCGGCGTCCGGCGACCTCAACTCGACGGCGCAGACCCTGGCGCATGAGGTCGAGAAATTTTTCCAGAACCTGCGCTCGGGCCCTGCGGCCGAAACCAGGCTGCGCAAGGCGAGCTGACGCCGCTGATCCCTCTCTGATCGAGCCGATCCACGCCGGCGCGGCGGACGTGCAAATGTCCGCCGCGCGGTGATCCACGGGCACAGGGGTTCCGTTTCCCTGCTTTCGGAGAGCCCGCCGTGCGCAACACCGCCAAGAAACTGCCTTTCGTCTGCGATCCCGTGACGGTCACCCAGGACGACGTCGAGGACGCGATCCGCACCATCCTGACCTGGATCGGCGAGGATCCCTCGCGCGAGGGCCTCTCCGAGACGCCGGCCCGCGTCGCCCGTGCCTATAAGAGCTACTTCGCCGGCTATGATCAGAATCCGGAGGACTACCTCCGAAAGACGTTCGAGGAGACCGCGGGCTACGACGAGATGGTTCTGCTGCGGAACATTCCGTTCCAGAGCCATTGCGAACACCACATGGCGCCCATCATCGGCCGCGCCTGGGTCGGCTACGTGCCGCGCAGCCGCGTCGTCGGCATTTCCAAGCTCGCCCGGGTGGTCGAGGCCTATGCAGCCCGGCTGCAGATCCAGGAGCGGATGACGGCCGAGATCGCCAACATCATCAACGAGGTGCTGCAGCCGCAAGGCGTGGCCGTCGTCATCAAGGCCGCCCACCACTGCATCAGCTCGCGCGGCGTGAAGAAGCACGGGGTCGACCTGACCACCAGCCGCATGCTCGGCTGCTTCCGCACCGACCCGATGAGCCGGCAGGAGTTCCTGGCGATGGTCAATTCCGACCTCAAGGATTGATGTCGGCGGAAAAATCGCGACTCGCAGTGATCCAGTCAGATGTTCCACGCGTTCCCCGGTATCGAAGAGGCGTGCCGGGGATCATGACCACGCGACTGAGAGCGGCTAGATTAGCGTCATGGAACGTGGCATCGTCCCGCCAGAGATTTGCGCGGGGCTCCGGTGTCCGCGTCATGGCGAGTGCGAGCAGAGGGCCGAAGGCAACTGTGGACTGGGCGGAATTGATCGGACGCGTCGCCGCGCGCGGCGACCGCGAGGCGTTCAAGGCCCTGTTCGAGCATTTTGCGCCGCGCATCAAAGGCTTCCTGATCAAGACGGGCTGCAATCCGGACGAGGCCGAGGAGATCGCCCAATCGACGATGGTATCGGTCTGGACCAAGGCGGCCCAATTCGACCCGTCGACGGCGGGCGCAGCGGCCTGGATCTTCACCATCGCGCGCAACCAGCGCATTGACGCGGCCCGCAAGGCGACCCGCGAGGGCCGGTTGAGCAAGGAGATCGTCCTCGACGAGGAAGCCGATCCGACGCTCGCAGCCGACCAGATCGTCTCGCGTGTCGAAGATGCCACGCGCGTGGCGGCTGCAATCGAAAGATTGTCGGTGGAGCAATCCACCGTGATCCGCCTGTCGTTCATCGAGGAACGACCCCATTCGGAAATCGCGGCAGTGCTCGGACTGCCGCTCGGTACGGTAAAATCTCGAATCAGACTGGCGATGAATCGCCTGAGAGACCTGTTGGACGACGCGACATGACGATCAGCCATCACCCGCCGGAAGACCTGCTGGCCGACTTCGCCACTGGTGCGCTCGACGAGGCCGAGCGGCTTGTCGTCGGCGTCCACGTCGCCGATTGCCATCGCTGCCGGCGCTTCGTGCGCGCCGTCGAGCAACTGGCCGGTGCCTCGCTCGATCAGGCCGAGCCGGTTGCCATGGGAGCCGGCGCCTTCGACGCCGTCATGGCACGGATCGACCGCCGCCCCCAGTCGGCACCTGTTGTCAGAGAGGTGGCTGAGGTCGATCCGGAGCTCGCCGACCTGCCCGAGATGGTGAAGCGCTGCAAGATCGGCAAGCGCCGCCGCGTCGCGCCGGGCATCAGCATGCGTCCGATCATGCTGTCCGGCACCGGCAAGTCGCGCGCCTTCCTGCTGCGCTCCGAGCCCGGCGCGCGGATGCTGGAGCACACCCACTCCGGCAATGAGTTGACCTGCGTGCTGAAGGGCAGCTTCAGCCATCTCGGCGGCTATTACGGCCCCGGCGATTTCGACTATGGCGACGACGAGGTCGATCATCGTCCCGTGGTCGGCGACGAAGGGCCCTGCCTGTGCCTGGTGGCGATGACGGGCGACCTGCGCATGCATGGCCTGCTGGGCCGCATCATCAGCCCGTTCGTCCGGCTCTGAACATCACTGCAGGCGACATCAGGCCGTCCAGGCGAGTTCGATCGTCTGGACGATCCGCCAGTTGCGCTGCCACGATGACGACTGCACGCTCGCGGTGATCCGCATCAGCCCCTGCCCCGTTTCAATCCAGGAAGCGGATGGAGGAGAAGGATGCGATCAGCAAGCGCGGATCAAAAGAGCTACGTCGCGCATCTCAGCGGCCTTCTGGCCCGCGCCGGACGCAACGACGAGCAGGCTTTTGCCGAACTCCACGCCGCAACCCGGGTGAAGATGCGCAAGACCGTCCGCGCCATGCTGCCCTCTTCGGCCGACCTCGACGATATCCTGCAGGACGGCTACGTGAAGATCTGGCGTCACGCCGCGAGCTTCGATCCAGCGCGCGCTTCGCCCATCACCTGGATGTGCACCATCATGCGCAACACGGCGATCGACAGCCTGCGCGCGACCGGCGTGCCGACCTCGGAGCTGGACGAGGCGCTCTCGATCGCCGATCCCGCCGCCGTCCACACCGACGACGAGTTCGACTACGCGCAGGCGGAACCGATCGCCCGCAAGGCGCTCGAGCGCCTGCCGGAGGAGCGGCGGCAACTGCTCGCGCTGGCCTATCTCGAAGGCGAAAGCCGGACGCGGCTGTCGGAGCGGTTCGGCGTGCCGGTCGGCACCATCAAGACCTGGCTGCATCGCAGCCTGGTCGCAGTGCGCAAGGAATGCCTCGGCCGTGCCACCACCGTCACCGCGGTGGCGGCCTGATCTGCTGCGGGACGCGATGACGAAAGCAAGGGCCGTCAGACATCTCGTCATCGTGCTGGGCGACCAGCTCGATGCGGATTCGGCTGCGTTCGACGGCTTCGATCCGGCGCAGGACGTCGTGCTGCAGATGGAGGTCACCGACGAGGCGGCCTACGTGCCGCAGCACAAGATGCGGATCGCGTTCTTCTTCGCGGCGATGCGCCACTTCCATGCCGATCTCGAATCGCGCGGCCGCGCCGTGCATTACGTGCGGCTCGACGATCCCGCCAACACTGGCGCGCTCGACAGCGAGATCGCGCGTCACCAGGCTCTGCTGCAGCCCGAGGCCACGATCGTGCTCGAGCCCGGCGACTTCCGGGTGCGCGAGAGCTTGCGCAAGCTGCCGCAGCGCCCCGAAATCAGGCTCGACCGCCACTTCCTGTGCACGGCCGACGAGTTCGACGCCTTCACCGAGCGCCATCCACGCCCGATCATGGAGACGTTCTACCGCGCGATGCGGCGCAAGACCGGTCTCCTGCTCGACGAGAGCGGCCGGCCGATCGGCGGCAGCTGGAATTTCGATGCCGAGAACCGCAAGGGTTTCGGCAGGTCGCGCCCGCCCATTCCCGTCCCCCGCTCCTATCCGCCTGATGCGATCACGCGCGACGTGCTCAAGCTGGTGGCGGCGCGGTTTTCGAACAGTCCCGGCAAGCTCGAACGGTTCGATCTGCCGGTGTCGCGCGTCGACGCGCTGACCGAGCTGTCGGACTTCGTCGCCTGGCGGCTGTCGCTGTTCGGCACCTATCAGGACGCCATGCTGAGCGACGAGCCGTTCCTGTATCATTCGCGGCTCTCCGGCGCGCTCAACCTGCACATGCTCAATCCGCGCGAGGTGTTGGACGCCGCGCTCGCCAACCGCAACGCGCCGCTCAACGCGCTCGAAGGCTTCGTGCGCCAGATCATCGGCTGGCGCGAATTCGTGCGCGGCATCTACTGGCAGCGCATGCCCCATTACGCCGACGAGAACGCGCTCGAGGCCAACCTGCCGATGCCGCGCTTCTATTGGACCGGCGAGACCGACATGCGCTGCCTGTCGCAGGCGATCGGCCACACCATCGATCACGCCTATGCGCATCACATCGAGCGGCTGATGGTGCTCGGCCTGTTCGCGATGCTGCTCGGGGTGAAGCCCTACGACGTGCACCTGTGGCACATGTCGATGTTCCACGACGCCATCGACTGGGTCTCGCTGCCGAACACGCTCGGCATGAGCCAGCATGGCGACGGCGGCGTGGTCGGCACCAAGCCCTATGCGGCCTCCGGCCACTACATCGACCGCATGAGCGATCATTGCCGCAACTGCCGCTACGATCCCAAGCAGGCGACCGGCGACAAGGCCTGCCCGTTCACGACGCTGTATTGGAGCTTCCTCGCCAAGCACCGCCGCCGCTTCGCCAACAATGGCCGGATGCGCAACCAGTACGTCAATCTCGAGCGCCGCAGCCCCGCGGAGATCCGCGCCATCCGCAGCCACGCCGAGACGATCACCGCGGCGATGATCTGAGTCCCCCCCCGTCTTGAACGACGCTCACGGCTTGCTGGCGGGCGGCCGATCGGTCATATCTTGGGCAGTTCCTCCCGCCCGCCGCTCCTCAGCCCGGAATGCCCCGCCCATGACCGCCGCTATCGTCGCCGTGTTCGCGCTTGCCTATGCTGTGGTGGCGCTGGAGCATCCGTTCCGGATCAACAAGGCGGCGACCGCCCTGGTCGGCGCCGGGCTGATGTGGACGATCTACGCGGTGATGGGCGCCACGGCGTCGGAGGTGGCCTCCCAGCTCAACGACTCCGTGGCCTCGACGGCGCAAATCATCTTCTTCCTGATCGGCGCCATGACCATCGTCGAGGTGATCGACGCGCATAACGGCTTCGAGGTCGTGACCTCGCTGATCGGCACCCGCAACCAGGTGACGCTGGTCTGGCTGGTCGGCTTCGTCACCTTCTTCCTCAGCGCCATGCTCGACAACCTCACCACGGCGATCGTGATGGTGTCGCTGATGAAGAAGCTGTCCGGCCGCGACGGGGACCGCCTGGTGTTCGCCGCCATCATCGTCATCGCCGCCAATGCCGGCGGCGCGTGGTCGGCGATCGGCGACGTCACCACGACGATGCTGTGGATCGGCGGCCAGATCACGCCGCTCGCGATCATGAAATCGGTGTTCATTGCCTCGCTGTTGAACCTCGTGGTGCCGCTTGCCGCCGTCAGCTTCACTCTGCGCGGCAAGCAGCTGGTGCCGCCAGCGAGCGCCGGCCTCGCCTCGATCAGCCCGATCCTGCCGTTCGAGCGCAACCTGATGTTCTTCATGGGCCTCGGCATCCTGGTCGCGGTGCCCTTGTTCAAGGCCGTGACGCATCTGCCGCCGTTCATGGGCATCCTGTTCGGCCTCGGCCTGTTGTGGATGGTCGGCGAGATCATCCATCGCGAGAAGGCCTCCGAGCAGAAGCAGCGGCTGACCTTGGTGCATGCGCTGACCCGGATCGACATGCCCTCGATCGTGTTCTTCATCGGCATCCTGCTCGCGGTCGCGGCCCTCGAGCACACCCACATCCTGCAGGCGCTGGCGCAATGGCTCGACCGCACCGTCGGCCGCCTCGACCTGATCGTGGTCGTGCTCGGCCTCGCCAGCGCGGTCATCGACAACGTCCCGCTGGTCGCGGCGTCGATGGGCATGTACAGCCTCAGCCAGTATCCGCCGGACAGCTTCCTGTGGGAGTTCGTCGCCTATTGCGCCGGCACCGGCGGCTCGATCCTGATCATCGGCTCGGCGGCCGGCGTCGCCGCGATGGGGCTCGAGAACATCCACTTCTTCTGGTACGTCCGCCGCATCAGCGGCATCGCTCTGCTCGGCTATTTCGCGGGCGCCGCGGCCTACATCGTGCAATACAATCTGATGCACTAGGCGGGATCGGATCGCATGAGCTGGTCGTGGCGCATCATGGCCGTGATCGCGACCGTGCTGCTCGGCGCATCCCACGGCCGCGCCGACGACGTGACGGTCAGGAGCGGCTACGCGCTCGGCCAGGCCAAATGCGGCGACGGCGACCTCGCCTTTCCGCGGCTGCGGATCGACATGAAGGCCGGCTTCTGCGCAGGCCTCGTGGCGAGCCGCGACGACGGCCTCAGGTTTCCCCGCAGCATCGTGCAGATCCCGGGCCGTCAGCTGTTCGTGGTCGCCGACATGGGCGGCTGGGGCCATGATGACGGCCGGCTGCTGATCCTGGATCCCGCAGCGCCCGCAGGCCAGCGCGTGCGCGAAGCCATCACGCGGTTGTCCTATCCGTTCGGCCTCGCCGCAGGCGCGGATGGCCGGATCTACGCCTCGACCGATACGACGATCTTCCGTTTCGATCCGCTCTCTTCCGANCGAAGGCCACGGTCGAGACCATCATCCGCGGCCTGCCCGGCCGTCGTCTCACGCTGCCCGACGGCACCCGCCTGTCGGAGAGCGCCCATCCGCTGAAAGCCTTCGCCTTCGACCGCACCGGACGGCTGTTCGTCAACATCGGATCGCACAGCGACAACTGCCTCTCCCCCGCGGCGGTCCCGGGGCCCTGCGCCGCCGCTGAAGGCGCCTCTGCGCTGGCGGCGATCTGGCTTTTCACGCCACCGGCAGGCGGCATCTTCCCGGCGCTGAAATCCGGCGATGCCGATCCGCCGCACCAGGTGTTCGCGCGCGGCCTGCGCAACTCGATGGCGCTGGTGCTGCATCCGCGCTTTCCCGATCCCGGCATGGCCTTCCTGCAAGCGGAGAATGCCCGCGACCTGCAGGATGTGTTCGCGCCGAACGAGGAGATCAATGCCATCGAACAGGGCCGCCACTACGGCTGGCCGTATTGCTACGATCTCGCGACCCCAAGCGCGGAGTTCAAGCGCGTGCTGCAGGGCGGCCCGCTGAGGGGCTTCTGCACCGACAGCGCTCTCTACAAGCAGCCCTGGTCGCTGCTGCCGCCGCATGGCGCACCGCTCGGCATGCTCTACTACACCGCCGATCGTCTGGCCGAGCTGAAGGGCAAGCTGCTGGTCGGCCTGCACGGCTATCGTCCGACCGGCAGCCGGCTGCTGGCCTATGAGGTCGACGAGCGCGGCTACCCGAAGGTGAGCCCCGCGCCGGTGCGCTATCACGTCAGCTGCGCCGCCGAGCCGACCCGCGCCTTCCAGACCGCAGCAGGCCCCGCGCCGGCTGCCGCGTTCGACGAGATCATCGCCGGCTGGCACCGCGTCAACGGCATCCGCCCGCAAGGCGCGCCGGTCGGCATGACCGTCGCCGATGACGGCGCACTCTGGCTGGTCGAGGACAAGAACCAGACCGTGATCCGCATCGACCGATCGAGCGAGTCCGTGCCCGAGCCGCTGCCTTGCGAGACCAGGAGCGATCAGCTGATCGAGCGGCTGGCCGCCCTCGTGATGGACGATGCCGCGAGCCGCGCGCGACTCACGACGGTGCGCAGGGATCTGGTCGAGAAGCGCTGCAGCGGCTGCCATTCGGATTTCGGCCTCAAGGCCGGACAATCCGACACCGAAAAGGACAAGGCCATGCTGCGCTTCCTGCTGGCGCAGGACGGCTGGATCTATCCCGGCGATCCCGATTCAGGCCGGCTGCGGCAGCGCCTGCGCGGTCTCGGCAGCGAGCGGCAGATGCCGCCGGGTGCAAATCTCATCAAGACGGAACCCGGCTACGCCAAGCTGCTTGATGTCGCCGACGATCTCGTCGCGCGCATGGTTCCGGGCAGCCGCATGCGGGTGAAGCCCGGCGGCCCGCCGCATCGAAAATTCTTCGCCGCCGACGGCCGCGACTGCGGCGACATCCCGTTCGGCAAGGTCGTCGTGGTGACGGAGCGCTTTGCCGTCAATAAGCCTGGCTTCAGCCGTTTCTTCCGGCCGGCCGACACTCATCTCAACGGCGCCTGCACGGACGACAATGGCTACTACATCCAACAGCAGTTCCTGGTGCCGCTCTAAGCAAGACCGCAGGGTGGGCAAAGCGGCCGCCGCAGGCGGCGCGTGCTTACCGGCCGCGGGCACCGGTGCGCGTCATGGTGTGCGCGGCGCACACGAGACCATTGTCGGACGCTGGATGCGTCGGCTTGCGCCTTTGCCCGCCCTACGCATCTCGCTCCTGGCGATGCTCGCGATCGCACCCGCCCTTGCCGGGCCAAAACTGTTCGAAAGCACCCAGCTCACACCGTCAGGCGAATACACCTTCGGCATCGAGGGCCCCGCCGTCGATCCCCAGGGCAATCTCTACGTCGTCAATCTCGGCAAGGCCGGCACCATCGGCCGGCTAGCGCCTGAGGCGGCCGCCTCGGAGAAGTTCACCGAGCTCCCCGACGGCAGCATCGGCAACGCGATCCGCATCGACGCCACCGGCACCTTGTTCGTCGCCGACTACAAGAAGCACAACATCTTCGCGATCGCGGCGGGCACCACCGAGCCCCGCCTCGTCTTCCACGCCGACGAGATGAGCCAGCCCAACGACATCACGCTGGCGCGCGACGGCGTGATCTATGCGAGCGATCCGGCCTGGAAGGCGCGTAGCGGCCGCATCTGGCGGATCGCGAAGGGAGCCGACGGCGCGCTGCAGGGCGTCGCGATGACCGCGCCGCGCGCCATGGGCACCACCAACGGCATCGATCTCAGCCCGGACGGCCGCACGCTCTATGTCGGCGAATCCAACAGTGGCGAGATCTGGTCCTACGCGATCGAGGGCGAGGCGCTGACGCGGCCGAAGCTGATCAAGACCTTCGAGCCGAACACCATCGACGGCCTGCGCACCGACGCCAGCGGCCGCCTGCTGGTCGCCCGCATCCTGAAGGGCACGATCGCCATGCTCGCACCCGACGGGCGCGTCATCAGGGATATCGCCCTGAAAGCCAAGGAGCCGACCAATCTCGCTTTCGGCGGCAGCGACGGCAAGACGGTGTACGTGACCCAGCGCCAGGGCGGCTTCATCGAATCGTTTCGCACCGACATCGAAGGGCGCGAGCATTGTCTGCAGATGCGGAAGTGCTGAGCTTCGGCCGCTGAATAATGGAATTGAGTGGACTCGCTCTCTCGGCCATCATGGCCAGGCTTGTCCCGGCCATCCCACGTCGCTCAGCGCCGGCGAATTAGTTTCTCACTCGGGCTCGCATCAATCACATATCTATCATGCCCGAACTGCCCGTCGTGCCAGTTTGCCGCACACTTGCCTCTTGCGCTGTCGGGCAAATCAGGCGGATGTTTCCGGCCATCCCGGGCTCGTGAGAGGGGCGGATCGCGATCGTCACGAACGTGGAGCCTGGGGAGCGGTGGGCGTGTGGTGCTGCAGCGTGCTTGGTCGCGCGGACGAACGGCATCATGCGCACGGTGAAGTCGTGATGTCCTGACACCCCGATGCTGGTGTCAACCTGGCGCAATGCGATCGCGCGGGGGATGGTGGCCAGAAAGCCCGGCGCACCAGGGAGACCACGTATAAGCCGTCAACCCATCGCGCGGGGAATGCCGGGTCGATCCGGCTGCACCTGTGGTACCTGCCGCCTGCTTTTTGTTTGCAGGCGGGCCATGGGTGAGGCCATCACCCGGCATTCCCTGCGCCCTCTTCGATCAAGAGGGACGAGCTGCACATCATGACTCGGACACATCGTGTCGCGAGAACGCAGCTGCAAATCCATCAGTCCGATGGGGAACAGACGTGCCACACATTCGTCGTCGTCCCGGACAAGCTGCGCCGATGCGACAGCGTTGGCGCGGCGCCGATCCGGGACCCATACTCCGCAGCAGGAGTGATATGCGAGGTGTTACTAACAGCGTGCCGCCCAACAAACAGTTGGGGTTATGGGTCCCGGCGTTCGCCGGGACGACACAGGCTGTTTGGCCGCGTGCATTCCAACTCACTCGAAGCGGAAAGCCCCCGCATGCGCGAGGGCCTTCCTGAAAACAATGATGACTTACCGCCCGTACACCACCGGCCCGCGTTCGACGATCAGCGGCGGCGGCAGGTCGCGCTGCCAGACGCGGCCGTCGTCGAACTGGATGCGCATGCCGTCGGGCGAATACACCGCGCTTTCGTCACGGGCATCGATCCAGAGCCGGCTGTTCGGCGCGTTCCAATCCGGCCAGGCCTGCAGGGACTCGCCGGTCTCGGTGGTCAGGTTCACGGAATCACGGTTCTGCGTGACGAAAGCCGGCGCGCCGATCATGCCGTCGCGGCACATCTGGATGCAGCGGTAGGTGCCGGTCAGGTTCACACTCGGCTGGGCCGAAGCGGTGCCGGCGACACAGGCGCCGACGAGGCCAATGATGATTGCAACACGCTTCATGTCGATCACTCCATCGCTCGAAAGGGTCAGCCAGCCCCCATTCAAGCCCCTCGGGCGGATCAAGTGCGATGCGAGAAAAACGTTCCGGTCGTTCCCGTCGCGGGAACCGCCCTACTCCACCATCACGACGTCGACGGCGACGCCGAGCTTCTGCTTGGGCGAGCCGACGATGATGCCGTCCACCGGCGAGACGTCGGAGAAGTCGCGGCCCATGCCGAGGATGATGTGATCATTGCCGACCACGAGATCATTGGTCGGATCGAAGCCGATCCAGCCGAGCGTCTCGCCGCACCACAGCGACACCCAGGCATGAGTCGCATCGGCGCCCTGCAGCCGCGGCTGGCCTTCGGGCGGGATGGTGCGCAGATAGCCGCTGACATAGGCCGCGGGCAGACCGAGCCCACGCAGTCCCGCGATCATCACATGGGCAAAATCCTGGCAGACGCCGTGGCGATTGTCGAATACCTCGCGCAGCGGCGTCGAGATCACCGTCGCCTTGGGATCGTATTTGAACTCCTTGCGGATGCGCCGCATCAGGTCCGCAGCGCCGGCCACGATGCCTGTGCCGGCCGGAAAGCCCGCGGCCGCATAGTCCGTCACGGGCTTGAGCACCGGCACCAGCGCGCTGGCGAACACGTAGCCGATCGGCGACGACGGGCCGAGGCTGGTGGCTTCGAACGCGGCGTCGCGCACCTGCTCCCAGGTCGCGCTCGCCGCGTCGCGCTCCGGCGGCTTGCGCGACAGCTTCACCCGCGAGCGCGAGTCGATGCGCAGATGACGGTGCTGGGTGTCGATGACGATGCTTTCGGTCAGGGTGCCGAAGAAATCGCGCCGCGCGGTGCGCTCCGACGGGCGCGGCCGGATGTCGACGCTGTGCGAGATCAGCTCCTGGCCGTCGCCACTGAGCGGCTCGAGCCGGAGCGAGCAGCGCGCGAAGCTGACCGCGCTCTCATACTCGTAGGTGGTGACATGCCGGATGTCGTAGATCACGCGAGGCCCGTGAGCTTTTCCGGCCGCGTCGCATTCGGGCCGTGCGGGAAGTAATGCTGACCGATCGCCTCCGCCAGATTGAGCAGATCCTGCTCCAGCGCGAACAGCGTGCGGCCGTCGAGATGCGCGGCCTCGGCCGCGGTCAGCCGCGCGCCGAGCGACACGGCGAGCCGCTGCGGACGCTCGATCAGCCCGTTCTCCTTCAGCACCGGCAGGCTGGCGATGTGCTCGCTCAGCACCTCGATCTGGAACGCGACCGAGCGCGGATTGTAGGTGTCGAGCACGACGAGATCGCGGATCGGCGCCAGCGACGGGCCGATCAGATAGCGCGACCGATAAGTGATCTGGCAGTCGACCAGCGTCAGCAGGACGTCGAGATCCTCCGGCGTCGCCTCGTCATAGCCGAACTGCCGCGCGAACCGCGCGGTGTTGATGGCGCGCTCGGCGCGGCGGCCGATGTCGAGGAAGCGCCAGCCGGCGGCGCGGTTCATGTTCTCCTGGGCAAGACCGGCAAAGCTCGCGAGCTTTTCGAGCAGCAGCTCGGCCGTGCTGACGACGGCATCGTCATCGTCGACGTCCTGGGCGAGCCGGTTCGACATCTCAGTGATGACCTGCCACGCATCCGGCGACAGCCGCTCGCGCAGCGATATCGCGGTGCGCTGCGCCGATTTCAACAGCGACAGCGCCGAGCCGAATTGATCCTCGGCCTGCAGCGCCTCGTCGGCGACGCGCGCCCCCTGGGTGCGCGAGGTCTGCGCGATCGCGCCCCAGGACAGCAGCAAGCGCTGGATGCGCTCGGCGGTGTTGAGCTGCGCCGGCGAGCCCTTGCCGGGATCGCGGTGCTGGGCCGCGAGCGCGCGGATCAGTCGCAGCGTGGCTTCGGCGCGCTCGAGATAGCGGCCAAGCCAGAACAGGTTGTCGGCGGCGCGGCTCGGCAGCACGCCGGCGATGCGGCGGATGCGGACATTGTCGGAGCCCGGCAGCAGGCTGCGCGCCGCCACCGCCTTGTCGCCGACGACCCAGACATCGGCAGCGCTTGCGCCGTCGCCCATCGACACCGCGCGGGCATCGAGCTTGTCGGCGATGCGGCAGAAGCCGCCGGGCATGACAGTCCAGCCGTCCGGCGTGGCCGCTGCAAACACCCGCAGCACGAATGGACGTGGCGCGATCTTGCCGTCCTCCCACACCGGCGTGGTCGACAGCCGCACCACCTCCTGGCCGACATAGTCGATACCGCGCTGGAGGATCGCGGCGCGCAGCCACTCCCGTTCGGCCGCCGAGAGCTCGGCCGCGAGCAGCGGCCCGCTGCTTGCAAATCCGGGCACAGCGCGGCCATAGGCGCCTTCGATGGCGAACTCCTCGAGCCGCGACAGCACCTCGTCGCGCGCGGACTTCTGGCCGCACCACCAGGTCGCGATGTGCGGGATCTTGAGGTCCTCGCCGAGCACGCGCCGCGACAAGCTCGGCAGGAAGCCGAGCAATGCGCGCGCCTCCAGCACGCCGGACCCCGGCATGTTGGCGATCACGACGCCGCCCTTGCGCACCACGTCCATCAGTCCGGCGACGCCGAGCCGCGAGGCGGCATCGAGCTCGAGCGGATCGAGCGAGTTGGAATCGAGCCGGCGCAGCAGTACGTCGACGCGCTTCAGGCCGGCCACGGTGCGGATGTGCACGCGGTCGCCGCTGACGGCGAGATCGTCGCCCTCGACCAGCAGGAAGCCGAGATAGCGTGCCAGCGTCGCGTGCTCGAAATAGGTCTCGCTGAAGGTGCCCGGCGTCAGCACGCCGATGCGCGGCTCGTCGCGATCGGCGCTGGCGCGCAGCGCATCGCGGAACGCCTCGAAGAACGGCGCGAGCCGCTCGGCATTCATCGACTTGTAGATCGAGGAGAAGGCGCGCGACTGCACCAGCCGGTTCTCCAGCGCGTAGCCCATGCCCGACGGCGCCTGGGTGCGATCGCTGAGCACCCACCAGCGCCCGTCGGGACCGCGGCCGATGTCGGCGGCATACACACTGAGGAAGCGGCCGCCCGGCGGCTTGATGCCGCACACCGGACGCAGATATTCGCTCGAGCCGGCAACGGCCGCGGCCGGCAGCGCGCCGCTCGCGATCAGCCGGCCCTCACCGTAGATGTCCTGCAGAACCCGCTCGAGCAATTCGGCGCGCTGCACGATGCCCTGGGACAGCTGCGCCCACTCGGCCTCGTCGATCAGCAGCGGCAGATGGCTGAGCGGCCAGGATCGCTCGGCATTGTCGCCGGGCGAGCGGTAGGTGACGCCGGCCTCGCGGAGATGGCGGTCGGCAGAGGCAAAGCGGCGGTCGACGTCGGTCGGCGCGAGCGCCGCGAAAGTGTCGGCAAATCGCGTCCAGACCGGGCGCGGCTGCCCGTCGGCGCCAATGAACTCATCGGGAATTCCCGGCAGCCGGGCATAGTCGCGGGCCCATTGCGCGGCGCGGCGCAAGGGAGGACGGGCCGCCGGCCGACCGGCGGCGCTCGCTCCCTGGTCCTGGCCGCTCGGGCCGTCCATACCCTGGTCCTCCGCACAAACTCCGTTCCATCAATGCAGGAGCGGCCTGCGCAAGTCGAGGGTCATCGGGAATTCATTTGTGCGTTCCTCCGGCGGCATCGCGATTCGTCCGGGAGTGTGGCCGTGATCCTGGAATCGTGCGAGCCGCCGCGCCTCCGCCTCGTAGGAGTTGATCGGCTTGGTGTCGTAGTTGCGACCGCCGGGATGGGCCACGTGATAGACGCAGCCGCCGAGCGAACGGCCATTCCAGGTGTCGATCAGGTCGAAGGTCAGCGGCGAATGCACCGGAATGGTCGGATGCAGGCCCGAGGCCGGCTGCCATGCTTTGAACCGAACCGCCGCAACCGCCTCCGCAGAACGGCCCGTCGAGGTCATCGGCATCCTCCTACCATTGCAGGTGATGAGGTGACGTCCCTCGATGAAGCCTTCAGCCTTCACCTGAAGTCGCTCCACCGAGGAATCGACATAGCGCACGGTGCCGCCCGCCATGCCCTCCTCGCCCAGCACATGCCACGGCTCCAGCGCCTGGCGCAGCTCCAGGGTCACGCCGCCATGCTGCACGCGGCCGAAGGTCGGAAAACGGAACTCGAGTTGCGCCTGATACCATTCCGGCGAGAAGTCGTAGCCGGACGAGCGCAGCTCATCCAGCACATCAAGAAAGTCTTCCCAGATGAAGTGCGGCAGCATGAAACGGTCATGCAGCGCCGTGCCCCAGCGCACGAACCTGCCCTCCTGCGGCTCGCGCCACAATTTGGCAATCAGCGCGCGGATGAGCAGTTGCTGTGCCAGCGACATGCGCGGATCGGGCGGCATTTCCAGCGCGCGGAACTCGACCAGACCGAGACGACCCGTCGGTCCTTCCGGCGAATACAGCTTGTCGATGCAGATCTCCGAGCGATGCGTGTTGCCGGTGATGTCGACCAGCAGATGCCGGAACAGACGGTCGACCAGCCACAGCGGCACGCTTTGCCCTACGGGTGGCACATTCGCGAGTGCGATCTCCAACTCATAAAGACTGTCGTGCCGTGCCTCGTCGATGCGTGGCGCCTGGCTAGTCGGCCCGATGAACATGCCGGAGAACAAATAAGACAGCGCGGGATGGCGCTGCCAATACAGCACCAGGCTCTTCAACAGATCGGGCCGGCGCAGGAACGGCGAGTCCGGTGGCGACGAGCCGCCGATCACGACGTGATTGCCGCCGCCGGTGCCGGTGTGACGGCCGTCGATCAGGAAGCGGTTGGCGCCGAGCCGCACCTTGGCGGCGTCCTCATACAGACCGAAGGTGATGTCCACCGCCTGCCGCCAGCTCTGCGCCGGCTGGATGTTGACCTCGATCACGCCCGGATCGGGCGTCACCTTGATCACGTCGATGCGCGGATCGAACGGCGGCGCATAACCTTCGACATGAACCTTGATCTGCATCGCCTCGGCCGTCGCTTCAACCGTGGCGATCAGCTCGAGGTAATCTTCGATGGTTTCGACCGGCGGCATGAACACGCAGAGAATGCCGTCGCGGATCTCCACCGACATCGCGGTGCGCACGCCGAGCCCGCCCCAGTACTGATACTGAACGTCCTGCTGCGGCTGCGGCGGCCGATCGAGCGCCTTCAGCGGCGGCACCTGCGGCACGATGACGGGCCGTCCCTGCGCGTAGACGGGCAGCGGGCCGCGCTGCTCCATCGGATCCTGCTCGTGAATATACGGGAAATCTTCCGGTGGAATATAGACCAGCGAGTTGATCGGCAGCCGCAGGCCGAGCGGCGAGTCGCCGGGGATCAGGAACAATCGCTTACGCCGCAGGCCCCAGCGCTCGCTGCGCCAGCGCTTTGGCTGTGCATTCCAGCGCTGGATCGGCAGCACGAAGCCGCGCGGAATGTGCAGTCCTTCGTCGAACACGCGGGCCATGCGCGCGCGTTCTTCCGGATCAGCGAGCTTGGAGTCGATGGCATCGACATTCTCGGGAAGCGCCGCCTCCTTCTGCAGCCAATGCGCGGGATCCTCAAAGGCGGGCAGCACGTAGTCCGGCTCGAGGCCGAGCGTTTCGGCGGTCGTATCCAGAAAACGCTCCGCGTCCGCGATGGTGGCCATGCGCGGCCCATCGATGCTGGCGATCAGGTCGGCATTGCGCCAGATCGGCTCGCCGTCCTTGCGCCAATACAGTCCGAACGCCCAGCGCGGCAGGCTTTCGCCGGGATACCACTTGCCCTGACCATAATGCAGCAGACCGCCCGGCGCGAAGCGCGCGCGCAGCCGCCGGATCAGGCTGTCGGCGAGGCCGCGTTTGGTCGGCCCCACCGCGGCCGTATTCCATTCTGCGGACTCCATGTCGTCGATCGAGACGAAGGTCGGCTCGCCACCCATCGTCAGCCTGACGTCATGGGCCGCGAGGTCGGCGTCGACCGCTTCGCCGAGACGGTCGAGCTTGTCCCACGATTCATCGGAGAACGGCCGCGTGATCCGCGGCGCTTCGCGGATACGCTTCACGTTCATCTCGAACGCGAAGTCAACCTCGGCAATTCCGGCACTGCCGCTGATTGGCGCGGCCGAGTGATAATGCGGCGTCGCCGCCACCGGAATATGGCCTTCGCCGGCGAGCATGCCGGACGTGACGTCAAAGCCGATCCATCCAGCACCGGGCAGATAGACCTCGGCCCAGGCATGCAGGTCGGTGAAGTCGCTCTCGACCTCGACCGGCCCCTCCACCGGATCGATGTCGGGTCGGAGTTGAATCAAATAGCCGGAGACGAAGCGCGCGGCGAGCCCAAGATGGCGCAGCGTCTGGATCAGCAGCCAGGCGGAGTCGCGACAGGAGCCCGCGGCGGAGGACAGCGTCTCCTCCGGCGTCTGAACGCCAGGCTCCATACGGATGATATAACGAATCTTTTTCTGCAACTGGGCATTGAGATCGACCAGGTAGTTGACGGTGTTGTCGGCCGCGCGCGGAACAGACTTCAAGTACTCCGCGAACAAGGGCCCCGGCTCGATCGTTTCGAGATAGGGCGCGAGTTCCGTTCTCAGTCCCTCCGGGTAGGCGAAGGGAAAGCTGTCGGCATACGGCTCGACGAAGAAATCGAACGGATTGATCACGGTCATCTGCGCCGTGAAATCCACCTCGATTTTGAGTTCGTTCACCTTCTCAGGAAAAACGTAGCGCGCCAGCCAGTTGCCCTGCGGATCCTGCTGCCAGTTCACGAAATGGTTGGATGGCGTGACCTTGAGCGAATAGCTCAGAACCGGCGTCCTGGTATGTGGTGCAGGACGGAGACGGATGGTCTGTGGGCCGAGTCCGACCGGACGATCATACTTGTAATGGGTGACGTGATGTAATGCGACGTAGATTGACACGTGGCTTCGGAGCTCCAGCAACTTTTTTGAGCAGAACATTGCCGTGCTCAGGGATCAAGCACTAACAAAGGGCACAGCTGCCTATTGAACTATCCTAAGCCCGAAACCCGTCATTCAGGACGACTTCCGCTCCCATCCCGCCCCGATCAAGTGTCCCCACTGCACGCACCGGTCGCTTTTTCGACGGCAACGCGACCCAATCCCGCCGCGTCGTGAAGAACGGGAGAAGAACAAACAACTCATTCGCTCCCCGTTCCCTGGGAGTTGTCCACAGGTAGACATACAAATGCTCACGGAAGATTGACCACTTTGCCATATCTGGGGTTAACCCCGAAAATTGAACTAACAAGAACTAATAGCGTTGCACCCGCCGCAATCGCTTGATAGCTCGACTACACGTGCTATTTAGGACGCCCATTGCCAAAAGGAGAATCAAGTGGCGAAGACAGCTAAGAAGGCAGCTACCAAGAAGTTGGCGCGCAAGCCCTATACGCCGGCCGACATCAAGCTGCTGAAGCAGCACTCGAAGTCCAAGACCCCGGTTGCCAAGATCGCCAAGGCGATGAAGCGAACCGAGGGCTCGCTGCGTCAGAAGGCTCTGGCGCTGGGCATCGGGCTCGGCCACCAGCGGTAAAATCGTTCGGCGCCGCTGTCGCGCGCGTCGGCGCGGCTGGCCGCAGGCGCTGCCAACCGTCCGCGCTGCCAGCAAATGGCGGCGCACCACCTGTCATCTGATCGCAGTTGCGATCCAGTCTCAGCTACGTGTGATCTCAGCTGTGATCAGATGCCGGCCGCAAAGCAGCCGGCATCGGCGGGTTCCACAGGCGAAGAGCTGAATCAGCTACATCGTGGCGCCGAGCACCCAGGGGGCGAACTCGGCCCCGCCGAAATCGAAGCTCTCGCTCTTGGTCGGCTGGCCCGACGCGGTCTTCAAGATCAGATCGAAGATGCGCTGGCCGCACTCCTGCACGCTCTCCTGACCTTCGAGGATCGTGCCGCAGTTGACGTCCATGTCGTCTTCCATCCGCTTGTACATCGGCGTGTTGGTGGCGAGCTTGATCGACGGCGCCGGCTTGCAGCCGAACACGCTGCCGCGGCCGGTGGTGAAGCAGACAAGATTCGCGCCGCCGGCCACCTGCCCCGTCGCGGCGACGGGATCGTAGCCGGGCGTATCCATGAACACGAAGCCCTTCTTGGTGACGGCTTCGGCATAATGCAGCACATCGACCAGATTGGTGCTGCCGGCCTTGGCCATCGCGCCGAGCGACTTCTCGAGGATGGTGGTCAGACCACCGGCCTTGTTGCCCGGGCTCGGGTTGGCATTCATCTCCGCGCCTTCACGCGCGGTATAGTCCTCCCACCAGCGCATCAGGGAGACCAGCTTCTCGCCGACCTCGCGGCTGACGGCACGCCGGGTCAGCAGATGCTCGGCGCCGTACGTCTCGGGTGTTTCCGACAAGATGACCGTGCCACCATGTCGTACCACGAGATCGCTGGCCGCACCGAGCGCCGGGTTGGCCGAGATGCCCGAGTAGCCGTCGGAGCCGCCACATTGCAGGGCGACCGTGAGCTCGCTGGCCGGGACGGTCTCGCGCCGGACGTTGTTGGCGTCAGCCAGTGCTTCCTTGACGAAGGCGATGCCCGCCTCGACGGTCTTTCGGGTGCCGCCGACCTCCTGGATGTCCAGCGCGCGCAGGCGGCCGGCGAGCTTCTGCTCCTCCATCAGCCCGCCGATCTGATTGACCTCGCAGCCGAGCCCGAGGACGATCACCGCGGAAAAGTTCGCGTGCCGCGCGTAGCCGCCGAGGGTTCGCCGCAACAGCTTCAGCGGCTCATCGAGCGTCATGCCGCAGCCGGTCTTGTGCGTGAGCGCGACGACGCCGTCGACATTGGGATAGTCGGCGAGCGGATTGTCCCCGGTGAACGGATTCTTCTTGAAGACGTCGGCGACCAGGCTCGCGACATGCGCGCTGCAGTTCACCGAGGTCAGAATGCCGATGTAGTTGCGGGTCGCAACGCGGCCGTCGGGCCGTCGAATGCCCTCGAAGGTCGCGGGGAGATCGAAATTGGGCGTCGGCTTGACGTCGACGCCATAGGCGTAGTCCTTGGCGAAATCGCCCATCTCGCAGTTCTGCGTATGAACATGCTGCCCCGGAGCGATCGGCGCGGTGGCGAAGCCGATGATCTGACCGTAACGGCGGATCGGCTCGCCCTGCGCAATCGGCCGCACTGCGACCTTATGCCCCGCCGGAATGCGGTCGAGCGTGACCACGCCGTCGGCCACGGCGAGCCCGGGCGGCAGACTGGCGCGCGCGATCAGCACGCTGTCTTCGGGATGGAGCCGGATCACGGGGGCGGGAGCCATGGCAGTTTCTCTCGTTTGAACAGATCGATCGCAAACAGACCTGCGAATAGCGGGTGGCGGATAGGAATGGATCTCCTATCCGCTACTCCCTATTCACCATTCACCCTCAGGCCTTGCCGCCGGAGTCCTTGCGCGTCTGGGCAACCTGCTGACGCGCATAGACCTGCATCAGGCCGACCTCGTTCGACAAGGTCACCAGCTTGAAGCCCATGTTGATGGCACGTGCCGCACCCTCGGCGCCGCTGCAATGAATGCCGGGATTGAGGCCGCGCTTGCCGCATTCCTTGACGATCTTCTCGTAGATCTTGAGGATCTCCGGCTCATCGCGGTCGAGCTTCGGCACGAGACCGTAGGAAAAGCCGAGATCGGACGGGCCGATATAGACGCCGTCGATGCCCTCGACGTCGAGAATCGCCTCCATGTTCTCGACCGCCGTCTTGGTCTCCATCATCGGCAGCAGCACGATCTCGTCATTGGCGGTCTTCTGGTACTCGCCCGCGCCGCCATACATGCCCGAGCGGATCGGTCCATTCGAGCGCACGCCCTTCGGCGGATACTTGGAATAAGACACAAGATTGCGCGCTTCCTGCGGCGTGTTGACCATCGGGCAGATCACGCCATAGGCGCCACCGTCGAGCACCTTGCCGATGATGCCGGGCTCGTTCCACGGCACGCGCACCATCGGTGTGACCGGATGGCCGTGCATCGCCTGGAAGCACTGCACCATGGACAGATAGTCCTGGACGCCATGCTGCATGTCCACGGTGACGCTGTCGAAGCCGCACTGCGCCACGACCTCCGCGGAAAACCCCGAGGGGATCGCGAGCCAGGCATTCACCACCGCTTTGCCTTCGGCCCAGAGCTGCTTGACCTTATTGTTCGCCACGACTGCGTTTCCTTCCCTTGTTGTTCAGATCGAACTGAATTGATCGATGTCTATCGATTCTGACCACGACGGCAATGCTGCGACATGGACCAGCCGCAGTTGCACTCCGTCGCGTTTGAAGATCACGATTCCATCACGAGGCCGCCCGCTGAATGCTTGCTTCGCTGACCCCCACCTCGCGCGCGGTGCTCACGATCGCCGCCCAGGTATCGTCGGGCAGAGGCACGCCGTTGGCGGTACGATCGGCCCGCATCTTGCGCTCGACGTCGCCCGGCACCAGCACCTGATCGACGCCGGCCACTGGCTTCGTCTCCCGGATGAAATCCGTGTAGCGGGTGATCTCTCCATCGAAGACGTTGGCCGGATCGACCACCTTCGGATCGATGTAGATCGCAAGCATGCCGTTGGCGAAGCGGCGGCCGGATGAGGTCGCACCGGTGCCGGTCAGGGCGCCGCCCAGCAATTCGCAAATGAAGGCGAGGCCAGAGCCCTTGTGCTCGCCGAAGGCGCGGATCGCACCGGTCCCCTTGGTGTGGTCGCGGGGGCCTTCCGCCTCATAGGGTCCGTAGAGCACCGCCGGGTCCTCGCTCAGCGTGCCGTCGGCATCGACCAACGCGCCCTTCGGCAGCTTCTTGCCACCGCGGCTTGCCACCAGCACCTTGCCCTCGGCGACGATCGAGGTCGCGAAATCCAGCACGATCGGGTCCTGGCCCTGCCGCGGAATGCCGACACAGTATGGCGCGGTGGAGAATCGCTTCTCGACACCGCCAAAGGGCGCCACCAGCAGCGAGCCCGCAGCGTTGACGAAATGGACCGACACCAGGCCTTCCGCCGCGGCCATTTCGGCCCAGTCGCCGACGCGGCCGAGATGGCCCGAATTGCGCAACGCCAGCGCAGCCAGGCCACTTCTCTTGCAGCGCTCGATGCCGATCTTCACGGCCTGTGGCGTCACGGTCTGGCCGTAGCCGAACTTGCCGTCGACCACCACCAGCGAGGGTGTATCGACCACGACCTCGGCGGTCTGGTTGGGCACGACCGAACCCATCTTCTGCCAGCGGATGTACACCGGCACCCGGATCACACCATGGCTGTCATGCCCGGTCAGATTCGCTGTCGTAAGGTATGTGGCGATCCGGCGAGCCTCCTCGGGTGAGGAGTGAGCATGTTCGAAGACGTCGGCAACGAAATCGATTAGACGTTCAACCTTGATTGTGACCATGGCAACTCGCGGGTTCGATCAGCATGCGAAGCAGAGTTAGCATGGATTGCCATGCCTGCGACGCACGCCCTCTCCGCTCGACTGCATCGCTTCTTATCAAACTGTTGAAGTGACTGCCAAGCACGAGGACTGATCAGGCCCGAATTTGCGCGGGGTCTGCACGATGTCATTCATCGGCATCCACATCCGTCTCGCCATCAGTCCCTATGCTCTGCTCCAGCTCGTCCAGCATTTTGTGCAGCGCGGCAAGCTTGCGCGCGCCATAACGGCGGGCAATCGAGGCATAGATTGCCTCGGAGTTCGGCGCGACCTGCGCAATCAGCTTCAAACCTTTTGTTGAAATCGACAGCACGCCCCTGCGCAGGTCGCGCGCGTCTGTTTCGCGCGCGATCAGGCCGCGTGCCTCGAGATCCCGCAGGATTCGCGACAGGCTGGGACCGAGCAGGAAGGCGACACGCGCCAACTCCGTCACCTCGATGGCATCGACCGCTGCCAAGGCGCGCAGAATCCTCCACTGCTGCTCGGTCAGCCCGTGCGCGCGCAGATTGGGACGAAACTGCCGCATGACCGCCTCGCGCGCCCTCAGCAGCGCCATCGGCAGCGACTGCGAGAAGTCGCGCATCGGCACCTTGCGCGCATCCTTCGTGCCCTTCGCCTTGCTCTCGCTCATCATCCCCTCTGGCAGGCCCCGATTATTTGCACTGCAGCAATCACGGTTTCGGTTTGCCGCCAGAAACTTAACATGTTAATCAACTGCCGCCATCCTTTTTCCTGCGGGGGTACGTCTCATGCCGCTGTCGAGCGATCAGATTCACAGCTGCGCCATTCGCCTGGATCAAGCGGAAAAATCTCGCCGTCAGATCCGGCAGCTGTCCCAGGAGCATCCGGACATCACGATCGCCGACGCCTACGCGATCCAGAAGGCGTGGATCGAGATCAAGGTGTCCGAGGGGCGCGTCATCAAGGGTCACAAGATCGGGCTGACCTCGAAGGCGATGCAGAGCGCGCTCAACATCGACGAGCCGGACTCCGGCGTGCTGCTCGACGACATGTTCTTTGCCGACGGCGGTCTCGTGCCGTCCGACCGCTTCATCGCGACGCGGATCGAGGCCGAGCTCGCCTTTGTCATGAAGCACCGGCTCGCTGGACCGGACTGCACCCTGTTCGACGTGCTCAACGCAACCGACTTCGTCGTGCCGGCGCTCGAAATCCTCGATACGCGGATCGAGCGGGTCGATCCGCAGACCAAGGCGACGCGCAAGATCTTCGACACGATCGCCGACAACGCGGCGAACGCCGGCATCGTGCTCGGCGGCCGGCCGTTGCGGCCGCTCGACACCGACCTGCGCTGGGTCGGCGCGCTCTGCTATAGGAACGGCCAGTTGGAAGAGACCGGACTGGCCGCCGGCGTCCTGAACAACCCAGCGACAGCCGTCGCCTGGCTCGCCAACAAGATCTCAGCGCAAGGCCTTGCTCTCGAGCCAGGCCAAGTGGTCCTCGCCGGCTCGTTCATCCGGCCGATCGAGGCGCGCAAGGGCGACACGATCCAGGCCGACTATGGCCCTTATGGAACGGTGAGCTGCTACTTCGCCTGACGCCTGCACCGGAGCGACCATCCCATGCCGCATTTCAGCATCGAATACTCCGCCAATCTCGACGGGTTTGTCATGATGGGCAACGTCTGCGAAGTGGTCCGCAAGGCAGCGACCGAGACCGGGATCTTTCCCATCGGCGGCATCCGCGTGCGCGCGATCCGCTGCGAGCACTACGCGATTGCCGACGGCAAGCCCGACGCCGCCTTCCTCGCCATGCTGCTGCGGCTCGGCGAGGGCCGCGACCTCGCGGCGCGCCAGAAGGCCGGCGAGCACGTGTTCAAGGTGCTCTCGGACTATCTCGATCCGGTGTTCGCGAGCACCAAGTTCGCGCTGTCCTTCGATATGCAGATCAACGACGCCGCCACCAGCTGGAAGCGCAACAACATTCACGACGCCCTGAAAGCGGAGGTATCCCATGGATAAGGCCACTCCCAAAGCCGACATCTACAAGGCCAATCTCGATCGCGTCGCTCCCCTGCTCGCGAAGCTGAAGGACGAGGGCATTGGCCATTTCATTGATGGAAAGGTCGTGCCGGCGATTTCGGGGGCAACGTTCGAGACGAAGTCACCGATCGACAATGCCGTGCTCGCCAGCGTCGCGCGCGGCAATGCCGAGGACATCGATCGCGCGGCGACCTCGGCCGCCCTCGCTTTCAAGTCCTGGCGCGAGATGGCGCCGGCGATGCGGCGCAAGCTGCTGCACCGCGTGGCCGATGCGATCGAGGATCATGCCGACGACATCGCGGTGCTCGAATGCATCGACACCGGGCAGGCGTATCGCTTCATGGCAAAGGCGGCAATCCGCGCCGCCGAAAATTTCCGCTTCTTCGCCGACAAATGCACCGAGGCGCGGGATGGGCTGAGCACGCCGAGCGATGAGCATTGGAACGTCTCGACGCGGGTGCCGATCGGGCCGGTCGGCGTGATCACGCCGTGGAATACGCCGTTCATGCTGTCGACCTGGAAGATCGCACCGGCGCTCGCTGCCGGCTGCACGGTCGTGCACAAGCCCGCGGAGTGGTCGCCGATCACGGCGCAATGGTTGGCCAAGCTCGCCAAGGACGCTGGCATTCCCGACGGCGTGCTCAACACCGTGCACGGCTTCGGCGAGGAGGCCGGCAAGGCGCTGACCGAGCATCCCGCGATCAAGGCGATCGGCTTCGTCGGCGAAAGCTCGACGGGATCTGCGATCATGGCGCAGGGCGCGCCGACCCTGAAGCGCGTGCATTTCGAGCTCGGCGGCAAGAACCCGGTGATCGTGTTCGACGATGCCGATCTCGACCGTGCGCTCGATGCCGTCGTGTTCATGATCTACTCGCTCAACGGCGAGCGCTGTACGTCCTCCAGCCGCCTGCTTGTGCAGCAGAGCATTGCCGAGACCTTCACGGCCAAGCTTGCCGCGCGCGTGCGCGCGCTCAAGGTCGGCCATCCGCTCGATCCCGCGACCGAAATCGGACCGCTGATCCATGAGCGGCATCTCGCCAAGGTCTGCTCCTATGCCGACGTGGCGCGCCAGGACGGCGCGATCATCGCCGTCGGCGGCAAGCCGTTCGCAGGCCCCGGCGGCGGCCATTATGTGGAGCCGACGCTGGTCACAGGCGCGAACCAGACGATGCGCGTGGCGCAGGAGGAGGTGTTCGGGCCGTTCCTGACGGTGATCCCATTCCGCGACGAGGCCGACGCGATCGCGATCGCCAATGACGTGCAATATGGCCTCACCGGCTATGTCTGGACCGGCGACATGGGCCGCGCGCTGCGCGTGGCGGATGCGCTCGAGGCCGGCATGATCTGGCTGAACTCGGAGAACGTGCGACATCTGCCGACGCCGTTCGGCGGCATGAAGGCGTCGGGCATCGGCCGCGATGGCGGCGACTATTCGTTCGACTTCTACATGGAGACCAAGCACGTCTCGCTCGCGCGCGGCACCCACAAGATCCAGCGGCTCGGCGTATAAAGGAGAAGCGCGCATGACCTCCCCTCGCCTCGCCACCTATGCCGCCGATGGCTCCGTTGGCTACGGGCTCGTGACCGACACGGGCGTCGTCGATCTCTCCGCGCGCTTCGGCAAGGATTATCCGACCTTGCGCGAGGTGATCGCGGCTGGCGCCCTGTCCCGGCTCGTCGATGCCGCGGCCGGCCTCACGCCGGACCACGGCCTCGATGCGATCACCTGGCAGCCGCCGATCCCATCGCCCGAGAAGATCATCTGCATCGGCGTCAACTATCCCGACCGCAACGCCGAATACAAAGACGGCCAGGACGCGCCGAGATATCCGTCGATGTTCATGCGCACGCCGCGCTCTTTCGTCGGCCACGAGACGCCGCTGGTGCGCCCGCGCGCCTCGCCGCAGCTCGACTACGAGGGCGAGTTGGTGCTGGTCATCGGCAAGGCCGGCCGGCACATCCCGGAAGCGCAGGCGCTGGATCACATCGCCGCGCTCACGCTGTGTAACGAAGGCACGATCCGCGACTGGGTGCGGCACGCCAAGTTCAACGTGACGCAGGGCAAGAACTTCGATTCGACCGGCAGCCTCGGGCCGTGGATCGTGCCTTACACCAGCGAGAGCCAGATCGCAGACATCCGCCTGACAACGCGCGTCAATGGCGAGCTGCGCCAGGACGACCGCACGTCGCGACTGATCTTCGGCTTCCGCTATCTCATCAACTACATCTCGACCTTCACGACGCTGGTGCCAGGTGACGTGATCGTGACGGGCACACCGACCGGTGCCGGTGCGCGGTTCGATCCGCCGCGCTATCTCAAGCCCGGCGATGTCATCGAGATCGCGGCCGAAGGCGTCGGCACCTTGCGCAACGGCGTCGTCGACGAAGCATCATAGAAACGGAAGAGCAGCATGACCACCATGACCGGCGGCGAAGCCATCGTCAGCGGGCTCGTCGCCCACGGCGTCGACACCGTGTTCGGCCTGCCAGGCGCGCAGGTCTACGGCCTGTTCGATGCCTTCCACCAGGCGCAGCTCAAGGTCGTCGGCGCCCGCCACGAGCAGGCCTGCGGCTACATGGCGTTCGGCTATGCCCGCGCCAGCGGCAAGCCCGGCGTGTTCAGCGTCGTGCCCGGCCCCGGCATACTCAATGCAGGTGCTGCGCTGCTGACCGCCTTCGGCTGCAACGAGCCGGTGCTGTGCCTCACCGGCCAGGTGCCGACCGACTATCTCGGCCGCGGCCGCGGCCATCTGCACGAGATGCCCGACCAGCTCGCGACCCTGCGCACCTTCGTCAAATGGGCCGAGCGCATCGAATATCCCGACAGTGCGCCAACGCTCGTGTCGCGCGCCTTCCAGGAGATGCTGTCGGGGCGCCGCGGTCCGGCCGCGCTGGAAATGCCGTGGGACGTGTTCACGCAGAAGGCCGGGACATCAGCGCCCAATCCGCTGCCCCCGTTCACGCCGCCGCAGCCCGACCCCGACCGCATCGCCAAGGCCGCTGCACTGATCGCTGGGGCCAAGGCGCCGATGATCTTCGTCGGCTCCGGCGCGATCGAGGCACGGGAGGAGATCCTCGAGCTCGCCGAGATGATCGACGCGCCGGTCGTCGCGTTTCGTTCGGGGCGCGGCATCGTCTCCAATGCGCATGAGCTCGGGCTCACCATGGCCGCCGCCTACAAGCTCTGGCCGACCACCGATCTGATGATCGGCATCGGCACCCGCATGGAACTGCCGACCACGTTCCGCTGGCCATTCAAGCCGGACGGTTTGAAGTCGATCCGCATCGACATCGATCCGGCCGAGATGCGGCGCCTCGTCGTCGACGCCGGCATCGTCGCCGATGCCAAGGCTGGAACAGCCGCGCTGACCGCCGCCGTGAGCAAGGCCGGTTATCGCAAGACGTCGGGGCGCCGCGCGACCATTCGCGAGGCCACCGCGGCCACCTTGCAGGAGATCCAGAAAGTGCAGCCGCAAATGGCCTATCTGAACGTGCTGCGCGAGGTGCTGCCGCATGACGCCATCGTCACCGACGAATTGTCGCAGGTCGGCTTCGCCTCGTGGTACGGCTTCCCGGTCTACGAGCCGCGCAGCTTCATTACGTCAGGCTATCAGGGCACGCTCGGCGCGGGCTTCCCGACCGCGCTCGGCGCCAAGGTCGCGCATCCCGACAAGCCGGTGGTGGCCATCACCGGCGACGGCGGCTTCATGTTCGCCGTGCAGGAGCTGGCAACCGCCGTGCAATACAATATCGGCGTCGTCACGCTGGTGTTCAACAACAACGCCTACGGCAATGTCCGGCGCGACCAGCGCGAGCGCTTCGACGGACGCGTCGTGGCTTCGGATCTGGTCAACCCGGATTTCGTCAGGCTCGCCGAATCCTTCGGAGTCGCCGCGAGCCGTGTCACGGCGCCGGATCAGTTCAGATCAGCGCTGGAGAAGGCGCTGGCGCATGGAGGGCCGTACCTGATCGACGTCGAGGTGCCCAGGGACTCCGAGGTCTCGCCCTGGGCCTTCATTCATCCGGCCAAGCCTTAGAGCCGAGGGCGTTGAGCGCGGGGGCGTCAGGCCGATGCCTGCCGTCCCTGCAGTCCCGCCGCCGCCATCGCCAGGAGCCCGGCGCCGGCCACGAGCCAGCAGGCCACCGGCGCCCATTGCACCAGCGGCGCATAGTCCGGCAGCTTCTGCAGGCCGCCGGCGACGGCGGCGATCCGCGCGAAGGTCGCGAGCGCCAGCGCCGAGAACACGAGCCCCGTCACCTTGCCCTCGGCGCCGGTCGTCCCGATCGCCAGCGCCGCCGAGATCGCGCTCATCATCATGCAGCCCCAGGCCGCGCCGGCAATGAACTGCGCCACGATCAGCACCGTCAGCGCACCCGCAAGCTCGGCAATCACGATCGCGAGCGCGCCGAGCAGCCCCGCGATGCCCATGACGATCAGGCCGCCGCGATGCTTGACGACGACGCTGGCGGGAAACAGCACGAGATTGAAGCCGATCCAGAACACCGGCATCAGCCAGGGCAGATCCTCCAGCTTCGCGAAACGCAGATAGAACGCCGAGCTGTTGATGCTGAAATGCAGCTGATAGCCGAGCGCCAAGATCACCATCGCGCCGATGAACAGGAGCGGCAGTCCCCGCAGCGGCTTCGGCTCGGCCTTGATCGCCACCGGCGCTGCAGCCGGGCCGCCGGCCTGCGCCACGCGTGAGAGTCCGAGCGCTGTCAGCAACAGCACGGCGGAGGAGATGATGAAGGGCAGCCGCGCGTCGTAGTCGCGCATGATTACGCCGAGATACGGCGACACCGCGCCGGCCACGCCATAACCCAGCATCACCAGCGCCATCAGGAACGGAATGGCCGGCCGCGCCGCGTGACGCCCGAGCAGGGTCAAGGGCGGCGCGCGCAGCACTGAAGACGTCAGCGCCCACACCACGATCAGTCCGATGAAGACGGCCGGACCGGCCGAGGCCGCCACGAACGGCAGCGCGACGAAAGCGGCGCAGGATACCGCCGTGACAAGTGCGATGAAGACGCCGAAGCGGCTGGCGAGCGGCCCGATGCGATCGGCGGCGATGCCCATCGCCGTATCCGACAGCGTAAAGACTGCCTGGTCCAGCATCAGGATCAGGATCACGGCTGATGGCGCGATGCCGGCCTGCGCCGCGAGCTTGGGCAGATAGATCACATAAGTGGTCCACAGCAGGCTGAAGACCAGCTGCAGCAGCGCGAGGTGAAGTCCGAGCCGCGTCGCCGCGGGCGCGCGCTCCTCCGCAAGGTCGACAGTCGTCATGGCCCCTCTCCCGCACGCAGCATAGAGCCAGGGCGGCCCATTGCAAAATGCGCGAGGTCACAGGGCGGCCGGGACTACCGCGCCCGGCGAAACGTCAGGTTGATGCGCCGGCGGCCGAGCAGAGCATGCTCGCCCTCGGCAAGCGGCGCCACGCCATGAAAGGCGAGCCGCGCCGGCCCGCCCCAGACGACGACGTCGCCATGAACGAGCCGATGGCGCTGCGTCTTGTCGGTGCGCTTGAGCCCGCCGAACAGAAAGGTCGCGGGCAGGCCCAGCGACACCGAGACGATCGGCGCACCGATGTCGCGCTCGTCGCGATCCTGGTGCAGCGACATCTTTGCCCCGGGCTCGTAGCGATTGATCAGGCAGGCATCGGGGGCGAAGCCGGCAAAGCCGGCCTCGGTCGCAGCCTTGTCCGCAAGCTCGCGAAACAGCGGCGGCATCGCCGGCCACCGCGCGCCGCTCTCGGGATCGACGGCATCGTAGCGATAGCCGCTGCGATCCGTCACCCAGCCGAACGGGCCGCAATTGGTCATCGCCACCGACATCTGATGGCCGCCCGGCGTGATCATGCGGCGGAAGGGCGCCCGCTGGATAATCGTCTCGATCGCGGCGATCAGCTCCGCCTCATCAGGCCGCGCGAAGCCGCGCAACAACATGGCACCCGGCGCGAGCGGCTCGCGCGCAGGCCCAGGACTTCGCAGAGCGTCGAACAGATCAGCCGTCATGCGCCTCACTTCGCATCATGGAAGATCACGCCGAGCGTATGTCGCCGGCCGGAACGCAGCCGGCTGACGCCATGGCGCATGTTGACGCGGTAGCTGCCGCGCGTGCCCTGCACCGGCCGATTGTGGACCGCGAACACCACGGCATCGCCCTGCCTGAGCGGCACGACCTCGGCCCGCGACTGCATGCGCGGCCGCTGCTCGGTCAGCACGAACTCGCCGCCCTCGAAATCGCGCCCCGGCTCCGACAGCAGGATCGCGACCTGCAGCGGAAACACGTGCTCGCCATAGAGATCCTGATGCAGGCAATTGTAGTCGCCTTCGACATATTGCAGCAGCAGCGGCGTCGGCCTGATCTGGCCGGCGTCGTGGCAGCGGGCAAGAAACGTGGCATGATCCTCGGGATATTGCACGTCGATGCCCATGGTCGCATTCCAGCGATTGGCGACCGCAACGAGATGCGCATAAAGAAGCGGCCGCAACTGCGCGATCGGATCCGGCAACGGATAGCTGAAATATTTGTACTCGCCGCGTCCGAAGCCGTGCCGCGCCATGATCACGCGGCTGCGGAAACGGCTGTCGTCCGCATACAACGATGCCAGCGTGCGGCACGCGTCGGCCGAGAGCAGTTGCGGCAACACGGCGCAGCCGCTGGCGTCGAGGTCGCGTTCAGCCGCCACCCAGTCGATCGCATCGATCCCGGTCGCGACGGCCGGATTGAGGTCGGGCACTGCCTGCTCGAGTCTGGTCATAAACTTGATCCCAGCTGTCATTCCGGGGCGGCGCGCAGCGACGAGCCCGGAATCCATACTCACGATGGTGGTTATGGATTCCGGGCCTGCGCGCAAGGGCGCGCATCCCGGAATGACGAGGATGCGACAGAAGGGCCAGCGTCAGCCACCCGTTTCCTGGACGCTGTGGGTCATCGCGCCGGAACGCCCGGATGAACCGAAACGCTTCGGACGGAACCAATCTTCTGACGATGCAACGTCCACGCACCCGGCGCTTCCTCATCCTGCTCGGCACGTCGATCCTGGCCGTGCTCTCGCTCGCCGTCGCTCTGCTGCTCTACGTCGAAGCCTACGCAATATGGTATGCCGAATATCATCTCGGCGTCCCCACTGAAGCCGAGATCGCAGCGCTTCCTGCCACCGGCCATCTTTGTCCGCTCGAAGCGGGATCGCCCTACGTCGCGCTGGCCGATATGCCTCTGCTGCTGCGCCAGGCTGTCATCGCATCGACCGGCCCAGACTTTCAGACGCGGCCCAATCTCTTTCTTCCGGCGATGGCGGCAGCGATTATCAAGGGTGACGGACGGCCCGATACCAGGATCACGTTTGCGGTCACCCGCCATTGCCTGCATGTCCGAGCTCCAGACTGTTGCCGCGGCCTGGATTGGCACATCGGAAGCACGGTCTTCATGGGCCGTCTGGAACGAACCTTGTCGCGCGAGCGTATCCTGGACGCGTACCTGAACGACAGCTATCTCGGCCGCAACGCCTATGGTGTCGCCGCCGCGGCAACCGCACATTTCGGCAAGCCTCTGGCAGACCTCGATATCGGCGAGGTCGCCCTGCTCATCGCGCGTTTCCAGATGCCAAGGCCCTCTGAACGCGACAGCGAGCGGCGCAATTTCTTTCTCGACAAAATGCTCGCCGCCGGTCTGATCGACCATGCTCAGGCGACAGCCGCCAGAGCCGCGCCGCTGCCCGCGATCTATGGCGCGCCGCGCAATCCCTGAGCGGTCCCACGCTTAGCCAGGACCTTCGGATTGACGAACGCTGTTTTGGACCCGTTTTTCTCGCCATCGTCATGGCCGGGCTTGTCCCGGCCATCCACGTCATCTGGCATGCTGAGAACGACGTGGATGCCCGGGACGAGCCCGGGCATGACGGAGTGACTAAAGGCGCGCACCTTCATATGCGCTAGCCTTGTGGCTCACCCCCTCACCACGCCCTCGACGCCCGCCGCGATCTCCAGCAGCTTGCGGTCCTGGACGCCGGACTGCGCCAGCATCAGGCCGACCGGGACCTCGCCGTGGCGATGGGCGGGCAGCGAGATGGCGCAGCCGTCGATCATGTTGATGAAGGTGCAGTTGCGTAAGCTCCGGATGTTCTCGCGGGCGAAGGCTGCGTCGTCGGCGAGATCCGCGATTTTCGGCGGCGCGTTGGCGGTAGTCGGCATCACCAGCGCGTCATAGGGCGCGATGCGCGCGGCGGCGCGCTTGACGAGGGAGCGGCGGGCGTTGAGCATCTCGATGTAGTCGGGCACGGTGATCGCCTCGCCGCGCGCGATGCGGACGGAGACGCGCGGATCGTAGACGTCACCCTTGGCCGTCAGCAGGAAGCGGTGCCAGGCATAGCTCTCGGCCGCGGCGAAGCCGCCCTTGATGCCGATGATGCCGACGTCGAGAAACTCGGGAAATTCGATACGCTCGATCAGCGCGCCCTGCCGCGCCAGCGTCTCCAACGCGCGCTCGAACGTCTGGGCCACTTCGGCATCGAGCTCGTCGAGCACGACCGTGGTCGGCACCGCGAGGCGCAGGCCTTTCACAGGACGCGCAACCAACGGCCGGATCGGCTCATCCGCGAGCACGGAATCGAGCACTGCGCAGCAGGCGACGGTGTTGGCGAGAGGACCAAAACTGTCGAGCGTGGTGGACAGCGGCACGCCGCCGTCGAGCGGTACCCGCGACTGCGTCGGCTTGTAGCCGGTGATGCCGTTGAACGCCGCGGGGATGCGGCAGGAGCCGCCGGTGTCGGTGCCCAGCGCACCATAGGCCATGCGGTCGACGACGGACACCGCCGCGCCCGACGACGAGCCGCCGGGCACGTAGCCGACATCGCGCTTCCAGGCGCTCTTCGGCGTGCCGTAATGCGGATTGATGCCGATGCCGGAATAGGCGAATTCGGTCATGTTGGTGCGGCCGATCACGACGAAGCCCGCCTTGCGCAGCCGCGCCACCGCCGGTGCATCGGCGTCGGCCGGCGCCGAATCCTCCAGCGCCCGCGAGCCGGCGCGGGTCACCTGGCCCTTGATGTCGAACAGGTCCTTGATCGAGACGGGAATGCCGGCGTAAGGCGACGGCGCGGCATTGGCCTTGCGCAGCGCGTCCATGCCGTCGGCGGCCGAAAGCGCCGCGTCCTTGTCGACGTGAATGAAGGCGCGCTGGCCTTCGCCTGCGGGATCGGCGATGCGGGCGAGACAGTCCTCGACCAGCTTGCGCGAGGTCGTGCGTCCCGCGGCGAGATCGTCAGCGAGCGCGGCGAGGGTCGGATTGGCAGCGGTCATGGCATCCTAACTTGGGTCTAGATTTGGGTCAGCGGCATCAGCCGAAATATCGAGATCGAGCAGCGCGGAACTCAGCGACTTGCCGTGCGCATCCAGCGCCAGCGAGCGCGTCACCCCGCCGCCCAGCGCCCGGCTCATCACGAAGTTCAGCGCCGCGATGTTGGGCAGCTCATAGCGGACCACCTCGCCCTGGACAATGCCGGCAAAGTGCGCCCTGACCCGCTCCGCCGTCACCTCTGCGAGCAGCAGCGGATAGTGCCTGGGGTCATAGGCGATGACCGAGATGTTCGAGGTGTCCCCTTTGTCGCCGGTCCTGGAATGGGCGATATCACGCAGCTTCATCTCGTCTCCGATCATGTGATCGTATCAAAGACCAATTTTCATCGGGCGGCAATTGCCACCAGCGCACCTCTGCACCATCAGGAGGGCCGCATGCGCGGCGCGATGGACCGTTGACGCCTCTGCGTCAAATGGCGCATCAGGAAAGCAAAGGAACGGGCGACGGAGCCCGCCGCAGGGAGGACAAGAGGGATGGCCGAGCCGATGCGCGCACGCCCCAAGCCGACGCCGGAGACGCAGCATTTCTGGGACGGCACCAAGGCCGGCGAATTGCGCCTGCAGCGCTGCGACGCCTGCGCCCACGTCTACTTCCCGCCGCGCCCGTTCTGCCCGTCCTGCGCCAGCCGCAAGGTCAGCATCTTCAAGGCCTCCGGCCGCGGCACGCTCTACAGCTACGTGATCAATCATCGCCCGGCCGCGCCTGGCTTCACGCCGCCTTATGCGATCGCCGTCGTCGCGCTCGAAGAGGGCCCGCGCATGATGAGCAACATCACCGGCTGCCCGCAGACGCCCGAGGCGCTGGAGCTAGACATGCCGCTCGAAGTCACGTTCGAGCCGCTCGACGAGCAGATCACCCTGCCCGTGTTCCGACCGGCGAAGGGCTGAGCCGATGCGCAGAAACCAGGTTGCCGTCGTCGGCGCGGCCGAGACCACCGAGCTCGGCGTCATCCCGAACATGTCGCAGATCCGGCTGCATGCCGATGCGGCGCTGAACGCGATCGCCGATGCAGGGCTCAAGCTCTCCGACATCGACGGCTTCGCCACCGCGGTCGAGACGCCGCAGCAGATGTGTCATTACCTCGGCATCACCCCGACCTGGGTCGACGGCACCTCGGTCGGCGGCTGCTCCTTCATGCTGCATGTCCGCCACGCCGCGGCGGCGATCGAGGCCGGGCTGTGCAAGACCGTGCTGATCACCCATGCCGAGAGCGGCAAGTCGATGATCGGCAAGCTGCCGCGCTCGATTCCGGCCGACAGCCTGCAGGGCCAGTTCGAGGCGCCGTTCGGCGTCTACGGCCCGCCCAGCATGTTCCCGATCCCCGTGCTTCGCTACATGAAGACCTACGGCATCACCCATGAGCAGCTTGCCATGGTCGCCGTCGTGCAGCGCGAATGGGCGGCGAAAAATCCGCGCGCGATGATGAAGGACCCGATCACGGTCGACGACGTCCTGAACTCGCGCATGATCGCCTACCCGTTCCGGCTGCTGCAATGCTGCCTGGTCACCGATGGCGGCGGCGCGCTGATCCTGACCTCGGCCGATCGCGCCAAGGATTTCCCGCGCAAGCCCGTTTACGTTCTCGGCACCGGCGAGAGCGTAGAGACGCCAATGGTCAGCCAGATGGAGACCTTCACCTCGTCACGCGCCTTCAAGGTCGCGGGCCCGCTCGCCTTCAAGGAAGCCGGCATCACGCACGCCGACGTCGATCACCTGATGATCTACGACGCGTTCGCGCATCTGCCGCTGTTCGGCCTCGGCGATCTCGGCTTCATGCCCCATGAGGAGACCGGCCCGTTCATCGCCGCCGGCCACACGCGGCCCGGTGGCAAGCTGCCGCTCAACACCAATGGCGGCGGCCTGTCCTACATGCATTCGGGCATGTACGGCATGTATGCGTTGCAAGAGAGCGTGCGGCAGATGCGGGGCATCGCCCCGGCGCAGGTGCCAAATGCGAAGATTTCCGTGTGCCACGGCGTCGGCGGCATGTTCGCCGCGTCTGGCACGATCATCTTCACGAACGAAAGATAGTCAGCCTCCGTCATTCCGGGGCGGTCCGCAGGACCGAACCCGGATTTTCGAGATTCCGGGTCTGGTGCTTCGCACCATCCCGGAATGACGGAGCCCAACAAGGAGAACCTCTCGTGACCAAATCGCTTCAGGACAAAGTCATCATCGTCACCGGCGCCGGCCGCGGCATCGGCCGCGAGATCGCGCTGCTGTGCGCCGCCGAGGGCGCCAAGGTCGTCGTCAACGATCCTGGCGTCGCCTCCGACGGCTCGGGCACCAGCGCCGCGCCGGCGGAAGAAGTGGTGGAGGAGATCCGGAAGGCCGGCGGCACGGCGGTCGCGAATTTCGAGTCTGTCTCCGAGGCGATCCCCGCCAGCAAGATCGTCAAGGCCGCGACCGATCACTTCGGCAAGCTCGACGGCGTCGTCAACAATGCCGGCATCCTGCGCGACATGATCTTCCACAAGATGAGCATCGAGGCGTTCGAGGCCGTCATCAAGGTGCACCTGATGGGCTCGTTCTACGTCGCCCACTCCGCAGCGCGGCTGTTCCGCGAGCAGGAGAGCGGCTCCTTCGTCCACTTCACCTCCACCTCCGGCCTGATCGGCAATTATGGCCAGGCCAACTACGCGGCCGCCAAGCTCGGAATCGTCGGCCTGTCCAAATCGATCGCACTCGATATGGGCCGCTTCAACGTGCGCTCCAATTGCGTCTCGCCGTTCGCTTGGAGCCGCATGATCGGCACCATTCCCGCGGAGACGGAAGCCGAGAAAGAGCGCGTGGAGCGGATGAAGCGGATGGGACCGGAGAAGATCGCGCCCGTCGTCGCCTATCTCCTGGGCGATGCCTCGAAGGACGTCACCGGCCAGATTTTTGCGGTGCGCATGAACGAGATCTTCCTGATGGGCCAGTCGCGCCCGCTGCGCTCGGTGCATCGCGGCGAAGGCTGGACGCCGCAGACGATCGCCGAGCACGGCATGCCGGCGCTCAAACCCTCGTTCTACAAACTCGATCGCTCGGCGGATGTGTTCGGCTGGGATCCCATATGAGCGCTGCATCGCGCAAAATCTCGATTGCAGCGCACACTATCTAAAGTTGTTTTTTATTGAACCGACCCGCACGTCGCCACGATTTCGTCGTATGGTCGCCTTCCAACAAAAAACTTGGAGGAGACCATGACGAACTCACGACAAGACATCCTCAAGGATCCGCCGGCCGAAGCCGATCGCTTCGACCGGCGCACGCTCCTCAAGGGCGCGGCAGGCTTTGCGGCGGCAGCAGCGGCCGTCTCTCCCGCCATCGCGCGTGACTACGGACCGGGCGCGCAGCCGCAGCGCTATCCCGATCCCGACATCGTCGTGATCGACGAGAAGCGCTTCAAGGCCAAGGTCGGCAATACCGTCATCAAGCGCCTGTTCACCGGCTGCCTGTGGGCCGAAGGACCGGCGTGGAATACGCAAGGCCAGTACCTCGTCTGGAGCGACATCCCGAACAACCGTCAGCTGCGCTATCTCGATGATGACGGTCACATCTCGCAGCAGTTCCGCAAGCCCTCCAACGAGTCCAACGGCAACACGTTCGACTACGAGGGACGGCAGATCACGGCCGAGCGCACCCGCCTCGTTCGGTTCGAACACAACGGCACGGTGACGGTGCTCGCCGAAAAGGCCAACGACAAGCCGCTGAATGGCCCGAACGATATGGTCGTCAATCCCGCCGACAAGTCGATCTGGTTCACCGATCCCGGCTACGGCTCGATCAACCTCTACGAAGGCCAGAACGTCCGCAACGGCTCCAACCAGCCGTTCCAGAAGGAAGCGGTGTATCGCGTCGACGCGCAGTCCGGCGCGGTCACCAAGGTCGCCGACGAGCCGTTCAAGCCGAACGGCATCGCCTTCAGCCACGACTACAAGAAGCTCTACGTCTGCGACACCGGCATCACGCACTATCCGAATGCCAAGAACGTGGTCTGGCAATACGACATCAACGGCGACAAGCTCGCCAACGGCAAGCCATTGGTCGACATGACGCTCGACGGCAAGTCCGGCTTCCCGGACGGCCTGCGCGTCGACATCGACGGCAACCTCTGGGTCGGCGCCGGCTGGGTCGGCGAAGGCTATGACGGCGTCCACATCTTCGCGCCCGACGGCCAGCGCATCGGCCAGATCAAGCTCCCTGAGATCTGCGCCAACGTCTGCTTCGGCGGCAAGAAGCGCAACCGCCTGTTCATGACGGCGAGCCAGTCGCTGTACGCGGTGTATGTGGAGACGCAGGGCGCGCATATCTGCTAGTCCGCGGAGCCGCTGATATCACGAGGCGTCTCTGCGAAAGCGGGACGCCTCGTCCCTTTCGAGTAACAAGCAACCCGCGCGTTGCAACCTCACCGTCATTCCGGGGCAATCGCGGAGGCGACGTCGCAAAGCGACGGCGCCTCCACGATTGAACCCGGAATCCCGAGCTTGTTGAAAACGGACGCAAGCCCACATCGAGATTCCGGGTTCAAGGCCTGCGGCCTTGCCCCGGAATGACGGTGGTCGCCACCAGACGGCAGCGTCGGTCGCCGATGCGACCTCGTGCTTTCTAAAAATTAAAATCATCTTGCTATTTTTCGGAAACAATGCTTTCTTCTCCCCATCCCGCCTCAAGCAAGGGGCGTAGCGCGCGATCGTCACGACACGCGAGGCGGGGATGCGATGACCGCGATGGAGCCGCAGCGTGTCTTCACGGACGCGCGGACGAACGGCTTGGTTGCGGACGTGAAATCGCGTGGTCCTGGCGCCCCGAAGCAGGCGTCAAGTCCGTGAGGGTGCCAGCGCATGCCACGGGCGACGGTGTCTACGAGCCGGCACACCGGGGAGATCGCGTATAAGCGTGAAGACATCGCGCGGGGAATGCCGGATGTTCGGCTGAACCTGTGGTGACTGCCGCCTGCTTTTCGTGTTGCAGGGGGCCATGGGTGAGGCCTTCACCCGGCATTCCCCGCGCCCTTGCATGTTTGCGAGGGACGAACTGATCGCAAGAGCTCGGGCATGATGTGCCGCGAGAACGTCAGCTTACGTCCCGTTTTTTTCCGACCGCTGTTTGAGCCGTGAATCCGTCGCATCCACCGCCGTCGTCCCGGACAAGCCGTGCCGCGCGCCAGCGCGGCATGGCGCCGATCCGGGACCCATACGCCGCAGCAGACGTGATGTGCGAGATGCCAACCACACGCCTGCCCCAAACTCCTCCCTGGGGTATGGGTCCCGGCGTTCGCCGGGACGACAGCGAGGCTGCGACTGCTATCAGAGGGGCTACCCCGTATTCCTCAGCCCGGCCGAGATGCCGTTGATCGTCAGCTGAATCCCGCGCAGCACCTGCTCGTCCGGGTTCTGCGCGCGGTGCGCCTTCAACAGCTCGACCTGCACGTGGTTCAGCGGATCGAGATACGGAAACCGGTTGCGCACCGAGCGCTCCAGCAGCGGATTGCCCTGCAGAAGGCGCTCCTGGCCGGTGATGTCGAGCAGGGTCTCGATCACCAGATTCCATTCGCGCCGGATGCGGCCGAAGATCTGTTCGCGCAGGGCCTCGTCGGGCACCAGCTCGGCGTAGCGCGAGGCGATCGCGATCGAGCTCTTGGCGAGCACCATGTCCATGTTGGACAACAGCATGCGGAAGAACGGCCACTCCTGATAGAGCTCGCGCAGGAACGGCATGCCCTGCTGCGGATTCTCCGCGATCCAGGTCTCGACCGCGCTGCCGAAGCCGTACCAGCCCGGCAGCATCAGCCGGCACTGGGCCCAGGAGAACACCCAAGGGATCGCGCGCAGGTCCTCGATCGCGCGGGTTTTCTTGCGCGAGGCCGGACGGCTGCCGATGTTGAGCGTCGCGATCTCGTTGATGACGGTCGAGGCCCAGAAATACTCGACAAAGCCGTCGGTCTCATAGACCAGGCCACGATAGGCCTTGAAGGCGAGCTCGGAAAGCCGGTCCATCGCGGTCAGGTATTCGCGCTTCGGCGCCGGCTGGCGCGGATGCAGCAGGCTGGCCTCGAGCGTCGCCGCGGCCAGGATCTCCAGATTGGTGCGGCCGACCTCGGCGTTGGAATATTTGCTGGAGATGATCTCGCCCTGCTCAGTGATGCGGATCTGGCCGTTCACGGCACCGCCGGGCTGCGCAATGATAGCGTCGTAGCTCGGGCCGCCGCCGCGGCCGACCGAGCCGCCACGGCCGTGAAACAGGCGCAGCCGAATGCCATGGCGCTCGAAGATTTCGACCAGATGGATCTCGGCCTTGTAGAGCTCCCAGCCCGAGGTGACGAAGCCGCCATCCTTGTTGCTGTCGGAATAGCCGAGCATCACCTCCTGAACGGCGCCGCGGCTGTCGACCAGGCGGCGATAGTCATGCAGCGCAAGCATCCGGTCCATGATGCCGCTGGAGGCCTGCAGATCCTCGATGGTCTCGAACAGCGGCACGATGTTGACGCCGCAGCGGCCGGAGGGGTCGATCAGGCCGACCTCCTTCAAGAGCAGCGCGACCTCGAGCATGTCCGACATGCCCTTGCACATCGAGATGATGCACTGGGTGATGACGTCGGCGCCGAAGGTGGCATGCGCCTCGGCCGCGGCGCGGAACAGCTCCAGCTCGCCGACGGTCTCGTCGCTGTATTTGACGAATTGCGACACCAGCGGCCGGGTGTTGCGCAGCTCGCTGACCAGCAGGCCGACGCGCGCGTCCTCGCTGAGCGCCATGTAGGACATGCCGGGCATCGCGGTATCGATCAGCTCGGCCACCGTGCGCTCATGCACCGCCGAGTTCTGGCGGATGTCGAGCCGCGCCAGATGGAAGCCGAAACAGTCGACCGCACGCCGCAGCATCCGCAGCCGGCCGCGCGCGATCACCTCGGCATTGTTGGCGATCAGCGAGCGATGCAGCACGTCGAGATCGTCCTGCAGCTGCTTGACGCTGTCGTAGGGCGCGACCGCCGCCACCGGCAGGCGGCTGATCTGGATGCCGAGCTTCTTCGCCGTCGCGGCGAGGCGGGCATAGATGCCGGACACGGCCAGACGATACGGCTCACCCCGGCGGTGCGGCGAGGTGTCGGGCGAGCGCTCGGCGAGCGCGCGCAGCTCCTCCGAGACATCGGCCAGATGCGCCGCGATCGACAGCTCGCTGCCGAGCAGATGCAGCTCCTCGAGGTAATAGTGCAAAGCAAGGCTGGACTGCAGCTTGAGCGTGCCGCGCATCACGTCGGCGGTGACGAACGGGTTGCCGTCGCGGTCGCCACCGATCCAGCTGCCCATGCGCAGGAACGACGCCAGATCGCCCGCGACCTCGGCGCCGTCATTGAGCCGGTCCTCCAGCGAACACAGCAGTCGCGGGACCTCGCGGAGAAAGGTGTAATCGTAGAACGACAGGCCATTGGTGACCTCGTCGAGCACCGTCAGCTTGGTCCGGCGCAGCAGATTGGTCTGCCACAGGGTCAGCACGGCGCGGCGCAGCGCCTCGTCGTTGGCCTCGCGCTCGTCCGGCGTCAGTTGCATCCGCTCGCGGCGGTCGAGCAGCGTCGCGATCTCCATCTCGCGGTCCATCGTGCTCTTGCGCCGCACCTCGGTCGGGTGGGCGGTGAGGACGGGACTGACGAGCGCGGTCGAGAAGAACTTGCGCAGTTCGGCCGCCTCGAATCCGGCCGACTTGGCGTGGGCCAGCGTCTCCGCCAGCATGCCGGCGCCGCCATTGCCATCGCTCTTGGCGCGCATGCGGCGGATGTTGTTCTGGTCCTCGGCGATGTTGGCGAGGTGGGAGAAATAGCTGAAGGCGCGGACGATGCGGACAGTCTCGGCGGTCGTCATGCCGTCGAGGATCTGCTCCAGCTCGCGGCGCGCCTGGCGGTCCTCGTCGCGATGGAAGCGCACCGACGTCTGGCGGATGCGCTCGACGAGATCGAACACATCGGCGCCCTCCTGGTCGCGGACGGTGTCGCCGAGGATGCGACCAAGCAGCCGGATATCGTCCCGGAGCCGCGCATCCTCCTCCATGGCCTGCGCCTCGGCGGCGCGATTGGGACGGATTTCCTCTGGTATGGCTTGCGGCGACATGGATGCGCTCTCCAGCAGCTGCCCATTTACGGGTCAGTCTGCCGTATCTGTATTGCAGCGCAAGATCAAGAAAGAGGCGTCGCCTGCCCTATTCGATGCGGCGCTCGTCTCGTCTCGAACCCAGATGCAGCTTCCGCTCAGATCTTCCGTCCCGCTCGCTCCCAATGGGGATCGCGGAGCCGCCGCTTGAAGATCTTGCCGGAATCCTCGCGCGGCAGCTTGTCATGGATCTCGATGTGTCTCGGCACCTTGTAATCGGCCAGCGACGCCTTCAGCCGCGCCTTGACCGCGTTGGTGTCCAGCACCACGCCGGGCTGCGGCTCGACCACCGCCATCAGCGTCTCGCCGAACTCGGCGTCGGGGATGCCGAACACCGCGCAATCGTGCACGCCCGGGACGGCGTGCAGCACGGCCTCGATCTCCGCCGGATAGATGTTGACGCCGCCCGAGATCACCATGTCGCGCTTGCGGTCGCAGAGGAAGACATACCCTTCGGCGTCCATGTAGCCGACGTCGCCGGAGGTGATGAAGCCGTCGCGATCGATCTCGGTCCGCTTCTCCGGCTTGTTGTGATAGGTGAAGTCCGGATTGCCCGCGATGCGCGAATAGATCTCGCCGACCTCCCCTTGCGGCAAAATGCGGCCGTCCTCGCCGAGGAAACGCAGCTCGGCGCCCGGCGAGACCTTGCCGACGGTGCCCGGCTTCTTCAGCGCGTCTTCCGAGGTCGCGAAGGTCACGGCGCCCGATTCGGTCGAGCCGTAGAACTCGTAGATCACGGGCCCCCACCATTCGATCATCGCGCGCTTGACGTCGGCCGGACATGGCGCGGCGGCATGAATGACGTGGCGCAGCGACGACGTATCGTAGCGGCGGCGCACCTCCTCCGGCAGCTTCATGAGGCGGATGAACATCGTCGGCACCATGAAGATGGTGTCGATCCGTTCGGCTTGAATGACGGCCAGAAACTCTTCCGGCTCGAAGCGCGGCATCAGCACCAGCGCACCGCCGAGGCGGCCGGCGCGGAGGCCGAAGGCATTCGGCGCGGAATGGTACAGTGGCCCCGGCAGCAGCGCCCGCGAGCCCGGCTTCAGGCCGTAGATCAGCGCCCGCATCCGCTCGGCCGAGGCGGCCTGCTCGATCGTCGGCGCGCTGCGGCGGACGCCCTTGGGGTGGCCGGTCGTGCCCGACGTGTAGATCATGTTCTGCGGCTGCGGCACCTGCGGACCCTCGTAAGGGCTGTGCTGCGAAAGCCAGCCCTCCAGCTCGATCGCAAAGTCCGGCGTTTCCAGCAGGTCCGTACTGATGTTGTAGTTCGACAAGATCTCCGGCGGCGTCGGAACGCTGATCACGGTGATATCGGGCGGAATGAGACCCCGCAGCTGGTGCAGCAGATCGGCATGGCCAATCAGCACGCGCGTCGCCGAATCCTTGAGGATGTAGTCGATCTCCTCCGGCTTGAAGTGCCAGTTCACTGGCACGCCATACGCACCGAGGCGCATCGCGCCGTAGGCCGCCTCGATGAAGGCGATGTCGTTGCGCATCAGCATGCAAACGCAATCGCCCTGGCGGACGCCGAGCTGCGCGAGGCCATTGGCGATCCGCGCGGCGCGGTCGGCGATCTCGGCATGGCTGCGCCGGCGATCGCCGGAGATGATGCCGCAGAACAGGGAGGACGTTTCCATTTTCTTGGTATCCGATCTGGTGTCGGTTTGAGTTTCCGCCGTCATTCCGGGGCGATGCGCAGCATCGAACCCGGAATCTCGAGATTGTCTGGCTCGGCTCCTTCGGGACATCCCGCGAGGAGGATGCTAGTCGGCAAACTTCGGCGCACGCTTTTCAATATTCGCCCGCACCGATTCCAGCTGGTTCGGGCTGCCGATCAGCTTCTGCTGCTCGACCGATTCGGCGAGCAGCGCCGGGCCCGGATCAACGGAGAGGTTGTTCAACATCCGCTTGGCCGCACGAATGGCATCCGGATTCTTGCCCGCGATCTCGCGCGCCGTCTCCAGCGCGGCCGCGCGCGGATCGGCGCAGATGCGGGTCACGAGACCGTAGGCCTGCCCCTCCTCCGGCGAGAACACCCGGCCGGTGTAGGTCAGCTCACGCAAGATGTCGTCGCGCATCAACGTCGCCAGGATCGGTGTGCCCGCCATATCCGGCACGAGCCCCCATTTGATCTCCATGATCGACATCTTGGTGTCGGGCGCGACGTAGCGCATGTCGGCGCCGAGCGCGAGCTGGAAACCGCCGCCATAGGCCACGCCATGCACCGCAGCAATCACCGGCACCGGAAGCTGCCGCCAGCCCCACACCGCCTGCTGGGCGAAATTGGCCTTGCCGTGGGTGCGAACGGTGAGGTCACGCTTCTCGCCGCCAGCGATACCGTTACCGCCGGACTCCTTCATCGCCGCGAAGCGGCCCATGTCGAGCCCGGCGCAGAACGCGCGGCCCTCGCCGGACAGCACCACCGCGCGCAGTCCCTTCTCGTTCGACAGCCGTTCGGTGGCCGCCACCAGCGCCTCGAACATCTCCTGATCGAGCGCATTCATCTTGTCGGCGCGGACCAGGCGGACATCGGCGACGCCGTCCTTGATCTCGATCGCGATGCGGTTGTCCATCGGGCGGTCTCCTCACGATTGTCTTTGTGTCTTTACAGAAGGCTGCCGGAGCAGTTTAGTCAATCGACCAATTAACTCACAACATGTCAGGCGGGAAACTTCCATGTTCAAGGACAATCTCCTCGAGGGTCGGCGTATCCTGGTGACCGGCGGCGGCACTGGCCTCGGCAAGGCGATGGCTGCCCGCTTCCTCCAGCTCGGCGCCGAAGTGCATATTTGCGGACGGCGGAAAATCGTCTGCGACGAGACCGCGACCGAACTGATGGACCTCTATGGCGGCCGCGTCACGAGCCACGGCGTCGACATCCGCAATGCGATGGCGGTGGAGGAGATGATCGAGGCGATCTTTCAGGAAGGCGGCCTCACCGATCTCATCAACAATGCCGCCGGCAACTTCATTTCCCGCACCGAGGAATTGAGCCCGCGCGGATTCGACGCAGTCGCCAACATCGTGATGCACGGCACGTTCTACGTCACGCATGCGGTCGGCAAGCGCTGGATCGCGGCGAAGCAGCCTGGCAATGTCGTGTCGATCACGGTGACCTGGGTACGCAACGGCTCGCCCTACGTCGTGCCGTCGGCGATGAGCAAGTCGGCGATTCACGCCATGACGATGTCGCTCGCCACCGAATGGGGCCGCTACGGCATCCGCCTCAACACCATCGCGCCCGGCGAGATCCCGACCGAAGGCATGAGCAAGCGCATCAAGCCGGGCGACGAGGCCGGCGCGCGGACCAAGGCGATGAACCCGATGGGCCGCGTCGGCACCATGGAGGAGTTGCAGAACCTTGCAGTGTTCCTGATCTCCGGCGGCTGCAACTGGATCAACGGCGAGACCATCGCGATGGACGGCGCCCAGGCACTGGCGATGGGCGGCAATTTTTATCAGCTGCGCGACTGGAGCGACGACGACTGGACCAAGGCCAAGGAGTCGATCAAGGCGCAGAACGAGAAGGACCGCGCGACGCGGACGAGCTGACGCGCAACCGCGCTGTTGATCGGCGGGGCGCGACCTGTAGATTGATTGAACGATACTCGCTCCGGCGCAATCCGGGGCGAGATAGCCGAATAGAAACGAAGAATACGGCACAATCGGAGGGGAAACATGTCCGTCACGACGGCAGCGTCGACGCTCGTCGACGTCGTGCGCAAGCAGGCGCAGGCACTCGGCTCCGCCACCGCCTACGAATTCGAGGGCCGCATCACCAGCTTCGCCGAGTTCGACCGCAAGACCAACCAGGTCGCCAACGCACTGAAGGCGCTCGGCCTCAAGCCGCACGAGCGGATCGCGTATTTCGGCAAGAACAGCGACAGCTATTTCGAGCTGCTGGTCGGCGCCATGAAGGCGAACGTCGTGATGGCGCCGGTGAACTGGCGGCTGGCTGGTCCCGAGGTCGCCTTCATTGTCGAGGATTGCAAGGCACCCGCCCTGTTCGTCGGGCCGGAGTTCATCACGATGATCCGGCAGATCCGCGACCAGCTGCCGAGCGTGCGGCACATCATCACCACCGAAGGCGGCGCACCGGAATGGCAGGACTACACGCCGTGGCGCGACGCCCAAGACGCTCATGATCCGGGCGTGGCGATCACACCGAAGGACATCGCGCTGCAGCTCTACACCTCCGGCACGACGGGCAAGCCGAAGGGCGCGATGCTGTCGCACGCGAACTTCCTCAACCTGGTCAACACCGGCAATCCGGATGAGAAGCCGGACTGGAACAAATGGTCGACCGAGGATGTCTCGCTGATCGCGATGCCGATCTTCCATATCGGCGGCTCCGGCTGGGGTCTGATGAGCCTCTACCACGGCGCCCGCGGCGTCATCGCGCGCGAGTTCGATCCGACGAAGATTCTCGATTTCTTCGAGCAGTCCGGGATCACAAAGCTGTTCATGGTGCCCGCCGCGATGCAGTTCGTGGTACGGCAACCGCGTGCGCGGCAGGTCGATTTTTCCCGATTGAAATACATGCTCTACGGCGCCTCGCCGATCCCCGCGGCGCTGCTGAAGGAATGCATCGACGTCTTCAAATGCGGCTTCGTGCAGATGTACGGGATGACCGAGACCACCGGCACCATCATCGCACTGCCGCCGGAGGATCACGTCGAGGGCCTCGAGCGGATGCGCTCCGCCGGCAAGCCGCTGCCCGGCGTCGAGGTCGCCATCATCGATCCGCTCGGCAACCCGCTGCCGCCGCGCGAGGTCGGCGAGATCGCCACCCGCTCCGGCTCCAACATGGCGGGCTACTGGAATCTGCCGGAGGCGACCGCGCGGACGCTCGGCAAGGACGGCTGGCTGCGTACGGGTGACGCCGGCTACATGGATGAGGACGGCTACGTCTACATCCACGACCGCATCAAGGACATGATCATCTCCGGCGGCGAGAACATCTATCCGGCCGAGGTCGAGAGCGCGATCTGCGACCATCCCGATGTCGCCGAGGCCGCCGTGATCGGCATTCCCGACGACAAATGGGGCGAGGCGGTGAAGGCAATCGTGGTGATGAAGCCCGGCAAGCAGGCGACCGCGACCGACATCATCAACTTCACGCGCACCCGCATCGCCGGCTTCAAGACGCCGAAGAGCGTCGACTTTCTCGACGCCCTCCCGCGCAATCCGTCCGGCAAGATCCTGCGGCGGAATCTGCGGGACCCGTATTGGGCGGGAAAGGACCGGCAAGTGAACTAATGATGCGGATCGTTCGCGGCGATACATTCTGGATCGCTTCGCTGACGCTCGCGATGACGTGGAGAGAGCGCGCGCTCTTTCCCCACCGTCATTGCGAGGCGCACTTGCGCCGAAGCAATCCAAGGGCCAAGTGATAAGTTTGAATTGCCGGCTGACGCTCACGATGGCCGTCTTCGACCTACGACAACCTCACCTCTTATTCGCTCCCATATACCCGAACAGGAAACCCGCCACCTTCCGCATCTGGATCTCCTCGCTGCCCTCGGTGATGCGATAGCGGCGGTGGTGGCGGTAGATGTGCTCGAACGGCTTGTGGCGCGAATAGCCCATGCCGCCATGAACCTGGATGGCCCGATCCGCAGCCTCGCAGCACAGCCGATTAGCCCAGTAGTTGCACATCGAGACCTTGTCGGACAGCGTGTGCTCCACCTGCGCCTGCGTGAGCTGATCCATCTCCCAGGCCGTCTTGCGGATCAGCAGCCGCAGCATCTCGGCCTGCGTCGCCAACTCCACCAGCGGCCACTGGATCGCCTGGTTTTCGGCGAGAGCCTTGCCGAACGGCTTGCGCTCCCGCGCGTAGTTGATGCTCTCGTTGATGCAGTAGACGGCGGCGCCGAGCGAGCTCGCCGCCTGCCGGATGCGGTTCTCGTGGACGAAGCATTGCGCCAGCGACAGCCCACGCCCGACCTCGCCGAACAGCGCGTCTTCCGGCACGAACACGTCGGTGAAGCTGACCCGAGGGTGGTCGGTCGGCATGTTGAAGGTCCAGAGATATTCCTCGACCTTCACGCCCTCGCTCTTCGCCGGCACCAGGAAGCAGGTGATGCCGCGCGCGTCGCCGTCGTTGCCCGACGTGCGCGCGAACAGCGCGCAATGGGTGGCGACGTGCATGCCGGTGGTCCACATCTTCTCGCCGTTGATCAGCCAGCCCTTGACGTTGTCGCGGGTGGCCGAGACGGCCTTCGTCTCCATATGGGTCGCGTCCGAGCCGTGATGCGGCTCGGTGAGGCCGAAGGTGATCCGGTACTTGCCGGTGATCGAGCCGTCGATCATCGCCTTCTGGTCGTCGCGGCCGTAGCGATCGAGCATGGTGACGATCGGGAGATTACCGACGATCGAGTGCTCGTTCTGCAAATCGTTGTGCAGGCCGAGGCCCTTCGACGCAAAGTGCTCGCGGATCACGGCCATCCAGAGGTTGGAGCCGTCCTTGCCGCCATAGCGCTTCGGAATTGCGAAGCGCAGATGGCCCGCCGCATCGGCGCGATCCTTGGCCTTGCGCAGCAGCTGCTCCCATTCATGCCGCGGCAGGCCGCCATTCTCGAAATCGGTGCGCGCCCATTCGCGGCGATGATCGAAGAAGCGGATGTTGTCGTCGGTCTCCTCGAGCGGTTTGATCTCCGCGGCGATGAAGCGGTCGAGCTCGTCGAGATAGGCGGTGAGCTCCTTGGGCAAGGAAAAATCCATGGCGTGTCTCCCTGTACGTGTCGTTGTTGTTCTTGGTCTTGGTCGACGCGGCCTGTCGCCGCGTGCTTGTGGCGCGCAGCGCCGTTGCGTATTTGGATGATCGCAAACGCAGCGCTGGCGCTAAGCTCGCGCAAGACTGCCAATCAGAAACAAGGAGGAACGGCCGATGGATCTGAAATTCTCCAAGGTGACGCGCAAGGGGCCGATCACGATCGTCACCCTGGCCCGCCCCGAGGTCTACAACGCTCTGCACACGGACGCACATTACGAGCTCGAGGCGGTGTTCGACGGCTTCGCCGCCGATCCCGAGCAATGGGTCGCGATCGTCACCGGCGAGGGGGACAAGGCGTTCTGCGCCGGCAACGACCTGAAATGGCAGGCGGCCGGCGGCAAGCGGGGCTGGGGCCGAAGCGGCTTCGGCGGACTGACGTCGCGCTTCGATTGCGACAAGCCGCTGATCGCTGCCGTCAACGGCGTCGCCATGGGCGGCGGCTTCGAGATCGCGCTGGCCTGCGACCTCATCATCGCCTCGGAGAATGCGACCTTCGCGCTGCCCGAGCCGCGCGTCGGCCTCGCTGCCCTCGCCGGCGGCCTGCAGCGGCTGCCGCGTCAGATCGGCATGAAGCGCGCAATGGGCATGATCCTGACCGGCCGACACGTCGGCGCTCGCGAGGGCCATGAGCTCGGCTTCGTCAACGAGGTGGTGCCGCAGGGCGAGGCGCTGGCGGCCGCGGAGCGCTGGGCGGAGACGATCGCGAAGAACTCGCCGATGTCGATCCGCGCCTCCAAGCAGGCGATCGAGAAGGGCCTGGCGGTGTCGCTGGAGCAGGCCGTCACCGAGCAGCGCGATTATCCGGCGGTGCAGGCGATGATCCACTCGCAGGACTACATCGAAGGCCCGAAGGCGTTCTCGGAGAAGCGGCCGCCGAAGTGGCTGGGGCGCTAGCGCCTGAATGACTGCGCGAGCTTGCCCCCACTGCGTCATGGCCGGGCTTGACCCGGCCATCCACGTCGGCCGGCAGACTCGGGAGAGGATGGATGCCCGGGTCAGGCCCGGGCATGACGGCGGAGGATTAGGAGGCATCGGTGCCCCTCCCCGCCTCGCGCTTGTAGGACGCGTAGTTGGGCTGGTCGACAGCGAGCTTGTCGAGCGTGGTCTGCCAGAGATGCTCTTTCAGCCCTGGCGTCGAGAGGTCGACGGCGCCGCTCGCGATCCGCTCCGCAAGCACGCGATTGATATCGAACAACGCGCCGTCATGTCCAAGCAGTTGCTCCAGCCGCGCATGCTCCGCCGCGTCGGCCGCAGCCGCCTGCGTCAGCTGCCGCACCACGAGATCGAGCGCGTTGATGCCGACGCGCAGCTTGAAGGCCTGATGGCCCGAGATCAGCGGGGCGATGTCGTTGCGCAGGAAGTCGGCGACAGCTTTCACCAGCTCGTCCGGCCTCGGTTCGTCCTGCATCAGCCCTCTCCTCGCGGCGCCAGCAGCCGCAGCAGATCGATTTCGGTTTCCGACGCGCGGCGGCCGATCATGGCGCGCTCCATCGAATGGTCAGGCCCCAGACGAAACCGCTGCATCATGCCGCAGCACATCACGCCCCAGCGCAACGTGCCCATGACCTCCCAGAACTTCACCCTGTCGACATCGACCTTGCGTCCCGCGGACTTATAACCCGCGAACAGCTCCTCGCGCGCGCCGAAGCCGCCGACCGGCTTGTCGATCTCGCCGAAGCGCCAGGAGTTGACGCAGACCCAACCGAGGTCCTCCATGGGATCGCCGAGATGGGCGAGCTCCCAGTCGAGGACGGCGCGCACGCCATCGGGACCGATGATCAGATTGCCGTTGCGGAAGTCGCCATGCACCAGCGTCACCTCGGCCGGCGGACCCGGATCGTTCTGCGACAGCCAGCGCAGCGCGAGATCGAAGACGGGGCGCGGCCAGTCGAAGCTGTGATATTCGCGCGCCAGCTCGGCGATCTCTCTGGTCGCGTTCATCTCGCGCAACGACGGCAACGCCTCGCGCGGGATGTTGTGGATGCCGGCAGCGATGCCGCCGAGCTGGCGCGCGAGACGGGGTCGCGCCTCGGCGAATTCGGCATCGCGCAAGATCTTGCGCGCGATGGTCTCGCCCTCGACGCGGCGCATGATGAAGCCGGTGCCGAGATCGTCGGAAGGCCGCAACACGTGCAGCACCTCCGGCGATGGCACGCCCGCGCGATGCGCGAGCCGCATCAACGCCGCTTCATTGTCGAGCCCTGCGGCGCGGCCGGGCGCCGCGCCGTAGCCTTTCGGCGACCGGCGCAGGATGGCGCCGACGTCACCGTCGGGGTGCACGATGTCGAAGCGCCACGTCTCCTGGCTGGCGCCGCCGGACAGCTTCGCCGCGCCACGCGCGCCGGTCGCGCCCGGCATGAACGAGGCGACGCAGCGGGACAGCTCGGCCTCGATCATTGGCCCTTGAACTTGGCGGGACGCTTCTCGAGGAAGGCGGTGACACCCTCCTTGAAATCGGCCGTGCTGCCGGCGATGCGCTGCGACTGGAATTCCTCGTTGAGCTGCTCCTCGAACGAGTTCTCCGGGCTGTCCCAATACAGCCGGCGGATCTGCGCCAGCGCCACCGTTGGGCCATTGGCAAGCTCATGCGCGAGCTTCATCGTTTCCTCCTTCAGCGCCGCATCGTCATAGACGCGGTTGACGAGGCCCCATTGCAGCGCCGTCTCGGCCGGCAGCTTCTCGCCGAGCAGCGACAGCTCGATCGCGCGCGCCTTGCCGACGAGGCGCGGCAGCAGCCAGGTCGAGCCGCAGTCGGGGACGAGGCCGATGCGACGGAAGGCCTGCAGGAAGTACGCGGACTTGGCGCACAGGATCATGTCGCCCATCAGCGCGAAGCTCATGCCGGCGCCGGCCGCCGGGCCGTTGACCGACGTCACGATCGGACAGTGCAGGTTGCGCAAGCGGCGCAGGAACGGGTGGAAGGCGGTCTCCAGCGCGGCGCCGGCATTGCTGCGGCCGGGCTTGGCCTGCGCGTTGCGCCCCTGGAGATTGGCGCCGGTGCAGAACGCGCGGCCGGCCCCGGTCACGACCAGGCAGCGCACCTCGGCCTTCCTCTCCTCGATCTCGTCGAGCGCCTCGCCGAGCCCGCCCAGCATGTCGATCGAGACCGCGTTCATCACCTCCTGATGATCGAGCGTGAGGACCGCGACGGGTCCGTCGAAATCGAGCGTGACGTGCTTGAACTGCATGGTTTCCTCTCAAGAGCTTTTCGAAGGCGGCATTCTTCGCGGCGGAAATACGAAGCGCAGCCCGGTTCGAGCAGCATATTTGATTTTTGCGCTTCGCTTGTCCATGGTTGCGTCATCCAAATGACCGAAGCGCTGATCGCGCGCTCACACCTCACGGAAACGCTCATGACAATGTTCGATCTCACCGGCCGTGTGGCCGTGGTCACCGGCGGCAATGGAGGCATAGGCCTCGGCATCGCTCAGGCACTTGCGTCCAGTGGCTGCAACGTTTCGATCTGGGGCCGCAACGCCGAGAAGAACAAGACGGCCGCGGCGTCGATGGCCGCGGGGCCCGGCAAGGTCGATACGCGCATCTGCGACGTCACCAGCCCGGCTTCCGTCGCCGAGGCGATGAAGGCGACGCTCGACACGTTCGGCCGCGTCGACGGTTGCTTCGCCAATGCCGGCATCGGCGGCGGCGGCCGCAAGCCCTTCATCGAGCGCAGCGAGGAGGAGTGGCGCACGATGTTCGCGACCAATCTCGACGGCGTCTTCCACGCCTTCCAGGCCGCCGCGAAGCACATGACGGCCCGAGCCGAAGCCGGCGATCCCTTCGGCCGGCTGGTTGCGACATCGAGTCTCGCCTCGCTGTTCGGCACCGCGCGCAACGAGCACTATGCCGCGACGAAGGCCGCGATCAACGCGCTGTGCCGCGCGCTGGCGGTCGAGCTCGCCCGCTACGGCGTCACCGCGAATGCCATCCTGCCGGGCTGGATCAGGAGCGACATGACGGCAGGCATCATGGGCAACGAGAAGTTCGTCGCCAACGTCATGCCGCGGATTCCGGTGCGCCGCTTCGGCGAGCCGTCGGATTTCGGCGGCATTGCCGTATACCTCATGAGCAAGGCATCGTCGTACCACACCGCCGATTGCTTCGTGATCGACGGCGGCTATACCGCTTTCTGACCGGCCGGAAGGTGCGGTGGGCCGGTGCGCCGGTCCACCAGAGCAGGATTTGTTCCCGCGCTCTATTCCAAGATTTCCGAAATTTAATGCTGCCAAGCCTGCCACGCCCCCGTGACCTAGGCGTTGTCCCTCATCACATGACGAGGAGAATTCCAAGGGAAGGACGCCATGAAGCGCGGTGTGACGGTTTTGGCCTGTGTCTCTGCCCTGGCTGTGGCCGGCTACTTTGCGATGGCCAAATGGGGCATCCAGCACGAGAGCCGTGAGTTCTTCGATGCTGCACGGCAGCGGCCGATCAATGTCGACATCGCGGTCCGCAAGGACTACGAGATGAAGGCCAACGCCGGCCTGTGGCGCTTGCCGGTCGCCGTGATCAGCAACGGCAACACGGTGAAGAACACCGAGTATTCCTTCCTCGCGAACGTGTTCGCCGCGCGGGGCTATCTCGTCGCCAGCGTGCAGCAGGACCTGCCGACCGATCCGCCGCTCGTGACCAAGGTCGGCCTGCCCTATGTCGGCCGGCTCGATGTCTATAAGAAGGGCGAGGCCAACATCCTGTGCGTCCTGAACGAGATGAAGAAGCGGCATCCCAATGCCGACTATGATCATCTCACGCTGGTCGGCCACTCCAATGGCGGCGACACCGCGATGTATTTCGCCAAGGAGCATCCGAACATCGTCTCGCAGGTGGTGACGCTGGACAATCTGCGCGTGCCTTTCGTGGTCAGGGACAAGCTGAAGATCCTGTCGTTCCGCTCCGACGATCCCGAGTTCAAGACCGATCCGGACGTGCTGCCGAAGCAGCTTGGGAAGAAGAGCGGCATCGACATCATCAAGACCGAGTTCCAGCACACCTGGATGAGCGACCGCGGCCCCTATACGGCGCGGGAGCGGATCCAGGCGACGCTCGACAAATATCTCGGCGGCGATGCGACCAGCGAATTGGCGCCGGCGGATACCGACAATCTGATCGTCACCAACGGGGCCGCCGCTCTGCCCTGACGACGCCAGCGCGCCGCGCCCTCGCGGCGCGTTGCGCCCGAGCTCTGCTCATCGGGACCCTCGCGACAAGCGAGGGCGCAGGGAATGCCGGGCGATGGCCTCACCCATGGCCCGCCTGCGAACAAAATGCAGGCGGCAGGTACCACAGGTTCAGCCGGATCGACCCGGCATTCCCCGCGCGGTGGCTTGACGGATTATACGTACTCTCCCCGGGGACCGGGCTGTCTTGCCCCCGTGACGAGCGGATCATCACCGCCCGCTTGGCATCAGCGTCGGGATGCCAGGACCATACGACTTCACCGTGCGAACCCGATCGTTCGTCGGCGCGTGTGACCGCGCTGCAATCCGATCCGCCCACCGCATCCCTGCCTCACGTCTCGTGACGATCGCGATACGCCCCTCGTGTCGAAGCAGGATGCGCGGAAGATCGATCTGATTTGCCCGACGGCACAAGGCCTCACGCGTGCGACAAACTGGCACGACGGGCAGATGGCGCATGGCAGCTGCGCAATCGCGCAGCCGCCATCCGGTGTGACATTGTTAGTTCTGCGGCTTCTTGGCCGGCGGACCGTTCTTGTTGCCCGGCATGCCCTTGATGTTCGACGGGTCCTGGGAGCTGACGTCCGGGTTCTGCCGGTTGATCGTCGAGGACGAGCCCACCGTGCCCGAGTCGGTTGCCGAAGGCCCGTTCTTGTTACCGGGCGCGCCCTGAATGCCTGCTCCTGAATTCTGCGCGCTCGGTGGCGTCGTGGTCTGCTGCTGCGTGCCCTGGGCCCAGGCCGAGCTGGCCGAGACGACGAACGCGCACGCAATCAGGCTGATCATGGGTTTCACGGCGTGACCTCCATTTGTCGTTGCTGTGCTGTTCGAACGTGGCGTCGCCGGAGCCGTTCCAGGGAACACCGAATTTCGCGGGAGATCGCCGCTCATGCACGCAGCCTCTGCCCGCTTTATCAGCTTCCGCAGCGCAGCGTCGCCGACTACGCTCGGCGCACCAACGCACCAGAGGCCGCGAAACATGGAATACCTCTCCACCGATCTCAGTCCGCGCGAGCGCTACAAGATTCTGACCTCCTTCGTGCTGCCGCGGCCGATCGCCTGGGTGACGACGAAGGGCGAGACCGGGGTCGTCAACGCCGCGCCGTTCTCGTTCTTCAACGTGCTCGGCGAGGACCCGCCGCTGTGCGTGTTCGCGATCAATCTGCGGCCCGATGGGCGGGTCAAGGACACCCTGGTCAACATCCGCCGCTCCGGCGAGTTCGTCGTCCACATCACCGACGAGCCGCTGGCGCGGGCGATGCATGAGACCGGCGGCGACTTTCCGCCCGAGATCGGCGAGCCCGATCATCTCGGGCTGAAGCTCGCGCCGTCGCGCACTATCGGCGTGCCGCGGCTGGCGGACGCGCCGTTCGCGATGGAATGCAAGATCTGGCAGCTGATCGACGTCAACGGCGATCGCGTGCTGGTGCTTGGCGAGGGCCTCACCTTCCACATCCGCGACGAATTGTGGGACAGCGAGAAGATGCGGGTCGAGATGGAGCTGTTCCATCCGGTCGGGCGCATGTTCGCCGACCGCTATTGCCGGACGAACGACCGGATGGATTTTCCGCCGGCGAAGGGGGCCGGCTGAGCCTTGCCCCGCTGAGCAGGATCGTCAGTAGGTCGTGGCGAGATAGTCGACGATCTTGCCGACGTCGGCCTCATCGACCGGGGCGCCATAGACCTTGATCATCTTCGTGACCTCGGCCTGCCAGAACTCCTTTTTGTTCTTCATCGGCGGCTGCGTCTTGATGTAGTCGGATGAGTGGCAGGCGGTGCAATTGCCCTGCACGACGGCGAGATCAGGTCCCGGCTTGAAGGCCGCCGTTTCCTGCGGAACCTTATAGTTGACCGGCGCAGCCTTGAGCGAGATGGGGGTGCCGGCAACGCAGCCAAGCCCGACAGCCAGCGTGACGCGGAGGAAGGACGTCCGTTGCATGGTCATTCTCCTCAGGCGGCCGTGACACGGACGGATTCGACGACGTTGCGCAGATAGCCGGCTGGATTCCAGCGCGGCGTTTCCGGCTGAGTCTCGCCGGCATTGCTGGTGGCCCGCACCTTCAGCTCGTGGGCTCCGGCGGCCAGCTTCACCGGCAGCTTCCACTCCCGGAACGAGTACTTCCCGAGATCCTTGCCGAGCTTCGCGTCGGTCCAGGTCTGGCCGCCGTCGGTCGAGACCGCGACCTGCTTGATTCCGCTCCCGCCATCGAATGCGATGCCGCGCAGCATCGCCGTCCCCGCCTTCAGCTTGGCGCCATCGGACACGCTCGTGATGAAGGAGCGCACCGTGAAGCGGTTGATCGGGATCGTCGCCTTTGGTGCCGTGCCGGGCTCGACCGCATTGTTCGGCGTATCCGGAATGCGATAGGCCGATTTCATCCAGAAGCCGTCGAAGACAGTGTCGATGACGGTGATCTCGTTGAGGTGCTTGACCCAGTAGGTGCCGTAGTAGCCGGGCACGATGAGACGCAGCGGAAAGCCGTTGAGGAACGGCAGGTCCTCGCCGTTCATGCCATAGGCCAGCATCACCTCGCCGTTCATGGCGTGATCGACGTCCAGCGCCTTCACGAAATCCGGCGTCTTGTCGACCACCGGGCCGTCCATGCCGTTGAAGGTGACCTGCTTCGCGCCGGACTGAATCCCGGCCATCTCGAGCACGGTCTTGAGCGGCACGCCGCGCCAGCGCGCGTTGCCCATGGCGCCATTGCCGAGCTGGCCGCCAGCGACGCGCGGCTCGAAGAAGCCGCGGCTGTTGCCGGAGCATTGGTTGACGGCGACGATCTCGGTCGCCTTCAGCTTGCGGATGTCCTTGAGCGACAGCTTGAGCGGCTTGTCGACCTTGCCCTTCACCTCCAGCGTGAACTTGTCCGGATCGAGGTTGTAGGGAAGCGCCGCCAGATGATAACGGACGAAGAACGCGTTGTTCGGCGTGATCACGCCGTCATTGAACACGCCGAACGGAGTTTCGAGCTGCGGCGGCCGGCTGGTCAGGCCGATCATCGGCCGCTTCTGCGGATACTTCACCAGCGGACGCTCGCCGTTGGCGAACGGCAACGTCACGCTGTCTTCGGCTAGCACGCGGGTCGCGCCGACCCCGCTCAGCAGCGCTGCCAACCCCGCTCCCTTGAGCAGATCACGTCTGTCGATCATGCAACTCCCTCCGGAGTGGTCGTTATGGCGCGGGTCATCACCGCAAGACGATATGTTCAGCTCGCCCGGCATGCGGCCTGCACTGCTGCTGGAGATGATAGTTGCACGATTCTCTCGTGCCGAGAAAAGACGTGAGCTTCAGAGATCAAACCATCGCGATCCGCTGCAGTGCGGCAAGCATCGATGGCGGTGGCTTTGTAGCAGGGATGAGCGGAGCGATATCCGGGGTCCCACGCGCGGCGTCGGCGAATTCGGATGTCGCTCCGCTCATCCGGGCTTCGGGATCACGCAGGGTGAGCAAAACAACGCCGTCAGGCGATGCGTGTCCACCGCCGATGGATGTGAGGGTCGACGGTGCCCACGGCGCACTCGAACAGTCGGACGCGACAATGACGATTTCGGCGCGCCCTCCAGCTCAACGATGCTGCAAAATGCAATCTCAGCTGTTATCACAGCAGGCGGGTGATCCAGTATTCCAGAGGCAGCTGTGATCGACCGAGAGGCCACGGCGTACTGGATGCCCCGCCTGCGCGGGGCATGACCGTGGAGTACAAGGGCTGGAGCGCAGCCCTAAGTGCCCTGTCCGATCTTGTCCTGCGTTTTGGTGTCGAAATCGCTGGCGTCGTGGCGTTCGTGGAGCTGGCTCTTGGGATCGCCGGAGACGCGGTTGACCATGCGGCCGCGCTTCACCGGGGTGCGCTGCGCGATCTGGTCGGTCCAGCGCTGCACGTGTCTGTAGTCCTGCACCGATAGGAATTCGCCGCCTTCGTAGAGCAGGCCCTTGGCGAGCGATCCGTACCACGGCCACACCGCGATGTCGGCGATCGTGTAGTCCGGCCCGGCGAGATATTCGCTCTCGGCCAGACGACGGTCGAGCACGTCGAGCTGGCGCTTGACCTCCATGGCGAAGCGGTCGATGGCGTATTCGATCTTCATCGGCGCATAGGCGTAGAAGTGGCCGAAGCCGCCGCCGAGATAGGGCGCGGCGCCCATCTGCCAGAATAGCCAGGACAGGCATTCGGCGCGCTTGGCAGGCTCCGTGGGCAGGAAGGCACCGAACTTCTCGGCGAGATAGACCAGGATCGCGCCGGACTCGAACACGCGGATCGGCTCGGGCCCGCTGCGGTCCAGCAGCGCCGGGATCTTCGAGTTCGGATTGATCGCGACGAAGCCGGAGCCGAACTGGTCGCCCTCGCCGATGCGGATCAGCCAGGCGTCATACTCGGCACCCGCATGCCCGAGCGCCAGCAGCTCCTCGAGCATCACGGTGACCTTCACGCCGTTCGGCGTGCCCAGCGAATAGAGTTGCAAGGGATGACGGCCGACAGGCAATTCCTTGTCATGCGTCGGGCCGGCGATCGGACGATTGATGTTGGCGAAGCGGCCGCCGCTGGCCTTGTTCCAGGTCCAGACCTTCGGCGGCACATAGCTGTTCTGTTCGGACACGGGTGACTCCGGCGTGATCGGCAAAAGGAGCTGACGTTTTAAGCGCATATGCCGCGCAGCGGAAGCCGCGCCGCGCGCGGGCGCCATCCACATTTTCTGCATTGCAGGAGCGAACCTGCGATGACAAAACCGAGACAAGACAACAATGACGGCCCGTCACAGGCCGCTGCCGTTTGGAAACGCCGATGACCGCCACCGCCCTGCCCCCGGAACGCATTCCCGTCATCGTCGGTGTCGGCGAGATCGTCGATCGCCCCAAGGACCTCGCCGAGGGGCTGGAGCCGCTCGCGCTGCTCGAGCAGGCGATCCGCCGCGCGGAAAATGACGCCGGGGCCAAGCTCGTGCAGGACACCGGCTCGCTCGACGTCGTCAACCTCCTCAGCTGGCGCTATCGCGACCCCGAGCAGTTGCTGGCGCAGCGTCTCGGCGTGACACCGGCGCACTGCACTTACGGGCCGGTCGGCGGCGAGAGTCCGATCCGTTATCTGCACGAGGCCGCGTTGCGCATCGCGCGCGGCGAATGCGAGGTCGCCATCGTCTGCGGCGCGGAGGCGCAGTCAACCGCGACCAAGGCCGAGCGCGCCGGCGTGACCCTGCCGTGGACGCCGTTCGCGCATGACGTCGAGGAGCCGAAGCGCGGCGCGGCGTTCCAGAAGCCGCTGGCGGTGAAGCTCGGTGTGTTCCGCCCGGTCTCGGTGTATCCGTTCTACGAGGTCGCGAGCGCCGCCAAATGGGGCCAGACACCGCGGCAGGCGCTCGCCGAATCCGGCGAGCTGTGGTCCCGCTTCTCGGCGGTGGCCGCCTACAATCCCAATGCCTGGCTGAAGCGGCACTTCGCGCCGGAGGAGATCACCACCGCCTCGGCCGACAACCGGCCGATCGCCTGGCCCTACACCAAGCTGATGGTCGCCAATCCCATGGTCAACATGGGCGCGGCGCTGATCCTGACCAGCCTGGCGAAGGCGCGCGCTACAGGCGTCGCCGACAATCGCATGATCTATCCGCTCGGCGGCGCTTCCGCCGAGGATCCGCGCGACTACCTGACGCGCGATCAGTTTTCCGAGAGCCATCCGCAGAACGCCGTCTTGCAGGCAGCGATGCACCTCGTCGGCGGCAAGGGATCAGCGTTCGACGTCATCGAGCTCTACAGCTGCTTTCCCTGCGTGCCGAAGATGGCGCGGCGGACGCTCGGCCTCGGCGCCGACGTCGAGCCGACCGTGACCGGCGGGCTGACCTTCTTCGGGGCGCCGCTCAACACCTACATGACGCATGCGGCCTGCGCGATGGTGCGGCGGTTGCGCGGCGGCGCCAAACGCGGGCTGCTCTACGGCCAGGGCGGCTTCGTCACCAAGCATCATGCCCTGGTGATCTCGCGCGAGCCGCCGTCACAGCTGTCGCAGGACGTCAGCGTGCAGGCGGAGGCCGATCGCCATCGCGCCGTGGCGCCGGACTTCGTCAGCGAAGCGAGCGGCCGCGGCAAGGTCGAGAGCGCCACTGCGCTGTATGACCGCAACGGCGAGGTCGAGCATGGCGTGGTGATGCTGCGCACCGAGCAGGACGCGCGCACGCTCGCGCGCGTGCCCGCGCAGGACAAGACCACGCTGGCGCAGCTGATGGATCTCGACCGGACGCCGGTTGGTATGCTGGGGACGATCACCATGGCCGCCGACGGCGTGCCGGAGTGGCGGGTGGGTTAGTTAGGATCTCTTGACTGCCAGCACCGTCATTCCGGGCAATCGTCATGCGCTGAAAGCGCATGGCGATTGAACCCGGAATCCCGAGATTGTTCGAGGACGGGCGCAAAACAATCTCGAGATTCCGGGTTCAAGGCCTGCGGCCTTGCCCCGGAATGACGGGAGCCATGTTGCGGGCGACTAATAAATCACACCTCCCGCGCCTCGCACTGCCAGCGCGCGTAGGCGACGTCCCAGCCGGGATCGGCGTCGGCGGCAAAGCCGAGCGTCTTCCCGCCGCCAAGGTCGCGGAAGCCGATCATGGCGCGGCGGTGGGCGCCGCTTCTGACATAGGCGCGCATGCTGGCTTCATCGGTCCAGACCGTCAGCGTGTGATAGATGCCGTCGACGGGACGCAGCATGACTCTGAGATTGCCGGGCGCCGCGCGCGCCTGACGCACGGCGCGCATCGTGTGCCACCAGAACCGCGCCAGTCGCAGCAGTCCGCGATGCGGGCGGAAGCCGGTGACGGAGATGTAGACGCTCATCGCACGCTCCTTCGATCGCAGGCTGCGGTGGTGCCTCTCGTGCATGACGCAGAGCGATGTCGCCATAACGCTGCCCGGCATCTCCTGGATGTCAGGCGGCGCGTTTGCGAGCGTGCGGCTCAGCGGGCGCTGCGCTTGGGCTGATCATCCGGAGGCAGCGTGCCGGTCGTCTCGGACGCCTCGGGGCGGGCGCGATTGTCGTCGGCAATCTGCTGGTCGCGCTTGCGCGCGAGCGCCTCGTCGCGGCGGGCGGCAGCCGCCGCAAGAGCCGGATTCAGCTTGAGCGCCTGGTTGAAATCCGCGAGCGCCCGGTCGTAGCGGCCCTTCGCCAGCCAGATGGCGCCACGATCGCAGTAGAGCTCGGGATCTGCAAAGCTCATGCGCACGGCGCGATCGAGATCGACCAGCGCTTCGTCGAGCTCGCCCTTCTGCTGAAGCGCGAGGCCGCGCTCGCGAAACAGCGCGGGATTGTTCGGATCGAGCCGGATCGCCCGCTCATAATCGGCCACCGCGCGATCCCAGCGCCCCCTGCGGCCGAGGTCGCGGGCGCGATAGCGATAGAGGTCGGCATTGCGC